>CAZDHE010000001.1:0-170626 GCA_964505305.1 uncultured Bdellovibrionales bacterium
TACTCTTAAAGGAGTAAAATAGACGCTGAAAGTTAATTGTTCAGTGGTTTCTATATTATAAGGAATTGTTAAATTTCGGAATGCGTATTTACGAGAAGTATTATCCGAAAGGCTTATAAGGGCTGTTGAATTTAGGTTTGAATTTAAATTATAATTTTATGACTATGGAAAAAAAGTTTGAATTAAACAAAGATTCTAATATAATGGAAACCATAGAAAACTATCCGGGCGCAGTGGAGGTTTTTGCAAAGCGCGGGCTTCCTTGCGTGGGCTGCGCAGCGGCCAGGTTTGAGAGAATTTCTGATGTAGTGGCCGAATTTGGAGTGGATGCGGATGAGTTGATTAAAGAGATCAAAGAAACCGAAACTGATAATAATTAAAACCAAAATATGGCAATTCATCAGTTGTCAGCAGATGATTTTGAAGAAGTGATTAAAAAGAAAGGAGTTCGGCTTTTGGATGTCAGAGAAAAGTATGAGTTCGAGAAAGGCTATATTAAAGGAGCGGAGCTTGCTCCGTCAACCAGGTTTAGAGAAGCTCTGGAAAGATTGAAGGTTAAGAAAAATCAAGAAGTAGCCCTGTATTGCAGGACCGGAAGCAGGAGCGATTTTTTGGCTCGCCAAATGGCGCAAGACGGTTACAAAGAGATATATAATTTGGAAATGGGAATTCAAGAGTGGCTGGAGTTTGGCAAGAAGCTGAAAAGCAAATAAAGAGGTTGCAATATCAGATGGTTTGATCGGCTTGTTTTTTAAATTGAAAGCTTTAATTAAAAGCAAAAAGAAAAAAATAATTTTTCTCAATGTTTTTTATGTTTAAAAAAGCCGTGGATTGTTTTAAGAATGGAGAAAAAGCTTCCGGTAGCATAGCCGGGGCGGCTTTGTTGGTGGCCGGATTTGGTTTGGCAAGCCGCTTTTTTGGCTTGATTCGGGACAGGATTTTAGCTTCCAAGTTTGGAGCCGGCGATGAGTTGGATATTTATTATGCCGCTTTTAAAATTCCGGATTTAATTTTCAACCTTTTGATTTTGGGGGCTTTGTCGGCGGCTTTTATTCCGGTTTTTACTTCTTTGATTTCCAGAGAGAAAAAAGAGGAGGCTTGGAGTCTTGCAAACAAGATTATTTCTATTGCCATGGTAGTCTTGGCTGTGGTGGCTGTGGTTTTATTTATACTCGCTCCGCAGTTGGTTTCTTTGATAGCTTTTGGTTTTGAGCCGGAGAAAAGAGAAATGGTAACCGCTTTAACCAGAATAATGCTGATTAGCCCTTTTTTGCTTGGCTTGTCGGGAATAATGGGAGGGATTTTAAATTCTTTTAATAAGTTTCTTTTTTATTCTATAGCGCCGGTTTTTTATAATGCCGGGATTATTATAGGCGCGTTGTTTTTTACTGAATCTTTAGGCTTGGCGGGGCTGGCTTGGGGCGTGGTGCTGGGGGCTTTGTTGCATTTATCGGTTCAGGTGCCGGAAGCGGTTAGATGCGGGTTGAGATTTAAATTTAATTTTGACTGGAAGGACCCCAATTTGATAAAAGTTGTTAAGCTGATGATCCCCAGAACTATGGGGCTGGCAGTTACTCAAGTTAATTTTTTAATAGTAACGGTGTTGGCTTCCACTTTGACGGCCGGAAGTCTGGCTATTTTTAATTTGGCCAACAATATTCAAGGCGTTCCCTTGGGGATGTTCGGGATAGCGTTTGCCGTGGCCGCTTTTCCAACTCTTTCCGGAGCTTGGGCTCGGGAAAATAAGAGGGAGTTTGTAGAAAATTTTGCCGGCACTTTTAGGAAAATTATGTTTTTGGTTATTCCGGCTTCGATTGTTTTTATAATTCTGAGAGCTCAAATTGTCAGGATTGTCCTGGGAGCCGGAAGATTCGATTGGGAAGATACTATATTAACCTTTCAAGCTTTGGGGATTTTTTCTTTGTCCTTATTTGCTCAAAGCGCTATTCCTTTATTGTGCCGGTCTTTTTATGCGCTCCATAACACCAAGGTTCCCTTTTTTACAGGGCTTTTTTCAGAAGCTGTTAATTTATCCCTGGCTTTGCTCTTAATCGGAAGATTTGGAATTTTAGGCTTGGTTTCAGCTTTTTCGGCGGCTTCCGTGATTAATATGTTTTTACTTTTGATAATTTTAAGGAAAAAAACAGGAGGTTTAAACGAGGGGGAAATTATGAGAAATGTTTGGAAGGTGATGGTGGCAACGCTGTTTATGGCCGGAGGAATTCAGGGCTTTAAGTATTTATCTGCTGTTATATTGAACAAGGTAAATTGGGAAATTTTAGGTTACGCTATCAATATGGAAACTTTTGCCGGAGTTTTTCTTCAAGCGGGGGTGTCTCTTTTGGTCGGAGGAATTTTATTCATTGTGGTTAGCAAGTGGCTAAAAATAGAAGAGTTGGATTATTTTATGCGAGCATTTAAGAATAAAGTTTTCCCTCCCAAGAATTTAAATGGGTATGATAGGGATCAGATTGGAGGGATTAAATAGATATTTTGAATCACTTTGAGGGATAAGGGTTTAAAATTTCAAATCTTAAAATCCAAATTTCAAATCAATATCAAATGTCAAAATTCAAATAAAAAGGCAAGGAGTAAGAAACAAGGAGTGAATAATAAACGCTTAAGGAAAATTCAGGATTCAAGCCTTAAGCTTCAAAATACAAAAGTAATCCTGAGTTTAATAAATAACTGATATTAAGCACTTCTTAAAGCAATCTTTTTTAAAAAATCCCTGAAGTTCTAAAAAATCCCTGAAGTTCGACTTCAGTATTTGCAGGATTCGAACTTCAAGCTGTTGCGTAATTGGAAAATACATTCATATTAAACTATAATGGGTATATGTGCTTAACATCAGTAAATAAAACGAGTTTGAGGAGTTTGGGAAAATTAATTTGTTGGGATAATTTTGTCAGTAAAACAGAATATAAAGATATTTTTTATGAAAAATTTTTTTCGGAAAATCACTTGGCCTCTTAAAAGGGCGGAATGGTCATCCGAGCGAGGTTTTGTTTTTGCCACCATAGCGGCGGCTGTCGGGTTGGGCAATATTTGGAGATTTCCTTATATTGTGGGAGAAAACGGCGGCGGGTCTTTTGTCTTTGCCTATCTAATAGCTGTTGTGATGCTGGGGATACCTTTGATGGTTTTAGAGATAAATGCCGGTAAAACAGAGCACGGCAGTCCGGTGAAAACTTTTAGATTGTTACACAAGAAAGCGGCCGGCTTTGGCTGGCTTGTGGTTTTTTTGACTGTGATGATAATGAGTTATTATTTTGCTGTTACCGGTTGGACTTTGGGTTTTGCGGTGGAAAGCTATTCGGGGTCTTCTAGAAGCTTTGCTGATTTTACTGACGGTTACGTTTCTTTAGTTTATTTCTTCTTAGTTTTAATTATATCGGCTTTGGTGGTTAGCAGGGGAGTGAAAACTATTGAAATGCTTTCTAAAATAATGATGCCCTTTTTGATTTTAATTGTAATTCTATTGGCCGGTTATAGCTTGAGTTTGGACAGCGCAACCCGGGCTTTGAATTTTTTGTTTAAACCCGATTTTCCGGCTTTGGGGAATTTGAATGTTTGGCTTTTGGCTTTTGGCCAAGCTTTTTATTCTTTGGCGGTGGGGCAAGGCTACTTAATTACTTATGGTAGTTTCCTTCCTAAAAATGTCAATTTGCCTCGAGCGGCCGGCTGGGTGGCTTTGGTGGAAACTTCCATCGCTATACTGGCGGGAATTATAATTTTCCCCATTGTTTTTTCTTTTGGTTTAGATCCTCAAGAAGGAACCCAGCTTGCTTTTACCACGCTTCCTTTGATATTTGAATCTATCCCCTTTGGCGTTTATTTGGCAATGGCCTTCTTTACTTTATTTTTCTTGGCGGCTATCAGTTCTTGCATAGCCGGAATGGAAGTGGTAAAGACAGCTTTAAGAGAAGAATTTTACCTTTCCCACAAGAAAGCCACTCTCTGGGCTTTCCTGCCGGTGGCTCCGTTAGGGTTCTTGTCGGCGTTGAGTTTTACGCCGGTGGGATTTTCTTTCTTTGGGAGGCCTTTCTTAGAGATCTTAGACTTATTTGCCGCTAATCAAGTAGTAGTGGCATCGGCTCTGATTGGCGGGGGAATAATAAGCTGGACTATTCCCAAAGAATCTTTGGCGGAAGGACTGGGTCTAAGATGGAAAAAGCCGGCAATTTTATTTGTAAATATTTTTAGAGTTATGCCGGTGTTGGCAATTGCGCTTTTGGTAATTTCTTGGGTGTTATAAGGGGCTGTTTCCAAGCTCTATTTCGTTGCGAAATTTCTAATTTTTTAGATAAATTTTTGAGAAATTTAGCAAAAAAAGGTGGAATTGCAGCGGGAATGGTATTCGGAAACAGTCTCCATAAAAGAAGTGATGGAAAAAATCAGAAATGGAGGTGGAAGTAAACTTCAAGCGGTAGGCGCAAAATTATGGTTATTTTATTAAATGGGCGTTTTATCTGTTTTGTGTTTGAAACAAAAGTCAAAATTTATTTATTTCTTCCAGTTTTTTAAGCAGATCTTTTTCGGCTTCTATTAAATTCATATCGGGAAAAGTTATCTTTAAAAGAGGGGTTGGCGCGGAAATGTTGTATAATTGGCTGAATTTCTTTCTCTTTCTTTCGTCGTTTATTTTTATTTGGCCTATTGTTTGACTGTTTAAATCAGTATAAATAATGGCGCAGATTTGGCTTTGAGGGAAGTTTTTGCTGACTTCTTCGGTTATTAGCGGAATATCTTTCTCATCTGATTGGCTTTGGGTGAAATCTTCAGTGGAAACCAGCGACCAAGCCGCTTTTTTATTTTCATCCCAATTTAGTCGAGCCATTACTCTTCCCCAGAGTTTTAAAAAGGGAAGGGATTTGGTGCGGTAAAGATGGCGAATGATAGTAGGTTGATCGGCTTGGTGTTTCATTAACTCGGCTGCAATAGCCATTGCTTTTGGGGAGGTGGTGGGTTTCTGGAAGCTTTCCGTAGCTGAAATAAGACCTGCCAGCAAAGCCTGGGCAATGTTTTTGTCTATTTGCTTGGGATGGTTTTCCAAAATTATTTCAGCTAAAATTTCGGAAATGGAAGAGGCCGTGGTTTGAATTAAATTGACTTGTCCGTATTGATCGTTAGAAGAATGGTGGTCAATATTAATTTTAGGGACTTCAAAAAAGAGGTCGGTATTTTGGTGGTAAAGTTCGCCCAATTCTTCAAGTGAAGGAGTTTCCGGTATAAAAAGCAAATCAAATTTAAAATCGGCCGGAATGAAAGAGAAATCCTTGGGATTGATAGAGCCTTTCTCCGGGGTAACTTTGATAATGTATTGATTGTCTTTTTCCCGGGTTTGAACGTCAATAATTTTATTTTTTTCCGTTTGAAAAATAATTTTAAAATCCCGCGATCCGGATAGAGTCCGAGTTGTTTTTTCCGGAAAAGGAAGAAAGGATAATTTTTCAGGAAAAGAGTGGCTGTGAAAGAAGGTTATTTTTTTATTTAGTTTTTTAAGGAAATAATAAAAAGCCAAAGAAGAGGCTGTCGCATCATCGGAAGCTGAAGGGGGAAGGAGGATTAATATATTTTCTGATTTATTTATGGTTTTGTTGAACTCTTCTGTAGAATTTAACATAATTTCATTTACTCCCTCCGATGTTAATGGTTATTATTTTATTTTGATAAAAAAGCATTCTTCATTTATGGTTTCTTTCTTGCAAGTTTGATAATTTTCTTATCACCAAGTTTATAATAATAACATATTTAAAAAGAAATTCAATATTGACATTTTAGGTATTTAAGTGTATAATGAAACGTTAAAAAAGTTCATTGAAATTTTATAGAAAAAAGGAGAGGGTTATGAGAAGCTTGATTTTGTTTAGCGTTTTATCAGTTCTTGTGGCCGGGTGCGCAACGATGCCGGAGGGATATATGCAAAACCCTCCGCATCGAGCTTTGCGGAACAATCCAACCCACAACTATCCTTCGGCTCCTCCGGCCTGGATGAGCTCGAGTGATCCCCAATATCTCAATGAGATGGGGAAGGCGCAGAGTTCCTTAGCTCGAGGATCCCAGGAGTGGGCTCGGGAGGAGATGATGCGGGCTCAAGCGGCGCGGGAATGGTATCGGACAGATAGGGCTCGAGGAGGTTATCAACAACAAGGAGCCAGGGAGCAACTCCGAACCGTGGACAAATTATTGGACTTGATTCGAGAGGGAAAAAGAACTTTTAACGGCAACTGGTAGAAAGATGGGGAGCCGGGTTGAAAACTTGGCTCCTTTCCTTTTTTGATCACGAGGAGGTGGTTATGTTGGAAGCAAGGATCGACAAGGAGATGAAGATGAACACGAATAATCACGAAGAGGAATTTTTTTTGTGGTCATCCGGTCTGAGCGGGCGAGAAATAAGAAAGCTAACCTTTAAGAGGGGCGGAATTTTCATCCCCAATTGGAATTTTTATTTCAATAGATATGTAAAATCCCGGAAAGATTTGGTTCTTCGCCGGGAAGTGGATAGGTGTTCCAAGTTTTTGTTGAGGAATGGTTTTTTTAGATATAAACCTTTCGGGTATTGCTCCAGTTTTGAACTGGAGCAGGAAGCAGAGATTAGCCCCAGGCTTCCGGCTTGGGATGGAGAGGTTTTGTATTTTGCCAGTCTCGAGGATTGGTTTTGTTGGAAGAAACTTTTTCAGGAATAATTTATAGCCGGCGGTTTAAGCTAAATCGCCGGCTTTTTTTATTAAATTTTTTATTTGAGTAAAACTTTCTGCGGAATTAATTTGAATTCTTAATTTTTTAGCGCTGGGAAAATCTTTAAAATACCAGCCCAAGTGTTTTCGCATTTCCATCATCTTGCCTTCTCCTTTGTATTTTTTAATAAGTTCGGCGTGTTTTTGCGCCGTCTTTTTGATCTCTTCAAAGCTTGGTTTTGTGTAGTGGCCGGTTTTTAGATATTCTTTGATTTGAGAAAACAACCAAGGATTTCCTAAAGCTCCTCGGGCGACAGCTAATCCGTCAGCCAGAGTTTTTTCAAGCATTTTTTGAGCATCTTCGGGCGTAAAGATTCCTCCGTTGGCTATAATTTCTTTGTCGGGAAAACGTTTTTTTATCTCTCTTATTAGTTGGTAGTCGGGTGCTCCGGAAAAACCTTGTTCATAAGAGCGAGCGTGGACAATTAGGGTATGCCAATTTAAATCCTCTATTTTTTCCAAAAAAGTCAAAGCGCTAAAATTTTTAATTCCCGCTCGAATTTTAATAGAAACCGGCAAATGAGTATTGGCGAGAACTTCTTGGACAATTTTTCGGGCGTCACCGGGCCGGTACATTAAAAAACATCCGCTTTCTTGACGATAAATTTTAGGCGCGGGACATCCGAAATTGATATCTATTGATTCGGGAGTTCTTAGATAGGGAATTTCGAAGCTTTCTTTATCCAGGTTGGTAACAACCTTGGAGGCATAGCCGAAGTGCGTTGGATTGTTGCCAAATAATTGTACCGCCAAAGGACCTTCTTCCGGAACAGATTTTGCCAATTGAAGACTTTTGCGGCGATTGTTGTAATAAAGTCCGGTGGAACTTATCATTTCTGAATAAACCTTATCTGCTCCTTGTTTTTTGCAAATTAATCTAAAAGGCAGATCGGTGATGCCCGCCATAGGAGCAAGAAAAATTTTGGGAGACATTGAAGGCATAAAATAGAGTTACGATTATAGAGCTTGAATAATGGTTAAGAAGAGGAAGATTAAATATTTAACTTCGAAAGTTAAAATTTATGATTTAAAAGGCGGGGGTATATTTCAAAGCCTTTTTTTTCGCTTGTTTTTTTGTTATAGTGAGATTAACTTATCATTCAAGCTCAAATTATGCTAAAACTTTACAACACTTTAACCCAAAAGAAGGAAACTTTCAAGCCACTGGAGCCAGGCAAAGTCAAAATGTATAATTGCGGTCCGACAGTCTACGATTATGCCCATATCGGTAATTTGAGAGCTTTTATTTTTGCCGATGTTTTAAGGAGATACTTGGAATATAAAGGCTACGAAGTTCGGCAAATAATGAATATTACCGATGTGGGGCATTTAACCGAGGATGAGCTAAACCAGGCCGATTCAGGGGAGGATAAGATGCTGAAAGCCGCCAAAAGAGAAAAGAAAACTCCGCAAGATATCGCCGATTTTTATACGGAAAAATTTTTTGAAGATGTGGAAAAATTAAACTTAAAAAGAGCTCATTTCTACCCCAAAGCCACAGCTCATATACCTCAGATGATCAAGTTAACTCAAGCATTGCTGGACAAAGGCTTGGCATATGAGAAAAATGGCAATGTATTCTATGACGTAGAAAAGTTTAAGGATTATGGAAAACTTTCCAAGAAGAAACTGGAAGAATTAAAAGAAGGCTCTCGTTTGGAAGAGCATCCCGATAAGGAGAATCCTTACGATTTTGCTTTATGGCTTAAAGCTCCCAAAGAACATTTGATGAAATGGGAAAGCCCTTGGTCGGTCGGTTATCCCGGCTGGCACATAGAATGTTCAGCTATGTCTATTGAGTATCTTGGAGAAACTATGGATGTTCATACCGGAGGCGAGGATCACATTTTTCCTCATCACGAGAATGAAATCGCCCAGTCCGAGGGAGTTACGGGCAAGCCGTTTTCCCGTTTCTGGATGCATCAGCGCTTTTTGTTGGCTGATAAACAAAAAATGTCTAAATCCAAAGGAAACTTCTACATTTTGCGAGATATTGAAGAAAAAGGCTATTCTCCAATGGCTTTTCGTTTGTTAATGCTTTCGGCTCATTATCGATCTAATCTCAATTTTATCTGGCAGAGTATGGATCAAGCCTCTGCTAATCTTGAGAAAATAGAAAGATTCCTGGAGAGCGTTTTGGGGGTTATTAAAAAAGAAGAGCAAGAAAATTCCAAGCAGGATTTATCTCAAGCAAAAACGCGATGGAATAAATTTTTAAAAGATTTTGAGCGCAGCATGGATGATGATTTGAATACTCCCAAGGCCTTGGCAGTTTTTTTTGAAATGGTTTCTGCTGTCAATGCGGCGATGGATGAAGATCTTTTCAGTAGGGAAGACGCGCAAGTGGTTTGGAATATTTGGGAGAAATTTAACCAAGTCTTTGGTTTGAAAGTAAATATTCCAAAAAAGGAGGAGATTGATGGAGAAATTGAGAAAATGCTTCAAATAAGAGAGAGTGCCCGTAAAAACAAAGATTTTAAAAAAGCTGATGAAATAAGAGAAGAAATTATCAAAAAGGGCTATGAAATAGAGGACACTCCTCGAGGGCAGAAAGTCAAGAGAAAGAAGGCCGAATAAGAAACAAAGAACCCCATTATTGATAACCAAGAAAATTTTTTCAATTTCCGTTAAATTCAATCTTTTTTCATTATTGACGTTAAGCGGATCAATTTATTTAAATGTTTTATATATTGCGTGAAACATTTAGCAGTGGATGGCAAAAAAGTGTTGAAACTCCTTAGAATGACGCGGCAAAAGACTTGACAAGGGGGGTGATTTAATGAGACAATCCTCAGGTAAAAGCGATTAAAGCATTTTATTTTTATTGCACAGATTACCGTTTTTGTTGTTCTATAGATAAAAGAATTAATTGTTGGGAGAGAGTTTTCAGTATAAATCCAGGGCCGTTAGCTCATCTGGTAGAGCACCTGTTTTGCACACAGGAGGTGACCGGTTCGATCCCGGTACGGTCCACTAATTGATTCAATATAAAAAGAAAAAAGCGGGAACGTATTACGTTTCCGCTTTTTTGACAGCTACCTCAAAAAAGGTAGCTTATGTTAAAATTAGATAGAACCGTTACTAAACGATTGAAAATTACTATGTCCATATTTTGAATTTCAAAGTATAACAAATCGATCGGCTTGGTTTCTTTTGTTAATACTCCCGTGGGGTTTAGGAAAAAATCATAAAACTTTAAACGCCTGTCCCTTTCGGTGACTGTTAATTTTAGATAATTTCGGCTGAGATCGTTGGCATTTAAACCCAATTCTAAAATCTTTAAATCATCCATAACTTGGTATAGGTTATGGAAAAATTCGGTTATTTCTTTAACGTTCTCCTCTGATCCGAATTCCAATTTTACCAAGCCGGGATTTTTAACCGGGTTTATTTGACACCTTATTCCGACACTCTGCATATCTTTAACTCTTGTTTGGACAGTTTCCGGCAATCTTTTCAGTAATGTGGCCGGCTTGCATTTGATTACGGATAAGGGTGGCATAATAACACTCCTTTTTATCGGTATTTAATTTAAAGAACAGGGTTATAATAATGCAACTTACCCCTCTTTTTGTCAATAGAATGGAAAAAATTTAAAGGAAAATTTTTGAGCGGTCAAGGGATTCAAAGGAAAAATTTGAATCGGAGGAGGAGGCGTTTTTGTTGGCGGGAAGCATTTTCAAATTGAATAATCAATGTTAAATTAGAGTAGTAGTCATTGTTTTGTTGTCTGCTTGTTTTAATCTAATTTTTATAAACAATGAGTCTGTATTGATCTAAAGATTGCTTTTTTGAGGGGGATTGGGTAATTAAATAATTTTATGTCGATTAAGAACACGCCAAAACATCAAATGCCTCGGGAAAAGTTAATGGAAAGAGGCGCGGAAAACTTGAAAAACGAGGAATTATTGGCAATTCTCTTGAGAACCGGCGCCAAAGGGAAAGGTGTTTTGGAGCTATCTAAGCAAATTCTGAAAAATTATCCTATAGAGAAAATTTCCGGTTTGGGGTATGAAGATTTAGTTAAAATTAAAGGTATTGAATCCGGCAAGTCTTGTTTACTTCTGGCCGCTTTTGAGCTTTCCGGAAGAGCCTTTGACAAGGAGGACAACAGTTTGCCTTTAATTAATTCCGCCAGAGAGGCTGTTTTTCATCTTCAAGAGATTAGAAAATCCAAAAAAGAGAAGCTGGTGGCGCTTTTTCTCAATGCTCGTAATCAACTTCTGCAAAAAGAAGTTGTTTCGGTGGGAACGCTTAATGCTAATTTGATCCATCCCAGGGAGATTTTTAAACCGGCGGTTGATTGTTTGGCCGCTTCAGTTATTTTGGCTCATAATCATCCTTCGGGGGACGCAAATCCCAGCGAAGAAGATTTGGAAATTACCGAGAGGCTTCAAGAGGCCGGCGGAATAATGGGAATTGAAGTGATAGATCATTTAATTGTAACTGATAAAGACTTCAAAAGCATCAATAATCGCTAATAAAAAGCCGGTTAATTGAGTTAAAGGCTTATTTGAGAACGGCTATTTTCAAGAGCAAAGGAGATTTTTTGAAACCAATCATTGATTGAAACTGCAATTGACTGCAAAACAATCCTCTCAACATTAAGGCGGACTTATGAATAATCGAGCCATTTGGACGATTAGAAAAACTCAAAATCCCAAGTTTCCTTTTCGGGTAACTATTTCTGATGGAAAAAAGGTTTTACTTGATTTGTATACGCAGGATAAATGGCCTGGCGCCAAGGGGAATATTTTTTGTTTGCGCGTTTCTTCCGGGATAGCTCCGGGAGAAGAAGGGGAAGAGGTGGAGAGGGTTTCTGTTTGGAAATACGGTGTTTATGGCAAAAGAGCCACGGTTATTTTGGATAGAGCCAGGCGAAAACGTTGCAGTTTTCTCTTTCTTGTGAGAGCTTACAAGCAAAAAGAAGGGGAGTATGAGCAAATTTTTTGGCAAACTCAGCAAGGGCTTTCTCAGCACAAATCCAATTACAAGCTTTCTTATAATAAGAAGGAGAATTTGAAAGTGTTTGTCGACACGGGAGAGCGATACCCTTGGAAATTTCCGGGAGCGGAAGAAATAAGAGAGAATCTGCTGTTGGGTGATTATTGTATTAAAGATGAGTATGGAATTTTGGCCGTAGTAGAGAGGAAGACCTTTAATAACTTAATGGCGGAACTCGGTAATTTGAAGAAATTTCATCAGCATTTAAGCGAGTTGGGAAGCTGCCGCCACGGAGCTTTGGTGGTGGAAGCCAATTACGCCGATTTTCTTAACAAAGAAAAAATTAAGCCTTATAAAGGTTTTTTTGCCGCCAAAGCCATTGGCGAGATCCAATCTTCTCATCCGCAATTGCCGGTAATTTTTGCCGGAAATCGTAAACTGGCTATTGTTTGGGCTTATAATTTTTTTAGTAATATAAAAGCTAAGTCTAAGGATTATAGTGGTTATTATTTGAAAGAGTCCGCCGTTAAATACCGTCCCGGCAAGATTTCGCTGTTTTCTGAAGATGAAATAAGAAGAATAGTTTGCAGAGAAATGCCTGATAAGTTTACTACCGCTGAAATGAACAACAAAATGCCTGAGAAGGATAGGCAATTTATTCGAGAAGTTTTGAACAAATTGGGAAAAGAGGGGTTGCTTTCTAGTTCCAAGCCGGGCAAAGAAGTTATTTGGAGAAAAAATTAATAAAAATTGTCGAATGAAAAACAATTATTTGGAAAAAGAATTGGAAAAATATTTTAATTTTAGCGAATTTCGGTCCGGGCAAAAAGAGGTTGTTGAAGCTGTTTTGGGCGGGCAAGACGTAGTTGCTTTGATGCCGACGGGGGGTGGGAAGTCCTTGTGTTATCAATTGCCGGCTGTTTTGTCTGATAAACTTTCCATTATTATCTCTCCTCTTATAGCTTTAATGAGGGATCAAGTCAGCGCGCTGGAAAACAAGGGCATCTCGGCTACTTTTTTGAATAGTACTATCTCCCCGGAGGAGGCAAGAAAAAGAGTGGCCGACATTAAAAGCGGGAAAATCAAAATTCTGTATATTGCCCCGGAAGGCTTGGTTAATCCGAATCTTAGAAGAATTTTTTCCGAGTTGGAAGTATCTATTTTGGCGGTAGATGAAGCGCATTGCTTGTCTCAGTGGGGGCATGATTTCCGACCAAATTATTTGAGGATAAAAGAATGTATAAAAATGCTTAAAAATCGACCGGCGATAGCGGCTTTTACTGCTACGGCCACTCCTCAGGTAAAAGATGATATTATTAATCAGTTGGAGTTGCAAGATCCGGAGGTCTTTATTCGCGGTTTTGATCGGCCAAATTTGGTGTTTCTCACGCAGAGTAATTTAAAGCCCAAAGAGAGGTATCCGGAGGTCTTGAGAATAACCGAATCGCTTCCCGGCTCGGGAATTATTTATGCTCTCACCAGAAAAGAAACGGAAGTAATGGCCGAATACCTGAAAGGGAAAGGAGTAGAAACGGCGGCTTATCATGCCGGCTTGGAAGGTTCCAATAGGGAGAAGATTCAAAAGAATTTTATGCAGAATAAATTTAGGGTGATTGTTGCTACTGTAGCCTTCGGTATGGGGGTGGATAAGCCCGATATCCGGTTTGTTATTCATTGCGGTATGCCTAAAAATTTAGAGGGGTATTACCAAGAGGCCGGACGCGCCGGACGGGACGGAGCAAGAGCATATTGCGTTTTACTTCACTCCAAAAAAGATGTCAGTACTCACAAGTTTTTCATTCGTAAAGACAGGGAAGATATGGAAGCTCAGGGCAAAGATCCAAACGAAATTTGGAGGATTTTAAAAATAAAGTATCGCACTCTGGATAAAATGCAGGAGTACGCTATTGGTGATGAATGTCGAAGATTGAAAATATTAAACTACTTCAATGATCCAACTGCTCGAAGCTATGCTCAAAATTGCCAAGGTTGCGATGTGTGCTTGGGATGGCAGGGAAAAGGTGGAAAATTAGAAACTAAAGAAAAAGCTCTTGCAGGCCTAACCGTAAAAAAAACCGCCGAACTTTATGCTCAGGGAAGCGATCCGGAACGGATTGCCGAATTGAGAGGATTGAGGAGGAGAACTATTATTGGTCATCTGATTGAATGGTATCAAGCGGGAGGAGACTTGAGAATTGATGAGTTAGTGGATATGGAAACTCAAGAGAAAATCAAAACAGTTATTCAAAGAGTTGGAATGAAAAGATTGAGACCTATAAAAAATTCTCTTTCGGAGAGTATTGGTTATGATGAGATTAGATTGGTTATAGCTAAAATGCAAAAAGAAGGCAATATTGTTTGATTAAATAAAAAAGCAAGATTTATTTTGGAAAATTAAATAGAAAAAAGATGAAATCATTTTTTGCAAATATTTTTAAAATGGACTGGATTTTGTTTTTTCCGGCAGTTTTTTTGATGGCCTCGGGGTTGCTGGCTATTTATTCTCTCTCTATATCTTCTCCTGAAGGGGGAATTAGTAATTTTCAGAAGCAGCTCATTTTTTTGGTTATAGGGTTGGCAATTTTCTTGTTTTTTAGTTTGGTTGATTATAGGTTGTGGAGAAGTTACGCTTATTTTTTATATGGATTAGGAATAATTTCTTTGGTTTTGGTTTTATGGTTTGGAGTAACTGTTAGAGGAACCTCCGGGTGGTTTGATTTGGGCTTTTTTAACTTTCAACCGGTGGAAGTGATGAAAGTTTTTTTGATTTTTGCTTTAGCTGCTTATTTATCAAAATTCAAAAACAAAAAAATTTACTGGAAGGGGGTTTTGGGGTCTTTTTTATTAATGATAATTCCCTTTCTGCTGGTCTTAAAGCAACCGGATTTTGGATCGGCTTCCGTGTTGGCGGTGATTTGGATGGTGATGCTTTTCCTGGCGGGGGTGGATAAGAAAGTGATTATTTTTTTGTTGATGGTTGGTCTTGCTTTTTTTGCTCTGGGCTGGGGGACGTTTTTTCAGGATTATCAAAAAGAAAGAATTCAGACATTTTTAAATCCGGGCGAAGATCCTTTGGATAAAGGTTATAACGTTATTCAGTCTATGGTGGCAATCGGCTCCGGCGGTTTAACCGGTAAGGGAATCGGCCATGGTTCTCAAAGCCAGCTTAATTTTTTGCCGGAAAAGCATACTGACTTTGTTTTTGCTGCAGTAGGAGAGGAGAGCGGCTTCCTGGGCGCTTTTTTGGTATTGCTTTCTTTCTGGGTATTATTTTTTAGATTGATAAAAATTTCCATAGAAGCCGGGGATTGTTTCGGTAGGCTTTTGACGGTGGGAATTTTAGCTTTATTTTCCTATCAAGTGTTGGTTAATATTGGTATGAATCTGGGAATTGTTCCGGTGGCGGGCATTTCTTTGCCTTTTCTTAGCTATGGAGGCAGTTTTTTGTTTGTTTCTTTTGCTTTGTTAGGCTTGGTTATGAGCGTTTGGAGAAAAAGAAAAACGGGCAGAGGGCTTTTCAATGAGCCTGATTTGATTTAGAATGTAACTAAAGTAGCTTTTTTCAGGTATTGTTTAATCAGTAAAAATTTTTATGAGAGAAGAAGGGAGTGTCAAATTTTCCGTTTTTGTGCCGGTTTTTAATGAAGAAGGTAATTTGAAGAAACTTTTTAAAGAACTTGCCTTGGCGATGAAGGATATGGGGAAGTGGGAGTTGCTGTTTGTGAATGACGGCTCAGAAGATGGTTCTTTGCAAGAGATGCAAGAGATTTTTCAAGAAAATCCGGAAGCGTCGATTTTGATATTGGATTTAAAGAAAAATTACGGCCAAGCGGTGGCGATGGATGCGGGTTTTCGTCACTCCAAGGGAGAATACATTATCACTCTGGATGCCGATCTGCAAAATGATCCGGCTGATATTCCGGCTATGTTTGAAAAAATGAAAAATGAAAACCTGGATGTAATTGCGGGTTGGCGCAAAAATCGCAAAGATCCGGGGTGGATGCTTTTTGTTACCAAGGTTGCCAAAGTATTAAGAAAGATTTTTATAAATGACGGAGTAAATGATTCCGGCTGTACTTTACGGATTTATAGGGGAGATTTTGTTAAAGATTTAGAACTTTGGGGAGAAATGCATCGGTACATCATTGCCCTGCTTAAGTGGCGAGGAGCTAAGGTGGGTCAAATGACGGTTAATCATCGCCCTCGCAATGCCGGTTGCACCAAATATAACTGGAAAAAATCCATTAAAGGACTAGTGGATCTTTTTTACATTTGGTTTTGGAGAAAGTATTCCAATCGTCCCCTTCACTTGTTTGGAAGTTTTGGCATTTTATTGACTTTTTTGGGTTTGTTGAGCGGATTTAAAACCGTGTTGATTTATTTTTCCGGCGCTTCTTTGTCGGATTCGGCTTGGCCGCTTTTGACTATTTTTTTCTGGTTGATGGGAATTCAGTTTTTCTTTTTTGGAGTAATTATAGATCTGCTTATCCGAACTCATTACAATACTTCCAAGATAGAGAACAGATATACGGTTGAAAAAATTTATCAAAGATCAGATAAGATTTCCAAAAATAATATTCGATAAAATGGAAAACAAGAAAGAGTTGATCATGGAAGGAGAAAGAGTGGTTTGTTTATTTCTCAGGAAAAAAAATCTCAAAAGAATAACAATCTCCATAAGCCCTAAAAAAGGGGTTTCTGTCTCTTATCCCTGGCTGATTAGTCAAAAAAAGGTTGAAAAACTGGTAAGAGATAAAAGCGATTGGATCATAAGAAATCTTAAGAAAAGCTATGAAGAAAGCCAAAATCGTCTTTTAAATCGAGGTAGCCGAAGGGAATATTCTGAAAAAAAGGAGGAAGCTTATAAAATGATTATGGAGAAATTAAATTATTACAATCAATTTTATAATTTTGATTACAAAAGAGTCTCCATAAGAAATCAAAGAAATCGCTGGGGGAGTTGCTCCAGTAAAAAAAATTTAAATTTTAATTATCGAATAGTTTTTTTGCCGAGCGAGTTGGTGGATTATTTGGTGGTGCACGAGTTGTGTCATTTAAAAGAAATGAATCACTCCAAAAGATTCTGGGAGTTAGTGGAGCAAATTATACCGGATTGTAAAAAACTTGCCAAAAGGCTGAGAAAAATATAATTGGATACTCAAATCGCAAAGGCCGTCAAAATTGAAAGTTAAAATCCTCTCCTTAAAACCAAAATAATCAATGTTTTATTAGCGAATGTTGAATTATGTATTAAATTTTTTTGTCGAAGTGGTCTTTTAAAAACAGATTATTCTTTTGAAGAGAATTGAGAACTTTTTCTATGGTTAAAGATCGTTTTTGACTGCTATCGTTCCCACTGTGATGGCCATTTATTTTTTAGTAAAAATATTTTTAAAAACTGATAATTTTATTTTTAATTAAAATTTTGAATTCCAAGCAAGCTTTTCTGAAATCCTTAAAGACGTTTAAAACCTCTATTCCAATAATGGCGGGTGTTTTGTTAATTGTGAATTTACTTAATCCTCTGCTTAAAGATTCTTATGCGGATATTTTCACCGGCAATTATTTGTTAGATCCCTTAATTGGAGCTTTGGCGGGAAGTATTTCTTTTGGAATTCCGGTGACCAGTTATGTGATTGGCGGGGAGTTGTTGAGTGAGGGGGTAAGTTTGGTGGCGGTAGCGGCTTTTATGCTGGCTTGGGCGACGGTGGGTTCGGTTATGCTACCTTTGGAGATTAAGCATTTGGGTAAAAGATTTGCTTTATGGAGAAATTTTATTAGCTTTATTTTTTCTATTGTGATTGCTGTGTTAACGGTTTTAACTTTAAATTTTATAAATGTCCCGGTTTAAAAAACTTAGCAATAGCATTAAATTTTTATTGGCGGTAGCGGCGATTTATCTTATTGTTGCTTTTTTAGATAAAAATTTGGCTTTAACTGGATTGGAGGATACCGGAAAGATGTTTTTGCGGCTTATTCCCATTTTGGTTTTGGTTTTGGGGATTATGTTTGTTGTAAATCGGTTTATTAAAACGGACAGGATTCGTAGACATCTTGGAGAAGAATCCGGTTGGAAAGGCTGGCTGTGGGCAATGATTACCGGAATCTTGATTTCCGGACCGCCTTATGTATTGTTTCCCTTACTTGAAAATATGAAGAAAAAGGGAATGAAAAATTCCTTAATAGCGGTTTTTTTGTATAATAGAAATGTTAAAATCCCCTTCTTTCCGGTGATGATTTATTATTTCGGCTTGGTCTTTACAGTGATAATTTCTTTTTATATCATCATTTTTTCTATTTTAAGCGGTTGGTTGATGCAAATATTGCATAAAAGGGGAAAATGTGATTAAATAGTTTTTTGTTGGATAGTTGGAGTGGTAATTGCTATAAGTGTAGTACTTTGAAAATTTACAAATCAAGGGAGGATGTTTATGCGCAAGGCGGGAGAATTTTTTCAGAGTGAGCATACCAATAAAATAAATTTTTTTCAGAGTAATTCCGCTGAAAAGGAACTTGGAGTCAAGTGTTTTGCCAAGGCTGAAAAATTAGAAGAGCGTCTTATTTTTAATTTAATTCCTTTTCCCGTTTGGGTTTTAAATCCTGAGAGGAAGTTAATTTATTTTAATGAGGCTTTTGAAATAACCTGGGGGCTGACTAATAGAAATGAAATGAAAGATAGTAACCTCAAAGAAATTGTCGGTAAATCTTTTTTTGATTTGTGTTTTGTTCTTAGTGAGCAAGTTTTAGAAGGAAAGAATGAAGCAGAGGATGGGTATTGGGTGATAGATAGTCGGGGAAAGCAAAAGTTTTTTAACGTAAAAGCATTGCCTTATTTAAATAATCATAAGGAGGTAGAATTCATAGTTTTTTCAGCTGTTGATTGCACTCACTTTAAAAAAGATAACGAAAAAATCAAACGGGTTGGTCAAACAGACTCTTTAACGGGTCTGTTTAATAGGATTGCTTTTGATCAAAAAATGGCCTTCATAGAAAAGGAGAAGGTATTTCCTTTGATTATGGCCATTGTGGATGTGGATAATTTAAAGGAGGTGAATGATGAGTATGGCCATTTAGCGGGTGATGGGTTGATAAAAGCTTGCGGTAATATTTTAGAAGAGACTTTTCGCAAAGATGACTTTATTGCCAATATAGGAGGAGATGAGTTTTGCGTCATTCTCACTGATTGTGATGTGGAAACCATGAAAAAAAGAATTCGGAGAATAGAATTAGAAAAAGATAGAATTAAAAATACTTTTAGAACCGAGTTTTCATTGGGATGGGACTACAAACGTTTTAAAAAAGAATCTGCTTGGGAAATCTTTAAAAGAGCCGATGAAAATATGTATCGGCAAAAAGTTTTGAAAAAAGGAGGTAATAATTTAACTGACTTAAAATAGCAAAGTAAATCGGGGCGGTCAAAAAAAGGCCGTCCTTATTCTTTTTCCGGATTTAATTCTTTTTTGATTGCTTCTTCCCATTTTTTAAGCATGGGTTCTTGTTTGTCTGGCTCTGATTTTAGGGGATCATTTTTGTTGATGTAATAGAGAATGGAGTGGGGATCGGCGTCATTTTTGGTTCTTATTTTATCCGGATCTGTTTTGCATAGTTTTTCTTCACTTTCTATTTTTTCGCCGGATTTATTATTGTAAAAGACTATATCTTCTTCCATTTTACCGGTTATCATAAACTTGTCGGATTCAACTTTTTTATAATCTTTAAAATTTTCCCCAGAGTTTGATGATTTTGATGAAAATTCAGTCATAAATTCTTTCCAGGCGGGCGCGGCGACATAAATACCTGCGGAGCCTGTTTTCATCGGAGTATTATCGTTATTTCCGGACCAAACTCCGACGGACAAGGACGGAGTGTAGCCTATAGTCCATCCATCTCGGTAATCCTGAGTAGTTCCGGTCTTAGCTGCCACTTGTCTTTCTGGTATGCTTAGGGAGGTCGAATGTCCAAAAGTGATTTGGCGAGCGGACGAATCAGATAGAATGGAATTGATTTTTCTGGCGGTTTGGGAATTTAAAACCTCTTTGTTTTTAGGAGAATTAGAGAAAATAACTTTATTTTGAGCGTCGGTTATTTTTTTAATACTCGAAGGGGGATTGTTCTTGCCATCATTGGCAAAAATTGAATAAGCGGATGTTAATTCCAGCAAAGAAAGTTCTTGGCTTCCAAGCGCCAAGGAAAGCCCGTAATCTTTGGGGTTTTTTTGTTCTAAAGCGCGTATATTCATTTTTTGTCCCAAATTGACGACGTTTTCAATACCGGCCAAATAAAGAGTTTTCACTGCCGGAACATTTATAGATCCCGCCAAGGCCCTTCTCATAGTTACCAGTTTATGGAATCGCCGGGTATAATTTTCGGGAATATATTCTTTACCGCCTCCGTCCGATCCGAAGTTGGTTTTGACGTCATAAAGCAGGGTTTCCGGTTGAAAGCCTTTTTTAAAAGCGGCAGCATAAACAATGGGCTTGAAGGCGGAGCCGGGTTGTCTTGGTCCGGTGGCGGCATTGAATTTTCCGTCAATTTTCGAGTCAAAATAACTCCTTGATCCTACCATAGTCAAAATCTCACCGTTTTTTGGGTTTATGGCCACCAGTGAAGCATTTTCGGCGTTGTATGCTTGTTCATTTTCCAGAGCTGTCCGCTCTATAATTTTTTGAGCTTTTTCTTGCATTTGTAAATCTAAAGTAGTGACTATTCTGAGTCCTCCTTCCCGAAGTTTTTCCTTTGAATATTGATCTCTAAGCTCTTCTAAAACATGAAAAACAAAATGAGGAGCTATAATCTCGTTTGTTCTTGGTTGAATTTTCTTTAAAGTGTCTTTTTTTAGGGCTTTTTCAATAACATCTGCTTTTTGAGGGTAACTATTTTTGATTTCTACAAGAATCTTTTCTTGCCTTCTTATTAACTCCCGGGTATTTTTCCCATAAGGGGAAAGCCGGCCGGGAGCTTTGGGGAGAGCTGCCAAGAGAGCTGCCTCGTCCAGGCTCAAATCCTCGGCCTTTTTTCCGAAAAATTCTTCGGAGGCTCTTTGGGCTCCATAAATATTGGATCCATAGGTAATCTTGTTTAAATACATATTTAGAATTTTATTCTTGGTGAGTTCTTTTTCTATTTTAATTGATAGAAATATTTCTTTGATTTTTCTCTCATAGGTTTTTTCTCGGCTTAAATAAATGTCTCTGGCTAATTGCTGAGTTATAGTAGAGGCTCCCTGGAGAGATTTTTTGTTTTCTAAATTAACCTTAATGGCTCTTAAAATAGAAATAATATCAAACCCCTTGTGCTGAAAAAAGTTGTCGTCTTCAGCAGCTATAGTGGCTATTTTGAGTGAGGCCGGCATCTTACTTTCCGGGAGAATCTTTCTATCTTCGCTACCGTAAATTTTATAGAGCACGGTTTGACCGGTTCTGTCATAAAGATAAGAAGTTTGTTTCATTTGAAAATTTTTAAGATTTTCTATGCCGGGTGTTTTGCCATATAATTCATATCCCCACAAAAAGGCAAAACACAAAAAGGCTAAGAAAATAGCTGCTGTTGAGATTAGGAAGAATTTAAATAAACGTTTCTTCATAGGCATTTTGCAATTTTTTAAAATTGTTTAAAAACTTCTTATTTTCTATTTTGGGGCTTCATTAAGCAAAGTCCGTTAACCCCAGTTCTCAGGTTAATTTGATTGGCGGAAAGATAATTTTTCAAATTAAATCATTATTATAATTATTACAACGCAGAATAGTTTTTTTGACAAATGATTTCCAAGGATTAAAAAGTTAAAAACGAGGCGGGGATGAAGCCGGGTTTTAATGTTTGATCTCTATGAATACTTCACTTTTGGAATTTAAATAAAAAAATTCGGGTGCTTGATAAATTATTTAAAAACGAGTAAAATAAAGGTGTAGTTTATTTGAAAGGTTGGCTTATTAAAAAATAAAAAATCAAAGTGTCAAAAAGAGATGATAAAACATACAAGCAATCAAGTTGGGATAGGGATTTTGACAGGGAAAGATTGCTTAAAAAAACCAAGAAAAAATCCGAGGAGGAGGAGGCTTATCAAAAAGCTGAAGAACTGGGGTATTCATATCTTGATTTAAATATTTTTCCGATAGATCAGCTTAATATGAGTTTTATTCCGGAAGAGGACGCTCGGAAATTGGGTTTGGTGGTACTTAAAAAAACCAGCAAAAAGGTTAAATTGGGAGCATTAAATCCGGAATCCGAAGAAGTTAAAAAATACTTAAAAGACCTCAAGAAGAAAACCGGAGTAGAATTTAAAATTTATGTGGTTTCCAGGGGTTCTATAGAAAAGGCTTGGGAGGAGTATAAATTTTCTACGCTAAAGGATAGAATAGAAAGTTTGGCAGTTTCCATAGGAGAAGAGGAGATGGATTATTTTAAGGAAGAAATAAGGGACTTGATAGATTTGGAGAAGCGGATTTCCGAGGTTTCCACTACCAAGATCTTGAATATTATTTTAGCGGGAGCTATTAAACTTGAGGCATCCGATATTCATCTGGAGCCTCAGAAAGATCAAGAGGTTAGATTAAGATACAGGATAGACGGAGTGCTTCAAACAACAGCCAAACTTCCTTCTAATATTTATCCCGGGGTTGTTTCTCGGATAAAACTTCTAAGCGGCATGACTTTAAATATTGATGATGCGGCTCAAGATGGCAGGTTCTCTGTTAAATTAAGCGAGAGGGAGAATATCGATGTTAGGGTATCGCTGCTTCCCGGCAATTATGGAGAGAGCATGGTAATGAGGCTGTTGGATCAAGGCTTGGAAGAATTGAATTTGGACAGTATCGGACTCAGGGGACTGGCTCATGAGAGGCTCTTATCCCAGACGGAAAAAACTAAGGGAGTTATAGTCAATTCCGGACCCACCGGAAGCGGTAAGACTACTACGCTTTATTCTATTTTGAATAAGTTAAATACGGCGGAAAAGAAAATAATAACCATAGAAGATCCGGTCGAGTATAAATTACCCGGAGTAGTTCAGACTCAGGTTAATAGCCGGCATGGATATACCTTTGCCAGTGGATTGCGCTCTATTGTTAGGCAGGATCCGGATATAATCTTAGTAGGAGAAATAAGAGATGAAGAAACTGCCAATATTGCTATGCAGTCGGCTATGACAGGGCATTTAGTTTTGACCACGGTTCATGCCAACAGTTCGGCGGCGGTAATTTCCAGATTAATGGATCTAGGGCTGGGAAGCAATGAGATTGCCGGAACCATAAATTCCTTGATAGCTCAAAGATTGGTGCGTAAGCTTTGTCCTCATTGTAAAGAGAAATACAGGCCGGCCAAGGCAACTATTAAAACCATTAAAAAAATGCTTTCTCTGATTTCCCCTAAAGCCAAAATGGAAGTGCCTAAAAAAATTGAATATTTTTACAGAGCCAAGGGGTGTCCATATTGCAAAGGATTGGGTTACAAGGGGAGAACCGGCATTTTTGAGATTTTAAGCATGAGCGAATCCATAAAAGAAAAAATTCTTAATATGGAAACAGAGTCGGAAATTACAAAGCAAGCATTGGAAGAAGGAATGATAACTATGATGCAAGACGGGATACTAAAAGCTCTGGAAGGGCATACATCTTTAAAAGAGCTTCAAAGGGTTACCGGCAAAGAAGAATATTTATTAGATTTGTATGAGAAAATTATGTTGAGGGTGTTGGCAGGTGGAGTGGAAATTGAGAAAAAAGATTATTTAGAAGCAGCCGAAAAAGTAGTTAAAAAAGAAGATTTTCAAAGGATGTTGAAAAAATCTTCCATAAAAGAAATGATAAAATATATTCTGGCCGGGGGCATAATAATGAGAGCCGGAGATGTTCATTTGGAGCCGGGCGAGAAAACTTTTCGAGTAAGGTATAGAATAGACGGGGTCTTGCAGGATATGGGAGAATTTGACTTGAGCGATTATCTGTCGCTGCTTAACCAAATTAAGGCTATGTCGGGCATGGGGACCACCAAAAGAGAAAGCGGAACTTCTGATGGGCGCTTTACTATTAATTTGGATGATAAAATTGAGCAAATTGAAAATGAAAGAATAGCTGTAAGAGTTTCTATTATCTTAGGCGGATATGGAGATATAGTGGTGATGAGAATTTTGGATAAGTCTGCCAAGGCTTTGGATATTGACAAGATAGGATTTAGCGAGTTTAATTTAAAAAAACTTCGACAAGAAATTACCAAGCCCAATGGAATTATTATCAACACCGGTCCTACCGGAAGCGGTAAGACTACTACGCTTTATTCTATTTTGAGCCGCTTAAATAAACCCGAAGTCAAGATCATAACCGTTGAAGACCCGATTGAATATCAAATTGAAGGAATTATCCAGACTCAAACCAACCAAGAGGAGGATTATACTTTTGCCAAAGCAATGAGGTCTCTTTTGAGGCAAAACCCCGACATTATGATGGTGGGGGAGATAAGAGACGAAGAAACTGCTCAAATTGCTTACAGAGCAGCACTAACGGGTCATTTGGTTGTTTCCACTTTGCATGCCAATAGCGCAGCCGGGTCGGTCCAGAGATTGATTGATATGGGAGTAGACATTTCCGATATTTCCAGCGGGACCAACTGTTTTATTGCTCAAAGATTGGTGCGTCAGCTTTGTCCTCATTGCAAGAAAGAGAGAAAATTTGGAGAAGAAAGAAAAAAGAGTATTTTAGCTGAATTAAAGTCTTTACCGGAAGATTTGAAAATTGAATTGGAAAAGGTGGAAAGTGTTTTTGAGCCGGCAGGCTGTTCCAAATGCAATGGAATTGGATATAAAGGAATGTTGCCAATTTCAGAAATATTGCAAGTTGACAAAGAGATGGAAAGTTATTTCACGCAACATCCCACTACGGGAGAAATAGAAGAAAAAGCTATTCATAACGGGATGATAACTTTATATCAAGATGGAATTCTGAAGGTTTTTAAAGGGGAAACTTCTTTGGAAGAAGTTGAAAGGGTGGCCGCCGGGAGTAGTAATTAAAAAAACTCCCTCAAAGTTGAGAGAGTCTTTCTATTCTCGGCATCAAGCTGTAGACAGCACCTGAAAGCTTTAAAAAGCTCAGGTTTAGAGCAGTTCCGAGGAATATCGAAGCTTTGACCGCAATATCCTTTTTCTAAGAAAAGCTCTTTTAAGGGGAAAGGTTAGCCTAACACCCCCTTTGTCTACAGTTTGACAACGAGAATTTGGACTGGAAAGCTTAATCAACTTAAATCAAGGAACTGTTTTGATTACCTTGCCAGCCAGAAAAATAATCCTAACATATCGTTTTTATTTTGTCAATACTTTAATTGTTATTTTCTGCCATTTTATTGAGGGAGAAGATATTTAAGAATATTTTATGATTACATCTAATCAGCAAGAGCCCAATGAAGAGAATTTCGAATTTAATTTAAGGCCTCAAAAATTTGAGGATTATATTGGGCAAGAGCAAACCAAGAGAAATTTAAAAATTTTAATTGAAGCCGCTAAAAAAAGAGAGGAGTCTATTGATCACGTTTTATTGTTTGGTCCTCCCGGCTTGGGGAAAACCACTTTGGCTCATATCATAGCCGGAGAGATGGGCGCCGGAATTAAAATTACTTCCGGTCCGGCCATAGAAAGGGTGGGAGATTTAGGTTCTATTTTAACTAATTTGAATGATGGGGATGTTTTGTTTGTAGATGAAATTCATAGGCTCAATAAGACGGTGGAGGAGGTTTTATATCCGGCTATGGAAGACGGTAAGTTAGATATAATTCTGGGCAAGGGACCATCAGCTCGAACTATCCAGCTGGATTTGCCTAAATTCACCATTATTGGAGCTACCACCAGGCTGGGTATGTTATCTTCTCCTTTAAGGAATCGCTTCGGAGCAATATACAGGCTTAATTTTTACAAAAAAACTGAAATTAGTCAAATCATAAAAAGATCTTCTCAGATATTAAAAGTGGAAATTAATGAAGAGGGCTGTGAGGCGGTGGCTACTTGCAGCAGGAGAACGCCGAGAGTGGCTAATCGTCTCTTGAAGAGAGTTAGGGATTATGCTCAAATTAGTGACTTGGAGATAATTGACGGAGAGATAGTTAAAAAATCTTTAAATATGATGGAAGTGGATCACCTGGGTTTGGAGCCGGCAGATAGAGATATTCTAAAAGCTATGATAAAGAAATTCGGGGGAGGGCCGGTAGGGGTTCAAACTATTGCCGCAACCGTAGCAGAAGAATCCCAAACCATAGAAGATGTATATGAGCCTTTTTTATTGCAGATAGGTATGCTGGAGAGAACTCCCAGGGGAAGAAAAGTTACAAGGCGGGCTTATGAGCATTTGGGTATGGAGGTTCCATCCGAGGACAGGCAGGGAAACTTATTTTGAATTTAAATTAAAAAAACAGGGAGGGGAAGGTGACGGCGGGTGAGAAGATTTATTTTCTTGTCAATACTTATGAGGTCAGCCAGAGTCAAAAAGATATCTTAAATCATAAAATTATTTTTATTAAGAGCTCAGTATTTAGTTTTTTCTCAAATTGAAGGAAGCGTGGAATACACATGAGATTTTCTTTGACAACAATAAGATGGATTAAAATTACCGCAAATTATCAAAATAAAAACCGGCCTTCAAGGCCGGTTTTTATTTTGATAAAGATTGGAATGATTAAACTTCGATGATAACAGGAAGCACCATAGGACGTCGTTGAGTTTTCTGGAATAGAAATTTACCAACTGAATCTCGAATGTTATTCTTTATGTATTCCCAATTGGGTTCGGCTTCTTTGGAAACCACTTCGTTGATAATTTTTTTTACCTTTGATTTGGTTTCATTTACTAAATCGAAATTTTCTTTAACGTAGATAAAGCCTCGAGAAGCCACTTGAGGCTCCCCTATTACCTTCCTTTTTTCTTTGTCAACAATAGAAATAATGGTAAACATTCCATCCTCGGCTAATAACTGCCTGTCTCTTAGGACTACGTTGCCTACATCGCCGATTCCCAGTCCATCTACCATAACAAAAGAGGCGGGGACTTTTTCGTTGGAAACTCTGCCGTGTTGCTTATTGTCAAAATCAAATACTCGTCCGTTTTCTCCTATTAAGGTATTTTCTTTCTTCATACCCACGGCTTCTCCCAGCTCTCCATGGATTTTGAGCATATAGTAAGTTCCGTGAATAGGGATAAGGTACTTAGGTCGGACTAGATTTATCATCATTTTTAAATCTTCCTGTCTGGCATGTCCACCCGTGTGAATATCCATCATCTTGTAATGAATAACGTTGGCTCCCTTTTTGTAAAGAGTGTCTTTTAATCCCTGAACAGTTCTTTCGTTTCCCGGAATTACTGAGGAAGAAAAAACAATTGTATCTCCGTGATGAACACGAATATACTTATGTTCATTGTTAACAATCCTCATCAAAACAGCATTGCCTTCCCCCTGAGCTCCCGTGCAAAGAATAGCTATTTTGCTGTCAGGATATCTATGCATTTCTTTGACATCTATAAACACTGACTTTTTAGCGTTGATATAACCCATTTTTTTGGCAACTTCTACGATGTTTTTCATGGAATATCCTTCAACGACGATTTTTCTTCCAAATTTTTCAGCAACTTCTACAAATTCTTGAATACGGCTTACCAGCGAAGAAAAAGTAGCCGCAATTACTCTTCCGCGAGCTTCTTTAAAGATATTTTCAATATTCTTTTTAATTTCCGACTCGGAAATACTATAACCGGGTGTTTGAGAGTCAGTGCTGTCTGACATTAAAGCTAAAACCCCTTCAGAGCCCAGTCTGGCAATTTTAGAAATATCCGCCGGAACGTCTCCTACGGGAGAGTGATCAAATTTAAAATCTCCGGTGTGCATAACATTACCGACCGGAGTTCTTAGGAAAAGTCCAACGGCATCCGGTATGGAGTGATTAACATGAAAAAATTCCACGTTAAAAGCACCCAAAGACATTTTATCTATTTTGCGGATTTTTTTGATATTAAGAGGGGTTTGATCTTTATAATCCTCTTGTCTTTGCAAAATAATTCCCCTGGTCAATTCCGTTGCGTAAATCGGCGGATTTCCCAACTCGGGTATTATCTGAGGAATAGCTCCGATATGATCGAAGTGGCCATGAGTTATAAATACTCCCCTGATTTTTTTCTTGTTTTTCTTTAAGTAATCGATATTGGGGATAATATAGTCAATGCCCATCATTTTTTCCTCCGGGAACATTAAACCGCAATCCACAATAATAATATCATTGCCGTATTCAAATACGGTCATATTTCTGCCGATTTCCTCCAAGCCTCCCAAGGGAATAATCCTTAGTTTCTTGGCGGCTTGTCCATCGGTGTTTTTCTTGGCGGCTTGTTTATTATTGTTGCCGCTTTTCTTTTCTGTCATAATTTATTAATTCAATTATTAGATTTATTGCAAAAATAGGCTCAATTAAAAACAGCAGTCTTTTTTTGAAAATTTTTGCATTTAAATTGTTTAAAAACTGGCAATAAAGCTTTTTCTTTTAAAGCAAAGCTTAATGCTATAGAAATTTCTATATGGTCTTGCTATTAAAGATACTTTTAAATTAAACCAATTTTTATAAAATTTTAGTTTATGAAGATCGATTCTTAGTAATTTAAAAACCGAATTAAACCAAATCTTTACAAGCAAAGAATGTTTGCAAAGATTTAGTTTAATCTTAAAACCGGTTTATTCAAAATTTTGCAAAACCTTGTTTTAAATTAATCTTTTGTTCAATTTGTCTTTAATCGGGCGCCTCAATTTTTTAAGAAAGTTTCTTTTTGAACTCCTCCACCATTTCCACCGGAGTAGGATCTTGATTGTATTCCAAAGCCAGGTAGTAGGATAACCAATCACCTAAAACCAGTGAATAGAGAATTTTTTCCAAATAATCCTCTCCCATAATGGGAATAATTTCGGTTGTAATCCCTTTTGCTTGATAAAGTTTGGAAGTCAACTCCATTCTTTCCTTAACTCTTTCTTCATCTGCGGAGTCTTTTAAGATAAAAACAATGTAATCGTTTTTTGGCAAGGAAAAACCAAGCATTTCATTATGATTCAACTCCGGAAAATAGTTCCAAAAAGCCGGCGACTTGGAATTTTCATTTATTTTAATTTTCCAATTTCGCGCCACTGTCTTAAATTGACTAGAGGAATAGATAACCGGAATTTTATTTTTAGCTTTTTTAGCCAATTCTTCACCCAAAACTTCTGTTTTGCGAGAATCTATTTTTGGAAACCTATTTATTGTATCAGAAAGTTTTAAGTTTGTCAATACTTTATGCATGGCGGCAAAAGCGTAAGTGTTGGCATAGCGAGGCTGAAAATGGGGAAAATCTATTTTGTATTTAACATGCGGGATTTTGTTTTCCTTGGCGATTTTCTCCACTTCTCCTCCCTCGGAGAAAGCCACAATGGAAGCTTTTGTTTTTAAAGCTTGCCGAAAGCAAGAAATTGTTTCTTCCGTATTTCCGGAGTAGGAGGATATGAAAATTAAAGAATCTTGATTTGCTTGAGGGGGCAGACTATAATCCCTTACTATTGAAATGGGCAAAGAAAAAGTCTTTTCCCGGTGGTTTAGGTAGGAGGATAAAAGATCTGCCGGCAAAGCGGACCCGCCCATTCCGCAAATTATTAAATTAGTAAAATTATCCTTTTTTACCGGTTTTATTTTTTCAGCAAATTTTTTACCTACTTGTAATTGATTGGGATATTCCAAAATGATTTGGCGTAAGTTATATTTATCCATATTTTGTTATTAGCAATTAAATTTTTAAAATAATTTACTTTGCGCTTAAGTTTAAAAATTAATTTGACGCTTTTATTTTTTCACTCTTTTAGTGTTTATATACCATTGGTTTGCTTGTTGAAATCTATGGGCCGGGTTGGTTATGAAGTTTGTTTCCAGTCCTTTTATTTTGTCATTTAAAATGTAAACATAATTAGCGCTAAACAGGAAGGTGGCGGGAACTTCTTTAGCCATCTCTTTTTCAAATTCTTGATATTTTTCTTGCCTGTTTTCCGTGGAAGCTAATTTTCTTGCTTCTTCTAAAATTTCATCCACTTCTTCTTCGTCAAAGAGAGACAAATTTTTCCCGGGATCATTTTTTTCCGAAGAGTGCCAGAAATGATAGGGATCCGGATCATTTCCCGAATACTCCTGTCCGAAAAGCAGTGATTCGTAGTCTCTGGTTTTTATGTAATTTTGCTGAATGTCATTTATTTCCAAGGAGTTTATTTCTACTTTAGCGCCTATATCTTCCCAGCGTTTTTTAATTATTTGAGCAGTCTTATCCAGAGTTTCCCAGTTGGCGCAGGTTAATTCAATTTTTAATTCTTGGTCATCTTTTTTCCTGATTCCGTCGTCTTGCTTTTCCCATCCGGCTTCGTCGAGAACTTCCCGAGCCTTTTCAACATTATAGGAGTATTTTTCTATATTATCCGGTGTGGAAGAAAAAGCTCCAAAAGAATTTAAAATAGGTGAATAAACCTTCTCTGCATGGCCGTGGAAAACTTCTTTTATAAGCGATTCTCTGTCTATGGAATAAGAAAGAGCTTTTCTTACATTTTCGTCAGATAAGGGTTTTGAATTGGTTTGGTTGTAAAAAACCGCAAAATAACGAGGAATTCTAAAAGATTTAACGTTGGTATTTTCGCTGTTTTCAAAAGAAGAAAGTTTGTTGTAGGAAAAAGGACCAAAGCCACTTATCTCTCTTTTATTATAAGCTTGGAACAGCTCTTCTTCCGAGGTGTAGAAATTAAAATTGATCTTTTCTAAATAAGGGGTTTTTTCATGGTAATTATCGTTAGAAACCAGCTGATAGGAAATAATATTGTCTTGTTCATCTTTTTCCATTTCCGAAAACTCAAAAGGACCCGATCCAACTGGCTTTAGATTAAACTCGCTTGTTAGGAAATTACTTGAAGAGACACTTTTGAAGATATGTTTTGGTAAAATACCAAAGGTTAGTTTATTTAAAAAAGGACTGTAAGGCTCCTGCAGGGTAAATTTAATTTTATGCTCATCTTCAATTTCAGCTTCCACGTCTTGAAAATCTCCTCTTAGAGTGCTTTTAAATTGAGGATTTTTTATTAAATTTACTGTGAAATAAATGTCTTCAGAGGTTAACTTCTCTCCGTCGTGCCATTTGACGTCTTCTTTTAGATTTAGCGTATAAGTTTTTCTGTCTTCTGAAATCTCGTAGTTTTTCACCAAGTCTTCTTTTATCTTGGCATTTTCATCGTATTTAAACAAAGAAGAAAATACCAGGCCGCTTATAGTGGCGTCGACTTCATTGGCTTGGCTCAAGAGAGGGTTTATATAAACAGGCTTTCCGGTTATTCCTTCCGTGTATTCTCCGCCGGAAGCGGGAATCTCCTTGGTAGAGGAAAAATAATAATAGACAGACCATCCGGCTAAACCTGAGACAAGCAGAAAAATAGCAAAATAAAGGGCTAATTTTTCTTTTTTGTCAAATATTTTAGCCAAGGTAATTTTTCGAGACGCTTTATGGTGATGCTCTGCTTGGCCTGTTTGAGTCTTATTTGATTTAAAATCTGAATTTAAAGAAGAATTATTCTTTTTTTCTCTCATGTTTTTAATTAATGGTTTGAGTGGATAGGATAAGGGATGCCAGGGAATTGAGTATAAATAAAGTTCCCAAAATGGCGGAAACCCAAAAGAGAAACTTCTCTATCCCTCTCTTGGTGTGGAAGCCGCCGAAGCCGCCTCCGAAAGTTGCTGATAGCCCCGAACCCCTGTTTTGCATTAAAATCGATGTCGCTAAAAGCAGGGAAATGGCAAGTTGAAAATAAGATAAAAATTGCAACATTTTCAGTGTTTAAATTTTAAGAAATACAAAATTATTTATTGAAACAGAATTAATTTTATACTTTTTTGAGCTTGCTTTCTAAAAAAGCTAATTCCAATTCACCCAAAAGAAGCATTCTATCAAATTTTAATTCCAGCCTTTAATTTAATTGGTAGATTTACAATTATTCTTCTATGAAATAAGAAAGCAAATAGTTTACCAAACTTATTACCAGAACGCCCCAAAAAGCAGCCCAAAATCCTTCAATGGCGAAACTCGGCAGCAAAAAGGAGACAAAAAACAATAGACTAATGTTGATAATAATTGTAAATAAACCAAAAGTCAAAATTATAAAAGGCAGAGAGAATAAAACCAGGACGGGTTTTATTAAGACATTTACCACGCCCAACAATGCTCCGCTCAAAAGTAAATTGGGCATATTGATTTCCATGCTAATACCATCAATAAACCGAACTGCGGCGTAAATAGCCAGAGCATTAGTCAGGGTGTGCAAAACAGCTTTTACTGTTATTTTTTTTATCATAGATTGAGTAAAATTTTGCTCACAAATTGGTAATACGAAAATTTTTTAAAATTATTTTTTTTCAAAAAAGTTTTTATAATTGCTGAGGTTGATAAATTCATCAGCTTCCTCTATCAACTTATGAGAGGAGCTTTCCTCAAAAGCCATAACTTCAACTCTAACCCCCTTGGTGTATTGCAAGAATTTGACTAGAGGGACATAATCTCCATCTCCGCTAACCAAAACTATTACATCCAAATTTCCTGCCAGTTTTATAGCATCGATGGTAATGCCTACGTCCCAATCGCCCTTCTTTGCGCCTCCTTTAAAAATTTGCAATTCCTTGGTCTTGACTTCATAGCCGGCTTCCTTTAGGGAGTCAAAAAATTTCTCTTCCAAGCCCCCCTGAGTAGTTATTCCATAGGCTATAGCCCGGATGAGCTTTCTACTGGAAGAAGAGAACTTTAAAATTTCTTTAAAGTTGGTTTTTTTGCGGTGGATTTCTTTAGCGCTATAGTACATATTTTGTATGTCTATAAGTACACCCACCCTTTGATCGGGAAATCTGGACATAATTTATTTTTTAATGTTTTGAAAATATCCTCAAGGAATGCAATGTAGCACCCTTTTCTTTTAATGTAGTTTAGTAATTGGACGCGAAATTATTTCAATAAGCCTTTAATGAAATTTAGCGATAACGTATAATTGAAATAGCTTTTATGTTCAGTGAAAATTTTTTTGAGTTGTTTTGCTTCCAGATTTCGGTAAGCTTTCTTGCCGTTTAAGAGTAGCATAGGTTTTCGCAAAGACTGGACTAAAAAATCAACTCCAAATTAGCCTTAGCTTTTGATTTTAAGCTTCTTGGTTATTTCCAAATATTTTTCCTCGTTTCTTTCTTTGAGGAATTGAAGAAGTTTTTTCCTTTGCTGCACCATTCCCAAAAGGCCCTTGCGAGAGTGCTTGTCTTTGGGATTTTCTTTTAAGTGGGAGGTTAGATTTTTGATTTTTTCAGTAAATAAAGCAATTTGATACTCAGCTGAACCGCTGTCTTTTTCGTGGGTTTTATAATTCTTGGTTACCCGTTGCTTTTTTTGCTTGTCTAATGTCATAATCTCTTCACCGCCTCGCCGGATTTGATTCGCAAATTCGCTACGAGGAAGCTTGATGGTTAAGTTATTAAATTTTTTTAAGATTCAGGCATTTCTTGTTAAATTGCCTCAAACCTTCCTACGTATTAAAGTAACACAAAGAAATAAATTTAGCAATAGTTTAAATAATTTGAATTACTAAATATGATTACAAGGATTGATTACAAGGATAATGAAATTCTAATATAAACTATTCGAAAGGTTTTGCATCTTCTTATTTTATGTTACACTAAAAATAATGAATCTGGCAAGCTATAAAGACAAAAGAGATTTTAGTTCTACGATTGAACCGGAAGGCGGGAGGCGTAGTTCTTCCGGAAATCGGTTTGTGGTTCAGAAGCATCGAGCTTCTCGTTTACATTTTGATTTTAGGTTGGAGATGGAGGATGAACAATCTAAAGAAGTAGTGCTTAAATCTTGGGCTATACCTAAAAATGTTCCCGTTCAAGGCGGGATAAAACATTTGGCTATTCAAACAGAAGATCATCCGGTGGAATATTTGGATTTTGAAGGCAAAATTCCGGAAGGCAATTATGGAGCCGGGGAAGTGGAAATTTGGGACAAAGGAAAATGGGGATTAATGAAGGGTTCTTTTGGGGAAGAAATGTTGAAATTTAATCTATTTGGAGATAAATTAAAAGGGAGATATATTATGATAAAAACCAAGAAATATGGGAGCGGTAAAAAAGAAAATGATAAATATTGGCTAATATGGAAAAAAGAATAGCCGAATAAGAGGTTTTTATCGATCATAACAGCTAAGCAAATTAAATATTTTTTGATTTAAGGCCGGTCCGGGATGTTTGATTATGAATACTTAAGATCTCGGAAGAGAGACTGTTAACTTTTACTGGTTTTAGAATAAATTTTTAAAAAATGACAAAACAAGAGAATAAAAAAAACAGAGAAAAAGATGACAAAGATAAAACAATTTCCAAGGAAGTGTCTCTGCTAAATATTGATGCTAAGAAAAGCATAACTTCGGTTTTACTTGTTATTGTGGCTTTGATTTTTATTTTAAGCTTATTTGATGGTGCCGGAGTGGTGGGCAATTATGTAGATAAAGCTCTTAGAATGGCTTTTGGGTGGGGAAGATTCGCGCTTCCTTTTTTATTGATAATTTTGGGGGTGGTTTATTTTAGAAAATACCAAAGATACAGATATTATTTGACTACCGCCGGCGCTCTCATTTTTTTTATTTGTTTGTTGATACTTTTCCATCGCGTAGCCGGTAATTTGGAAGAGATGAAAGAGGTGGCAAGATCCGGCGAAGGAGGGGGATTTATGGGATTTGCGCTTGCCTATCCTCTTTTTAAGTATTTCGGCGGATTGGCGGCGGTAATTTTATCAACCGGGTTTTTGTTGATAGGATTTATTTTAACTTTTAATTTTCCTTTAAATAAGTTTTTTGCCAGTGCTTGCCGTTATTATAAAACCTTTTTTGCCAAAGTAAAAGAAGCAGTTTCTCCGGGAAGAACTGAAGAGGCAGGAACTGAGGATGAATATGATAAAAAAAGAGAGAGCGCGGAAGAAGGGGCCAACATTAAAGAAGACTCTATAAAATTTGCCGATGAAGAAGATGGAGAGGATGATTATGATGAAGAAAAAAAGCTCGCAGCTGCAGCTAAAAAAGAGTATTCAAAAAGCGTTTTATCCGAAAACGGTCCGGATTTAAGTCAAAATAGTCTTTCCGAGTGGGATTGGGAATTACCTTCGGTAAATCTCCTTGAAAAACCTAAAAAGCGCAAGGATCCGAAGAATTTAGACAAAAAAGCCGAGGCTATCGTGAGAACGCTGGAAGAATTTGGAATAAAGGTTCACTACAAGGGTTATAACTTAGGTCCCTCAGTGGTTCAATATACTTTTGAGCCGGCTAGCGGAATCAAGCTTAGCCGCATTCTTTCTTACCAGGATGATTTGGCTTTAAGCTTAGCCTCTCCTTCTGTGAGAATAGAAGCTCCTATTGCGGGAAGATCTTTAATCGGGGTGGAAGTACCCCTGCCGTCTGAAAACTGCGCAGAAGTTAGAGTGAGAGATTCTATTGAGGATAGGGAGTTCCAAGAGCTTGATTCTAATTTGGGTATAATTTTAGGTGAAGATGTTTATGGAGAAAGAGTTTTCGCGGATATAAAAGACATGCCCCACCTAATGGTAGCCGGAGCTACCGGGATGGGGAAAAGCGTTTGCGTGAATACTATCTTGACATCCCTTTTATATCAAAATACGCCGGAGGATCTTAAGTTAGTCTTGATTGATCCTAAAAGAGTGGAATTGAATCTTTACAGCGGAATCCCGCATTTGATGGGTTCTGTTATTACTAATATGTCTGAAGTAGTGAATGCTTTAGGCTGGGCTATTAACGTGATGGATCAGAGGTATGAAATTATGGAAGAAGTTGGAGCTCGAGACTTGGAGGCTTATAATAATAAGTTCAAAAGAGGCAAAAAAAGGCAAGTTAAAGACCCGGAAACGGGAGAATATTATTACGAAGATCTTCAAAAGCTGCCTTGCGTAGTTATTATTATTGATGAGCTTAATGATTTAATGGCGGTTCATAAGAAAGAAGTGGAAGGAATGATTGTTCGTTTGGCTCAGAAATCCAGGGCTGTGGGTATACATCTTATCCTCTCTACCCAAAAGCCAAGCGCGGATGTTATTACCAGTCATATAAAAGCCAATATTCCGGCTAGAATTGCTTTAAAGGTTCTTTCTCAAGTTCATTCCAGGGTAATTTTGGATAGGGCGGGAGCTGAAAAGCTTTTAGGAAAGGGGGATATGCTTTTCGTGGGTAGTGACGGCAATTATATGAGGCGTATTCAAGGAGCTTTTGTTTCTACAGAAGAAACGGAAAAACTTGTTTCTTTTTGGAAAAAAAGCGCTAAAAAGAGAGGTTACATTAAAAGAGATAATGAAATGGAGAAAAATTTTGAAAAAGAAAGAAAGAAGCCGGTTGAAAAATCCGGGGGTGTAGAGGGTGGTGAAGATCTGGATGATTTATTTGATGAAGTCAAAGAAACGGTTATCAGTACAGGAAAAGCTTCCACCTCTTTTATTCAATCCAAGTTTTCTATCGGGTATCAAAGGGCTAATAGAATTATGATGCAATTGGAGGAAAACGGAGTTGTGGGTCCTGCTCGAGGTTCCAAACCCAGAGAGATATTGCTTGGCGGAGTGGATGAAACAAGCTCGGGAAGCTATGAAGATCCGCGGAACGATGATGGCGAGGTGGGTGATAATTATTGAAATAGAGAAGAGGCGAAACAGTAGTAAGTAGTAACGAAACAGAAGTAAATAGTGAGTGAGTATTAAAAAAGAAAAAACAAGAGCGTTTTCTTTGGGAGTATTTAAATAATAATATTGCTTAATTCTTTGCAAAAACAGTTATTAATGTTAAAGTAAAAGCGAAATCATTAAAATTAAATCAAAAAAATGAAAAATCAAGAAAAAGAATCTAATTCTCGGTGGGCGAACTTTCTTTTAGCTTTTCTGGATGGATTTATCAAGAAACTTTCCTTGAATGTTGTTTTTAACGTAAAGAAACAAGTGGACGAATTCGTATTTAAAATTAAGAGCGGTTTTTTGATAGCAGTTTTCTTGTTGGCGGGGTTAATTTTCTTGTTGGGAGGCATGGTGGTTTTATTAAATGATGCACTGAATTTATTTCCCGGCGATGGATATTTTTTAATGGGAGTGCTTAGTATCTTTATTGCCGCGTTAATTGGGTTAATGAGTAAGGTGGCCCGCAGATAAGGAGAAAGCTTTAAAGTAAAATCGCTTTGTTTAAAGATGTTTTTAAAAATTAATAATAATTATATGGAGACCAAAGATGTGAAAAAAAAGTGGGAAAACCACAAGAAAAGAGCCGAAGAAGAGGCTCAAAAAGTGAAGGAGCATATGCAGGATGCTACTAAAAAAACCCAGGATTATATCAAAGAAAATCCTGAAAAAGCAGCTATGATATCTGCCGGCATCGGAGCTGCCGTAGGAGTTGCTATGGCCGCTTTAATGGGTCATAAAAAAAGAAATAAGGATAAGCAAGACAAAAAGTAGTAAGTTTTCAAGAACTTTTTAGAAAACGAAATACCCTTTCGGGGAGTTTGGGTGGTTTTTTCCAGAAATAGATGTTTTTGTTCCTGTTAAAGATGGGCAATATTTATTTGTTTAATTTTTTGGTTTCAGAAAAATTAATTTAATGAAAAATGATTTTAATCAGCGCTTTTTAAATTAAATTTGAAGGAATGTTTTTGTTTTCGGGGTGTTTTGGGCTTAAAGCGAGGAACGGTTATGAAATATTTATTCGCTGTTTTCCATTGTCTTTGCCTGCTATCTACGCCAAAGCAAATTGAAAAGAAACCTGAAATAATTGATAGTTTCTGCCTCTTTAATTTGAATTATTTTGTCTTTTGAAAATAGAAAAACCTTTTTTTCTGTAATGATAACGTTTTTTTGTTTCGGAGAAGTTTCTTGGAGGATTTTCGTTCTTACGAAAGAAGCTTTTTTTAAAGGAGCGGTTTTTATTGGATAAATTTCTTCAACGGTAAACTCTTCTCCCACCCTTTCTCTAATTTTTTGATAGCTTTTTTGCAGATTGGTTTGAAGCTTTTTCTCTGGCGAGAATAGGATTACCTGGATTTTTTTGCAGGAATCATTGGCTATTTTTTCAAATAAATTTTTTTTATCATTTGTTTTTTGAAAATGCTTAATCTGGTTTTGGTCGGATTGGAGATAATACTTTCCCTGCAACAGAGAAATAATTCTCAGAAATTCTCTTTCCTGTTCTTCCGCCTTCCTTTTTTGTATTTTAAGAATATTCAAAAGGTTATCCGGGGAACCGGCAAAGAAGTAATTTCGATACCCCTTTTTCTCTTTGGTTACAAGTTCTTTTCTGCGAAGGCTTTCTAAATTCCTGTAAATGGTAGGGCGGCTGATGGAGGTTTTTGAAGCTAATTTACTTATGCTGGAATAACCATTTTCCATTAAAATAAGATAAATATCAGCTTCTTGCTTTTTAAGTCCGAGCTTCTTGAGCTCATAAGAAAGATAATTATAGTCTCTCATAATTTCTCGGATAAATTTTAGATCAGAAAAGTAATTTAACTGATTTTATCCTTTTTAGGCTTCCAGGTCAATGGATTGTGCTTTTTTGACAAAGTTTTTTAAAAGAATATAATAGAGTAAAGGAGTGGTTTGCTAAATATTTTTTTCTGTGCTAATCTTTTAAGGGGTTTTATCGGTAGGCATAAAGAGGGTTTTTCAAAAAACCAAAACTTTTCAGTTTTTTTGTTATTGCGTGATAATCTGATATATAATATCATGAATAGCGTTTTTAATATTTTTAGGGTTGGCAAAAATAACAATTGCGGCGCAAAAAGGCAAAAGGAGAAAAATATGTTTTTTTATTAGAAAATTTGCAAAGCAATTTGTATGTATCAATAATAGAAAATGGATAGAGAATAAATTTTGCAAAAAAAGAAGTGAATTTATTTTATAATAGGCCTATCTAATACAAAATGACTAAAGGAAAATATATCACGGCGATTGATTTGGGATCTGCAAACATTAGCACAGTTATATCTCAAATTATTCCGGATGAAAAACCCAGAATTATAGGAGTGGGAAAGGCTCCTTCTAGCGGTTTAAGAAGAGGTGTTATCGTGGATTTGGAAGAAGTAACCGCCTCAATCAAGAATTCTTTGGAGCAAGCTGAAAGAATGGCGGGAATCAAGGTAGAGGAAGCTTTCGTGTCTGTGGGCGGCAGTCATTTATCTTGCAATGCCACTCAAGGTGTGATTGCAGTAGGCAGAGCTGATGGAGAAGTAACAGAAGATGATGTGGAAAGAGTGGTTGAGGCCAGTCAAGCGATAAATATTCCCCATAACTACGAAATTTTACACACGATTCCCAAAAGTTTTAATTTAGATAATCAATCCGGAATAAAGGAGCCTGTCGGTATGAGTGGAGTAAGATTGGAAATGAAGGGGGTTATTGTTACAGCTTTTGCCTCTTATCTGAAAAACATTTCCAAATGTCTAAATGACGTGGGAGTGGATTTGCAAGGTTTTGTGGCCTCTCCTTTAGCCGCTTCCAAGGCGGCTCTTAATAAGAGGCAAAAAGAACTGGGTGTGGCGTTAGTTGACATAGGAGGCGGAACTACTTCTTTGGCTGTCTATGAAGAAAGGGAATTAATTTATTTATCTGTTTTGCCTGTTGGAGGAGGCCATATAACTAATGATGCAGCCATAGGAATGAGAACTTCCGTAGATGTAGCAGAGCAGGTTAAATTAAAGTATGGTTCTGCGTTGCCTGGCGAAATAGGCAAAAGGGAGCAGATAAATTTAGCTGAAATAAATCCTGAGGAAGAGGGTAGTGTATCCCGAAAACATATTTGTGAAATTATGGAAGCCAGGGCGGAAGAGATTTTTCAGATGGTAGAAAGAGAATTGAAAAAAATCAACAGGTCGGCGTTATTGCCGGCTGGGGCTGTTTTGACAGGCGGCGGGGCTTGTTTGCATGGAATGGTTGATTTATCTAAGGAGAATCTTAAATTGCCTGCTCAAGTGGGCTTTCCTCGGGAGCTTTCCGGACTGGTAGACAAGGTGGATGATCCCTCCTTTTCCGTTGCAGTAGGGATTATTTTGTGGGTGCTGGAGGAGGGAGGAGAAGAAAATTCTCTTAAAAGTTCCGGTTCAGGATTCGGTTTTGCGGATAAATTTAAAAAAAGCTTTCCTTCTGATAAAATCAAGACCCTTAAAAGATGGCTGGAAGGTTTTTTGCCCAAATAGAAGTTGGCAATTATCGATTGAAATAGAAAGGGGAGTTAATTGAATATAATAGTGTTTCTGCCAAAATATGTAAAATAGTTAAAATCTTCCTTTTTGACTTTGAAAATGTAAATAAATTTATTTTTATTTGTTCCGGATTTTAATAGGATATTTTATTCATTATTGACTTTTTTAAATGGTCTGTTAAAATGTTTTAACTTGATTAAAGTTTAAAGTTGTAATAGAATTATTACTGAACACAAAGGATGCTTTTTAATTTTTTAGCAAAGGCGAGTTGCTCATTCAGAATCCTCTATTCTTGGAAAAATATTTTTTTACTAAAATTTTATCAAGAAAGCAATTAATTTCTCTTTCATTTTTTGCTATATTCAATTAAGTAACCCGATTAATCGGGGTTTCAGCGGAAGCTGAATAAATTATTAAGACCTAATTAAATAACAATGGCAGAAGTAAAACCGGAGGTTGAAACATTTGCAAGAATTAAAGTTGTCGGCGTTGGAGGATCCGGTAGTAATGCTATTTCCAGAATGATAGAATGCAAACTTTCCGGAGTGGAGTTTGTGGCTGTTAATACCGATGCTCAAGATTTGCATGCTTGTGGAGCTAAGGAAAAAATACATATCGGTAAAAACCTTACCAAAGGCTTGGGTGCCGGGATGAATCCGGAACTTGGCAGGCAGGCGGCTGAAGAAAATAGGGATGAAATTCATGAGGCCTTAAAAAGTTGTGATATGGTTTTTATTGTTTATGGAGCCGGTGGGGGAACAGGTTCGGGAGCCGGTCCCGTGGTAGCGGAAGCTGCCAGGGAGGCGGGTGCCTTGACGGTGGGGGTTATCACTAAACCTTTTGCTTTTGAAGGAAAGCAAAGATCGGCTATTGCGGAAGAGTCTTTAGAAAACCTTAAAGACAGAGTGGATACGCTTATTTCCATCCAAAACGACAAATTATTGCAAATTATTGATAGACAAACCTCTCTTTTGAATGCTTTTAGAATCGTAGATGATGTTTTAAGGCAGGGAGTTCAAGGAATTTCCGATTTAATAACCAAGCCGGGAATTATTAACGTTGATTTTGCTGATATAAAATCGGTAATGCAAGACAGCGGTTCCGCTTTAATGGGAGTGGGAGTGGTTTCCGGTGAAAACAGGGCTCAGCAAGCAGCTAAGGAAGCTATCAACTCTCCTTTGCTGGATGTTTCTATCGAGGGGGCCAGGGGAGTGTTATTTAATATTACCGGCGGTACCGATCTTACTATGATGGAAATTAACGAAGCGGCCAGCTTGATTACGGAAAATGTAGATCCCAATGCCAGAATTATTTTCGGAGCAGCGTCTGATGAGACAGTTAAGAAAGGAGAGGTGAAGATAACAGTTGTAGCTACCGGTTTTGATGGGGGGAATACGCAGGAAGACTTTTTAAGCCAGATGCAAAGTCCGGATTTTGAGCAAACGGAAGAGCAAGAGAAAAAAGAATCAAGTTTTTTTAGCAGTTTTGAAACAGAGGGACGCAGAGATGAGAAAAGTTCTCTTCCCGATATATCTGAAGAAAAGACAGGTGATCGCAGAGAAGGATTTGATAATGATTTCGAAAAAAAGAATTTGCAAGATCAAAGTGAAGAAACCTCCGGGCGCAAGAAGAAAGGCACCTTTAACGAAGAAAGCCCTCTGGAAGAATCCGATGACGATTTGGAGATCCCGGCTTTTATAAGAAAAAAGATGGGAAAATAATTAACAAAAAAAGCGTTTAGAGCGAATTTTAAGGGTTTTTTTGTTAAAAAGGAATTTAATTGCGAGTATTATTTTTCTAAGAATTAACTAAATTAAAAGATTTATTTTAGAGAAATATTGACATTTAGCTTGCGATTGTGTAGAATCGTAATTGCTTTGGTTTTTGCGAAATGATGATCCAAAATCCAAACATTTCAAGATTGGAAAACTGAATAAGATGTAATATTGTTTATTAATTTAAATTTTCAAAACAATATTTTTTTATAAATTTGTTAAATTAACAGTTAAATTTAAGAAAAGTGCCAACAATTAATCAACTCATTAGAAAGCCCAGAAAAAAGGTGGTCAAAAAATCTAAAACTACGGCTTTGGATTTTGGTTTTAATTCCATAAAAAACAAGCCGGTTTACTACCCTTCTTGTTTTAAGAGGGGTGTTTGTGTAAAAGTGGGAACAACCAGCCCGAAAAAACCGAACTCCGCTCTGCGTAAAATTGCCAGAGTAAAATTGACAAATGGAAAAGAAGTAACCGCCTACATTCCCGGAGAAGGGCATAATTTGCAAGAACACTCCATAGTTTTGTTAAGAGGCGGAAGAGTTCCCGATCTTCCGGGTGTCAGATACCAAGTGGTTAGAGGTGTTTTGGATGCGGCCGGAGTGGAGGGGAGAAATAAAGGAAGGTCTAAGTATGGCTGTAAAAAACCCAAAGAGAAGAAGTAGCTTCTAAATATTTGGAATTACCGCAATGTTTAAAATTTTTGTTGTAAAGTTTTTTAACTATCTAATAATCCTAAAAGATTTAAAATTAGCAAGATATGTCTAGAAAAAATAAGGTTTATCAAAAAAATTGGAAGCCGGATCCTGTTTATAATTCACTTTTAGTGGGCAGGTTTGTAGGTCAGATATTAGAGGACGGAAAAAAGTCCGTTGCTGAGGCTGTTGTGTACGACTCTTTTGAAGAAATTCACAAAAGAACCAAGAAGGGAGGATTAAATGTTTTTGAGCAAGCTATTAAGAATGTTTCTCCTTTGATGGAGCTTAAGAGCCGTAGAGTGGGAGGAGCCAATTATCAAGTTCCCGTCCCTGTTATAGGGGATAGAAGGGCTACTTTGGCGATGAGGTGGATTTTGAAAGCCGCTTCTGGCAGAAAAGGAAAAAAGATGTCTTCCAGGTTGGCGGATGAATTGTTAGAAGCCTCAGAGAAAAAAGGAGCTGCTATTAAGAAAAAGGAAGACACTCATAAAATGGCCGAGTCCAATAAGGCTTTTGCTCATTTTGCCTAAGATAGATAGAAAAAGAGAGAATAAGTTTGAGCCGAAAATTTATTTTCATAAAAATCTAAAATAAACATTCTGTTGCCTGAATCCGGATTAATCGAGGCGAGTAACATAATATTTGCATATCTTTCAAGCTGGTGCGAACTGAGTAAGTCTTCCCATTCACGCCTTGTGGTAAAGTAGTATTGGGAAATATTATTTGTTTTATGAAATTTTAGTTAAAATAATTTTTTAATAATTTTTCAGAGTTAGCAGGTCCCGAGTAACTTGGATCAGCAACTCTTAATTAAATATATTAAGCTTTTTTTATGCCAAGGAATTACGCTATTGAAAAAAATAGAAACATTGGGATTATAGCCCATATTGATGCCGGTAAAACCACTACTACCGAGCGGATTTTGTTTTACACCGGTATTTCTCATAAAATAGGAGAGGTTCATGAAGGAGAAGCTGTGATGGATTGGATGGCTCAAGAAAGAGAGCGGGGAATTACCATTACTTCCGCCGCAACCACTTGTTATTGGAAGGATTATCAAATTAATATAATTGATACTCCCGGACATGTTGATTTTACTGTTGAGGTGGAGAGATCTTTGAGGGTCTTAGACGGCGGTATTGTGGTTTTTGACGGAAAAGAAGGCGTAGAGCCTCAGTCTGAAACGGTTTGGAGGCAAGCTGATAAATATAATGTTCCCAGAATTTGTTTTATCAATAAAATCGATAAAGAAGGCGCCGATTTTGAAAGATCATTGGATTCTATTCATAAAAGACTTTCTCCCAACGCCGTTGCGGTTCAGTACCCTATTGGCCAAGATGCCGATCATAAAGGAGTTGTAGATTTAATTAAAATGAAAGCCGTATACTTTGAAGGTCAGTATGGAGAAAAAATGGAGGAAAAAGAAATCCCGGAAGAATTAAAAGCAACAGCGGAAGAATGGAGGGAAAAATTAATTGAAAAGGTCTCCGAGTTAGATGATGAAGTGATGGAAAAGTATCTGGAAGGAGAAGATGTGACAGAAGAAGAAATAAAAAGAGGCTTGAGAAAAGGAGTTATTTCCGGAGATGTTAACCCCGTTTTTACAGGCACCTCTCTTAAAAACAAAGGAGTGCAGCCTTTATTGGATGCTGTTGTTGATTATTTACCTTCTCCGATAGATGTTCCTCCCGTGGAGGGAGTGGATATGAACGATGAAGAAAAGAGACTCACCAGAAAATCCTCTGACGATGAGCCTTTCTCCGCCTTGGCCTTTAAGGTTGCTTCGGATCCTTATGTTGGGCAACTGGTTTTTTTCAGGGTTTATTCCGGTTCTCTTAAAGCCGGCTCCTACGTTCTCAATTCTACTAAGAACAAAAAGGAGAGAGTAGGTAGAATTTTGAGAATGCACTCCAATCATCGGGAAGAAATGGAAGATATTTATGCCGGGGGAATCGGGGCGCTGGTAGGACTTAAGAACACTTCTACCGGAGACACTTTAAGTGATGAAAAGAACCCGATTATTTTAGAGACTATTAAATTTCCCGAACCCGTTATTTCTATTTCCATTGAACCAAAGACTAAAGCCGATCAAGAAAAAATGGCGACCGCCTTGAAAAAATTGGCTGATGAAGATCCCACTTTTACGGTGAGGACGGATGAGGAGACCGCGCAGACTATTATTTCCGGTATGGGAGAGCTTCATTTGGATATTATTGTAGATAGACTAAAAAGAGAATTCAAGGTGGAGGCCAATGTAGGAAAGCCTCAAGTGGCTTACAGGGAGACTGTCAAGAAGTCAGTAGAGGCGGAAGGAAAATACATTAAGCAATCCGGAGGTAGAGGGCAATATGGCCATTGCTGGATTAAATTGGAGCCAATGGAAGAAGGGGCCGGATTTGAATTTGTTAATGAGATTAAAGGCGGAGTCATTCCGGCTGAGTACATACCCGCCATAGAAAAGGGCATCAAAGAAGCCACCGAGAGAGGCATAGAGGCTGGATATCCCATGGTTGACATTAAAGCTACTGTTTACGATGGTTCATATCATGAAGTGGATTCTTCCGAAGCTGCTTTCAAAATAGCCGGGTCTTTTGCTTTTCAAGAAGCGGCCAAGAACGCCAATCCTATATTGCTGGAGCCGATTATGGATGTGGAAGTAATTACCCCGGAGGAGTTTATGGGGGATGTAGTGGGAGACCTTAATTCCAAGAGAGGGCAAATTGAAGAAATGGAAGATAGAGGTGAAGGCCAAACCAAGACAAAATTGATTCATGCCAAGGTGCCGCTGGCTTCCTTGTTTGGCTATTCTACTCAATTGAGATCTATGACTCAGGGTAGGGCTAATTATTCTATGGAATTTAATAATTACGCTGAAGTTCCAGCTAGTGTGGCTGAAAAGATTAAAAACGGGGAAGCGTAATAATTAAAAGAGTTCTTTGATGACAAAGAACGTATTTGACAAATTATAAAGTTTTGTTAAAATTTTGAGGAGTGTTTTATATAATTAATTAACTAAAAAATAACAATCTGTTTTAGCGGGATAGTTTGTTCCGTTAGCACAGATTAAAAAAGAGTATGAGTGAAAAATTCGAAAGAGGCAAGACTCATATCAACGTAGGAACTATTGGCCACGTTGATCATGGGAAGACAACTCTTACAGCCGCCATTCTGCATGGAATGGAATTGGCCGGCAGGGCCGGTTCTCACAAGAGTGTTGCCGAGATTGACAAAGCCCCGGAAGAAAAAGAAAGGGGTATCACTATTGCGACTGCTCACGTGGAGTATGAAACTGAAAAAAGGCATTATGCTCACGTAGATTGCCCGGGTCATGCCGATTATATTAAAAACATGATTACCGGAGCGGCTCAGATGGATGGTTCTATTTTGGTGGTTTCCGCTACAGATGGACCTATGCCCCAAACCAGAGAACACATTCTTCTGGCCAGGCAAGTGGGAGTGCCTGAAATCGTTGTTTTCTTGAATAAAGTTGATATGGTGGAGGATCCAGAGTTGGTTGATTTAGTAGAAGAGGAAGTTAGGGAGCTTTTAACCCAGTATGAATTTGATGGCGAGAATACTTCTATTATTAGAGGATCTGCCTTGAAAGCTTTGGAAGCTAAAGATCAAAATGACGAAGCGGTTAATCCCGTTTTTGAATTGATGGATGCTTTAGACGCTAAGATTCCGGAGCCTCAAAGAGATATTGACAAACCTTTCTTGTTGCCAATTGAAGATATTTTCACTATTGAAGGCAGAGGAACCGTGGTAACCGGAAGAATTGAGAGAGGCCAAATTAGCTTAAACGAAGAAATTGAAATAGTAGGTCTTCAAGATACTCAAAAGACTACTGTTACCGGTATTGAGATGTTTAATAAGACACTGGAAAAAGGTGAAGCCGGAGACAATGCCGGTATTCTATTGAGAGGCGTTAAGAAGGAAGACGTTCAAAGAGGACAGGTTTTGGCTAAGCCGGGAAGCATAACCCCGCACACTGAATTTGAGACTGAAATTTATATTCTAAGCAAAGAAGAAGGCGGAAGACACACTCCTTTCTTCAAAGGATATAAACCGCAATTCTATATCCGAACCACTGATGTTACCGGAGAAGTTATTTTACCGGAAGGAACCGAGATGGTTATGCCGGGTGATACTGTAACCTTGAGTGTTAAATTGGTGGCTCCGGTTGCCATGGAAGATGGAATGAGATTTGCTATTAGAGAAGGAGGCAAAACCGTAGGTGCCGGTGTGGTTACTAAGATTTTGAAATAATTTTCATTTTTTGATTAAAAAAACAGCCCTTTTTGCGGGGGCTGTTTTTGTTTTAATAAAGTCGGCTTGACGATATTTGGAAATTTTTTAAATAAGCATTATAATTAATTTAAGTTTCGAGATTATTAAATTTTTCCTATACTTTTATTTTTTTGATAGGTTTGAATAATTTTTTGATTTGAGATAATTATAAAAACTTTACTTTTATTTTTTTAAAAATGCCTGAACTACCGGAAGTGGAAACCATAGTTAAAGATTTAAAATAAAAAATAATCGGTTGCAGAGTGATCGATTTTTGGACGGATTGGCCCAAGGCCGTCAAGGACACTCTAAAGGCTTTTAAAAAATCTATCACCGGAAAAGAAATAACAGAAGTTAAGCGTAGAGGCAAAAATATTTTGATTTTTTTTGAGAATGATTTGGTTGTATTGATACATCTAAAAATGACCGGACATCTCTTATTAAAAAACGGACAAGCCGATAAAGAAGGTTATTTTAACGACAGAGTGAACCAATTTATTCATCATATTTGGTATTTAAGTTGCAAAAAAAATAATTTTACTCTTGAGTTTTCCGATATGCGTAAGTTTGGAAAAATAAAATTTTTTTGGAATGGAGGACAGGAAAAAGTTAAAGAAATTTCCTCATTAGGAGAAGAGCCTCTCAGTAGTAGCTTTACTTTGAAAAAATTTAAGAAATTGATATCTAAAAGGGGGAAGAGTAATATAAAAATGCTGCTTTTGGATCAAAATTTAATTGCGGGGATCGGTAATATTTATGCTTGTGAAATTCTTTTTGAGGCCGGAGTTAATCCTCAAAGGAAGGCGGAGAGTTTATCTTTCGAAGAAACTAAAAGAATTCATTTTTTTATTAAAGAAGTCCTCAAAAAGGCTGTAAAGCACCGAGGAACCTCGGATAGCGATTATAGAGATACATCCGGAGCCCCCGGGGGTTTTCAAAATTATTTAAAGGTGTATAATAGAAAAGGAGAAGAGTGTTTAAATAAAAATTGCAACTGTAAAATAGAAAAAATTAAGATCGGCCAGAGGGGGACTTATTGGTGTCCGAGTTGTCAAAAGTAGTTTTTCCGAATGCTCTTTTTCAGATAAAAAATTAGTTTTTTGAGAAACGGAGACGATAAATGCTTCATGCATTGTTTGAAATATTTAGAGCATAAAAGCCATTATTGATATTTTTAAAGAATTTGAAAAAATATTTTGGAAATTTGTTTATGGTAATTAAATTTTAAAATAAAAAAATGAATACGTATCCTGATTTAGATCAAAAAGAAGAAAAAAAATCTCCCGAGAATCAAGAGGGGGATAGGCCGGTTAATTTTCAAGAAGAAGAAACAAATGAAAAGAAGAAGTGGTTTATTTTTGCCGGGATTTTAATTTTAATTTTGGGAACAGCTTGGTGGTTTACCAGGGGAGATGATTCTGAAGACAATAAGTTGATAGAGGTCAACAATGGAGGAGATGTGTCTAAGCAATCACCTCAAAATAATGGGGAAGTGAGTCCCATTTCCGGTTTAGCTTGTGAGAATTGGAATCGCCGTCCCATGGCTGTAATGCAACCGGCTGACGAGCAAGCCAGGCCGATGGCCGGAATTTCCGAAGCAGATATGGTGGTGGAAATGCCGGTTTTAACTACCGGATTTACTCGTTTGATGTCTGTTTATGTTTGCGGAAATCCTCCGGAGGTGGGTTCTATGAGAAGCGCTCGACCGGATTTTGTTCACTTAGCCAAAGGAATGGATGCCATCTTCACTCATTGGGGAAGAGCAGAGTTGGATTCCTTTGTAAATAACCTAAACAGCGGAGTTATTGATAATTTAAATTGCAACAGTGATGCCGGAAAATCAGCCGGGCAGTGTTGTTTTAGAAAAGAAGGAATGAGCAGGGGGGTAGATAGCGGTTATGCCAAGTTTGACGAGCTCTTAAGCTGCGCGGAGGAATTTGGATATAGGACGGAGAATAGGTTTTCCGGATATCCCCACCAAGAAGAAACTTCTGAAGATCAGAGGCCGGAAAAAGGCAGTTTAGAGATAGGATATCCCGGTGATTTAAAAGTTTATTATGACTATAAAAAAGAAAACAATCATTATGTTCGCTACTGGGGAGGAGAAAAGCAGGTGGATAGAAATAATAATGAAACGATAAACCCCAAAAATGTGGCAGTTTTAATTGCCAAAGATGAAAATATGGAAGAAGACCCGCATTACAACAATGTTCAATTGGGTGACCCCTGGTATGACAACGTTAGTTCCGGAGAGGCCTATTTTTACCTCAACGGCCAAGAAATAAAAGGAGAATGGAGCAAAGATAATTCCAAGGCTGAATCCAAGTTAATGCTTTTAGATGAAAACGGAAGCGAAATCAAATTTGTCCCGGGACAAATTTGGCTGGAAGTGATTTATCCCAATATGAAATTGGACTGGGATAAGGAAGTGACTGCTATTGAAGATATGGAATAAAAAAATAATCGAAAAAGATGATTTATTTCTTATTCGGCGAAGAGGGTTTTTCGTTGCAAGAGAGGGTGACGGTGATTAAAAAGAATTTCCTGAAAAAAAATTCCCTCGCCGGAGTGGATGTTTTTGTGGTTAAGGAGGATGATTTAAGTCAAGTAGGAAAGAGCCTTTCTTTTGGGGGAGGGCTCTTTTCTCAAAAAAAACTTGTTGTTATCAAGAATATTTTTGAAGCGAATATCTCCGAACAGGATTATTTGTTGAAATTACTGGAAGAGGTGGCTGAAAGAGAAGAGTTGGAAATAATTTTAACCTTTTCCGGAAAGCCGAGAAAAAACAGCAAACTGTTCAAGTTTTTACAAAAAAAAGCTCAGGTGGAGGAGTTTAAGTTTTTGAGTTTCGCGGAGATTGGAAATTGGATAGACAGAAAAGTTCAAGAAAAATCAGGCGGTAACTTGAGGATAAATTTAGAAGTGAAGAAAAATTTAGAAGTTAGCTTTGGTAAGGATTTATGGAGGTTAAACGGAGAATTGGAAAAACTGGTTGCTTTTAAGCAAGAAGGAGAAATAACCAAAGTTGATTGGGAAGCGCTTTGCCAGGAATCAACGGAAGTAAAAATTTTTGATTTTGTGGATGCTCTTGGAGTTAGGAACAAAGAGAAAGCGGTTGAAATGCTTTCAAGTTTAATGAAGAACAAAGAAGATGCTTTTTATATTTTTTCAATGATTGTTTATCAGGTTAGGAATTTAGCCAAAGTTGACTATTGCCGGAGAAAGGGCTGCCAAGATCAAAATTCAATTGCCGGGGAGACAGGACTTCATCCTTTCGTGGTCAAGAAGACTTTAAGTCAATTAAGAAGTTTCAGATTAACCGAAATTAAGAGGATTTACAATTTTTGCAGCGAACTTGATTTATTTGTTAAGACGGGAAGAATGGAAATGAAAGATGCTTTAAAAGATTTGGTGGTTAGGATGTAATATTTTCGGATTTGATAAAAAATAATAAAACTCCAATAATCTCGTAAAATTACTTTTCAATAATGGGACAGTTAAATTAAGAACTAAACATTTAAAGTGTAAATGCTTTTTTAATGGATTGTTTGCCGTTCGGGGGTTTCAAATAGAGTGAAACCAAAAACACCCGAATATTCTTCGGTTTTTTGGGTTAGCTTTTAGATTTTTTCGTGTCTTAGCTATTTGACTCCTCTTCTTTTTTAGCGGAAGTTTTCTTGAAAGTTATATTGATTTGAGGTTCGTAAAGGGTGTTGTAATTATCCTTGACTTCTATGCTCTCCCCGTTAATTAAATTGTTCATAGCAATATCGGAGAGCATTTGTTTGAGTTCTTTTTGTTTTTCTTTCAATTCTTCCAATTGTTCAAATCTTTGACCCAGTTGGTTTTGTACCGTAGTTTCTATTTGTTTTCTTTTTTCCGTTAACTCCTTGATTTGTTCTTTTATTTCCTCATATTCTTCGGTATTAGTCAAGGCGTCTTTATACTCATCTTTTATGTCTTTTTGCTGCTTTTTAATCTCCTCTAATTGATCAAAAATTTCTTGAATGTTTTGCATTCGATTATTTTAATTTTTATAACATCAAAACAGTTTTTATTATAGCAAGAGAGTAAAAAAATACAAGAGTTTATATCCCTGCTTGCTTTAAATAGTTTTCTCGGTTTTGAATCGCAAAGGATTAAGAGGGGCTGTTTCCAGGCGCCATTTCTATTGCAATTCCGCCTTTTTTGCTAAATTACCCAAATTTTTTTTGCCTTAGCTGAGGCTATTCTGAACACTCCGGATTGTTATTCGTTATTTTCAATCTTTATTTAACGATGTTATGCGCATATAATCATTATAATTTAATAAGAACGCATTTTCCGGTTGCGGTGGCGGACTGAAGTTCGACTTCTGTATCCACAGAAATTGAACTTCAGAGTTTTTTGCGAAAGACTAATTTAGGCAACATCAATTATTTAATTTTGTGATTGGTAGCTAATAACCAAGAGAAAAAGAAATTCCCCTTAGTGCAACTATTTACTTTTATCAAATTTTTGGAAAAGCATAAGGTTGCTTTATCGCATATTGACGAAGTTTCTTTTTTAGTTTAAACTTTTAAGAGTGCCGTTTTTAGTTTGCAAAAATGCGCATAGCTCAGTTCCCGACAGGAAGAAGGCGGGCAGGGTCCGAGTCATCAACCCCGGTTTGTGTTATGCGTGAAGTAAATTGAAAGTGAAATCAAGCGCGCATAGCTCAGTTGGTAGAGCAGCGGCCTCTTAAGCCGACGGTCGGGGGTTCAAATCCCTCTGCGCGTACCCAATAGCTTGAAGGGTGAAAGTTTATAAAGTTTGAAAGTTTTAAATCAGGTAGAGTTAGATGTTAAAATCAAGGAGTAATTTTGCTCAAATCAAAAATTGGCATTTTTACGAGTTTTGATTATTGATAGACAAAAAAAGGGACGGAATAATTTTATTTTAGCTTTTTAGTTGTTCATTGGTTATTAATATGCCCCCGTAGCTTAATTGGATAGCCCCGCCCCTATTTTGTACATGCGCCCGTAGCTCAATCGGATAGAGCGCCTGGCTTCGGACCAGGAGGTTGTGGGTTCGAGTCCTACCGGGCGTACAAAATAGGGGCGGGGTCGGACCAGGAGGTTCTGGGTTCGAGTCCTAGTAGGCACGCAATGCGCAGAAAAACTTAAAGATTTTCGTTTAAAACTTTGTCTAAATTTTTGATTTGGTAATAAAATGAAATTCGGTGAATGCCGGACTTATATGCGAAGCAAGCTTGGCTACCCTTTAAATATTCTGGGAGAATTACTCAAATTTAGTCTGATGCGCTCTCAAAGAAGTACCTTTTATTTAAGTTACACAAAGGAGGAGTTATGAATTACGTGGATGTTGATTTTAGAATTTATCCAAAAAGTTTGCGGGCTAAGTTTGTTTATTCTTTCAACAGCTTGCGTGATGCTAAAAATGCAAATTTTGAATTTAAAGACTTTAGAAATCTTTTGTTTAGAATAGCCGATGAATGCCAATTGTTGAGCAGTTTTGCAGAAAAAAGGGAGGCCGTAGAAAGAAGAAGTATTCAAATTAAAAACAAGTTTGAGAATTTAAATAATTGCCTGTTGCTTTCCGGAATGAGAAGGGACCGGCATAGGCCCATAAGTTTGCTTGAAGAAAAAGAGGAAGCATTAGTAAGGGTGGCTTTTTTCTTCTCTGACGAGTAATGTTGTTTAAAGGAAGGCCATTAAAGACCTTCCTTTTTTTATGTATTTTTATTTGGTATAATAAAGCTACTTAGCGTTAGCGCAATTCTCCGCATTAAGATTCTCCGTAGATTTTAATTTAAAGTCGAATATAATATAAAATAAATGAAAAGCGAAAAAGAATTGAATAAAAAGAAATGGCACAGCAAAAGGACCCAAGAAGTCTTAAAAACATTGGAAGCTGATCTTGAGAATGGCTTAGAGGAGGAGGAGGCTAAAAAGAGAATCAAAAGATTTGGTAAAAACAAAATATCCAAAGATAAGCGTTTTTCAAGATTAAAGATTTTTCTGGGACAGCTTAATAGTGTTTTGATTTATATATTAATAATTGCCGCTGTCATAACTTTTTTTATGGGAAAATGGACAGATGGAGCGGTGATAAGTTTGGCGGTTATAGTGAACGCTTTTTTCGGTTATTGGGAGGAGGTTAAGGTTTCTAAAATTTTCAAAAAAATTCACTCAGCTTTAAAAACCAAGGCGATTGTTTATAGAAATGGTGTTAAAAAAGAAATTTTGCAGGAAAACTTAACTATCGGAGATATTATTGAATTAAAAACCGGGAATAAAGTGCCGGCCGATGCCAGGGTAGTTGAAGAGGAAAATTTGCAAGTTTCCGAAGCCATTTTAACGGGGGAGTCTAATCCGTCTCGCAAGATAACCCAAGAAATGTCTCCGGAGACTTCGTTGGCTGATAGAGAGAATATGGTTTATATGGGAAGCTTGGTAGAGTCAGGAAGGGGGAAGGCGGTAATAACAGCTGTGGGAAATAAAACCGAGACCGGGAATATAGCTTCCATATTACAGCAAACCAAGGAACAAAAAAGCCCATTGCAAAAGAAAATGATTGACTTTGGTAGAATTATTGGAGGACTAATAGGCGGTCTGTGTGTCTTGCTCTTTTTTGGGGGTATTTTAAGAGGAGAAGATCCTTTGCAAACCTTTGAGGCAGCGGTGGCTATTGCCGTGGGCGGAGTGCCGGAGTCTTTGCCGGTGGTGATGACTGTTATTTTGGCTATTGGTATGGAGAGGCTTTTGCGAAAAAAAGGATTGGTGAGAAAAATGAACTCTGTGGAGACGCTGGGATCAACTTCCATTATTTGTTTGGATAAAACCAAAACCTTGACTCAAGGAAAAATGGAAATGGAAAAAATTGATTCTTCAAATAAGAAGGAAGCTTTTAAGGTGGCGGTTCTTTGCAACGAAGCGTATGCTGAAAATCCTAAAGATAAAGTTAAAAACTGGAAAGTTAACGGTTCCCCAACAGACAAAGCCCTTTTTTTCTCCGGCAAAGAAGAGGGACTCTATAAACATCATTTAGAGCAAGAGTCCAAAGAGATGATGAAATTGGAATTTTCTTTTGGGAATAAATTCCAGGCCAGCTTAAGAAAAGAAGAAAAAAATCATTTTATTTACGTATCCGGCGCCCCGGAAGCTGTCCTGGAGAGAGCCGGGCAAGACTCCGATTGGCAGAAAAAGTCTGAGATGATGGCTCAGGATGGTTTGCGAGTGGTTGCTTTGGCAAGAAAAAAGATTAACAAAATTCCAAAAAATAAAAAGGAATTTCTCCAAGAGGTTAGCGATTTGGAGATTTTAGGTTTGATTGGTTTCAAAGATCCTTTGCGCCCTGGAATCAAGTCAGCTATCAAAAAAGCCAGGGAGGCCGGAGTAAAGCCGATTATTATCACCGGAGATCAAAAGAAGACCGCCCAGTTCGTTGCTAAGGAAGCCGGAGTGGATTTCCAAGCTGATCAAGTGCTGGAAGGCAGGGAGTTGGAAAAGATTTCAGACGAAAAACTTGCCCAAACAGTAGATAATTACAGAATTTATGTTAGAGTAGAACCTAAGCACAAGATCAGAATAGTTTCAGCCTGGCAGAAAAAAGGTGAAATTGTTGCAATGGTAGGAGACGGAGTTAATGATGCGCCCGCCATTAAAAAAGCGGATATTGGCTTATCATTAGGCTCAGGAACAGAGATTGCCAAAGAGGCTTCAGATTTGGTTTTGCTTAATGATAGTTTTGAAATTATCGTGAAAGCTATTGGGGAAGGACGAACTATTTTGGATAATTTAAGGAAGTCTATTGCCTATGTTTTAAGTGATTCCTTTGCCTCAATTATTGTGGTCGGAGCAGCCAAGATATTTTTTGGCTGGCCATTGCCAATTCTGCCGGTTCAAATTTTGTGGAATAATTTTATAGAAGACAGTTTTCCTACTATTGCTTATGCTTTTGAACCGCCGGAGAAGGGAGTTATGAAAAGAAAGCCGTCTTACAAAAAACAGCGTTTGCTAACAAAAGAGATGAAAACTTTGATTTTCTTGGTGGGTGTTATTAAACAATTTTTAGTACTTATTTTATTCTGGTTTTTGTGGGGTAAATTAAGCTGGGATCTCGATTATGTCCGCACGATTATTTTCGGGACATTTGCTTTTGATACTGCTTTTGTGATTTTTTCTTTTAAAAATTTACGTAAAAATATTTGGCAGATAAATCCTTTTTCCAATAAGTGGCTTAACGGTTCATCTTTGCTTGTTATCGCGGCTTTTTTGTCTACTATTTATATTCCTTTCTTATCTAATTTAATCCAAACAACACCTCTGGGATTAAACGGCTGGCTTATTTTATTTGGATTTGTGGGAGTCAACTTATTTCTAATAGAAAGTACCAAGTGGTTTTTTATTGCGCGCAGGCAAACAGAAAGATAAAAAACTAAAAAAATAATTTTACGAATTTAGAAAAAATTTGAAGATTAAAGCAAAAGAAAGGGTTTGAGATTAAGAAGTAGGAGATTGGAATTTTAAATAACCAAAAAAGAAGGTTAAATTTTTGGATAAGAATCAGACAACAACAGATAAAAATACAAAATCCCGGGTTTTCGAGATACTTGAAATAAAAAATCTCATAAAATCTGGTGGCCAGATAATTATATCGGCAAGAAGTGCAAAGAAATAATTTAAAACATAATTTAGGAACGAGAAACAAAAATAAACTTGCCCACCGGCTGAAGATCCTGATAAATCGGTCCCATCAGGCTCTATTTAGTTAATTCCGGTTCTTTATGAATAAACAAAACTCTCCTCTCTCCTTCTAAAATATCCTCTTTTTTTTCGCTTTCGGGAAAGTCGTGAATGCTGTTCATTAAATTTTGGTAATCATAGCTAAATTCTTCTCCTTGGCGAGTCCCCGGATCATTAGTAATAAATTGTTTTTCAACCTCATCATAGCCTATTATGACCAAGGCGTGATAAAGAGGTCCGGGGTTTTGAAAATGGGGGTTTTCCAAGCTTCTTCCGGCTGCTGGCGCGACAACTATTCCTTCTTCAAAAAGATGTTTTTTGATTTCTTCTATGGTTGGATTTTCTACAACAGAAGCTTCTTGGTTATAATACTCTTTAAATAAATCTACCATTTGTTTGGTATTTATGTCGGGTTTATGGTTAAGATTTTCTTCTGCAAATTTAACTAGGGAGGTTAATTCTTGGTCTGATTTCTCAGGGGAGAGATTTTTTATGTTTTCAATATAAGCGTTGGCCATTACAAGAGCCGCTTCCTCACATGCTTCTTCATGAAGCTCGTCCCAATTGCCGAAAGGAGCTTGGACAACAAAAGGAGTTTTATTTAGGTGTTGCTTAGGTAATTTAGGGGGATTGTTTGCCGACTCTCTTTCGTCTTCTTCTTTGTTTTCGTCGTTGTCTTCCTCACTTCTTTTCTCTTTCTTTTCTCTTTCTTGCGCAGAGTTTGCTTGTGGGAGGTTTTTTTCCGAATTCAGGATCTCGCTTTCTAACTTTCCTTTTTCTTGTCCTGTCTGGTGACTTTCTTCAAAGTATTGACTTAAGAAATGAAATCCCAACAAAGAAGCAAAGAATAAAAAAGAAAATAATAGTATATTTTTCATAGGTTATTTTGATTTGTTTAGTGGCTACTACTTTTCAATAAATCAGGACAAAAAAGTAAAATATTTATATTCTTAAAACGGCGTGGTTCAAAAAATCTCCGGTCAGGATTTTTTACTTTATTTATAGTGTTTCGGTTGAAATGATTTTTCAGGGGCGGTAAGTTTCGAGTTGTTGGAATCGGCAGCTCCTACTCAGTCTTTACTGAAACTTTGAATTAGAGAGGAGCGTAAAATTTTGTAAGCCAGATTGTTTAAATGATTTGGAGATACGTTGGCATCGACAACTCATCTCTTATTTTCATTATACAACAAAGTAGTTATTGTTCTTCAAGACAGAAAACGGGAGAGCTTGGGTAACTTACTTTATAATAAGCTATGTTGGTGATTAAAGGCAAGAGTTAAAAATTAAAAAAGAGATTTTAAACTCAAGCTCCAAATCGCTTTTTGCTTAAATGTAGCTTCTTCAATTTTAACGAGTTTTTGCTAAATTCGGCAAGTTTGTGTCTTCAAGCTTTCCAAGTCTTTTTCATTCCCGTCTACTTTCTTATTTCATTTTTGCATTTTATTTAATTTTAAGTTATGATTTTAAAAACGCTTATTGAATCTATTTTTAATTTTTTTTATGCCTCTCAACCCCTACAAAAAAACCAAAGCTTTTTTGGTTTTGAATTTAACTATATTATTTATTTTAATAATAGCTATACCTCAGTTTATAAACAGTGGAACGGAGTGGATGTCTGAGGACACACTGGAAACCTTGTTTTTAGGGATGAGCTTTTTAGCTGTTTTGTATGTTTTTTGGCATTATGACTATGTAGTTAAAAAAAGAGAACAAGAAGCTTCCAAACTTTTTTTAAAGCTAGAAAAAAAAGAAAAAGAACTTCTGGACACTTTTCAATATTTGGGCAAGGTAAATGTGCAATTTTCCATTATTCGAGACCTGCTTCAAAAGATGAAAGCTCCCGCTCCCACCAGCAGGGAAGAGGTGGAGAAAGCTTTTTCTGAGCTGCTAAATATTGTTTGCAATGCCACAGGCAGGAGATATGCTTTTTTGAAAATTGTGGATTTAAAAAACGGCAAAACGCTTATCGAGCAATTTAACGGTTTTGATAGTAATATGGAAAAGGAAAGTCTTTTTTCCATTAAAAATGAAACTTTGTTGGAGGTTTTTAACAACAAGAAGCAAACATTTTCCAAATTCAAGAAGGGGGATATTTTTTTCTCTGATTTGGACAATTTTAATTTAAAGGCTTTTTTGATTTTACCTAAGAAAAAAGAAATTGAAATGGAAGATGAAAGCTCTTTTTTGGAAGCGGTGGCCAATCAGTGCGAAGTTTTATTTCTATTGTTTAATTCTCGTTATTATAAGCCTAAAAAAAAGAGCAATGAATCAAAGAACAATAAAAAGGCAAGCAAATAAAAAAATGAAAGGAATTGTTTTGGCCGGAGGGACGGCGACTCGGCTTTTCCCTCTAACTGCTACCACCAGCAAACAGCTCTTGCCGGTATATGACCGACAAATGATTTTTTATCCGCTTAATGTCTTGATAAGCGCCGGTATCAAAGATATTTTGGTAATAGTCTCGCCGGATAATTCCGGGCAGTTTTTGAATTTGCTGGGCTCTATGTTTGAAAAACTGGGTGTTAGATTAGAGTTTAAAGTTCAAAAAGTGCCTAAAGGGTTGGCGGATGCGTTTGTTTTGGGGGAAGATTTTATTGCCGGGGATAATGTTGCCTTAGTATTGGGGGATAATATTTTTGAGGACAATTTTTCGGAAAGTATAAGGAATTTTAAATCCGGAGGACTGGTTTTTGCCAAAAAAGTTCCCGATCCGGAGCGCTATGGAGTGGTTAAATTTGACGACAATGGAAGGGCTGTGAAAATTCAAGAGAAGCCTCAAGAGTGGATTAGTGATTATGCTATTCCCGGAGTTTATGTTTATGATGGTAGATGCGTGGATGCTGCCAAGAAAAGCGTGCCGTCAGACAGAGGGGAAGTTGAAATAACCTCTGTGCATAATTATTACTTGGAAAAAGGGGAGCTACAAGTAAGAAAACTGGAAGGGGCCTGGCTGGATGCGGGAACCTTTGACACTTTGTTGGAAGCAGGTCAAATAGTAAAAGAGAAAAAGCTTTATGAGAATTTTGATCCTTTGATAAATCAAGCCATAGAAGAATACAACCAAGAAATTAAAGAGATTGCCAAGAAAAAATTGTCATAATTGTTAGACTATCCCTTGTTTATTTTTAAATATTTTCTACGGTGAAAAAGCTTTTACTAATCGACTCCAACGCTTTAATTCATAGGGCTTACCATGCGCTTCCTCCGCTTGCCACCAAAGATGGGACATTGACCAATGCTGTTTACGGTTACGCCGCTACGCTAATAAGCGCTGTTGAAAATATTAAGCCGGATTACGCCGCCGCCGCTTTTGACTTGCCGGAGCCCACTTTTAGGCATAAAAAATATGACCAATATAAGGCTACTCGAGAAAAGGCCCCGGATGAGCTTTATGCTCAAATTCCTTTGGCCAAAGAATTTTTGAATGCTTACAATATACCTGTTTTTGAGCAAAAGGGTTATGAGGCGGATGATCTTATAGGAACCTTGAGCGGCAAAGTTCAAAAAAAGGACGGGATAGAAATTTATATTCTTACGGGAGATTTGGATACTTTGCAGCTGGTAGATGACCACATAAAAGTAATGACCTTGAGAAAGGGTATAAATGATTCGGTTATTTATGATAAGCAAAAAGTGGAAGAGCGTTTTGGTTTAAAGCCGAACCAGATGGTGGATTACAAGGCCTTGAGAGGAGACCCGTCAGATAATATTCCCGGAGTGAAGGGGGTGGGAGAAAAAACGGCAACGGAACTTTTGTTAAAATATAAAACCTTGGAAGAAGTCTATAGCAATATTGAAAAAATTACTTCCAAATCAGTCAAGGAAAAATTAAAAAAAGGACGGGAAAGCGCTTTTATGAGTAAAGATTTGGCTGAAATTGAGAGAAATGTTCCAGTGGATTTTGATTTGGAAAAATGTACTCTTCAAAATTACAACGCGGAAACGCTGAAGCGATATATGTTAAAAATGGAATTTTCCAGTTTGCTCAAGAGAATATCTTCCCAAGGAGAGGACCCGGAAATAAAGTTTAAAGAAGTGGAAAAAATCGAGGATCCAAGTCATTTTCAAAAAATTGCCTCTAAAATAAAGAAAGAGCAATCCTTGGCCCTGGAAGCGCATCAATTCGAGCAGAATACTTTAGCGGGAATGGGTTTGTATTTGCCGGGAGAAAAAAACGGAAGTTTTTTTTATGTAAGCAAAAACCTTTTTGGGGAATTAAAAGAATTATTGACGGATAAACAAGTTTTTAAAATAGGCTACGACTTAAAAAGACTGAGTGAAGTTTTTTTTGAAAAGGGAGGTCATCAAGAAGAAACTGGCGGACAGTCTTTTGTTGAGAATTTTTTTGATGTTAAGATAGCCGCTTATCTTTTAAGATCCGGCTCTAATAATGATTTGGACAAGCTTGTTTTAGAAGAATTCGGAGCTTCTTTGCAGAATCAAACTACCAGAAAAGGGCAGGCCGGGTTGTGGTCGGACAGTTTGGAGAGTGAAATCAAGGAAATTGCCGAAAGAGCCGGTTGGTCTTTCAAGCTTTATGAAAATTACAAAAAATCTTTGCGAGAAATAGCCCAAGAACAAAGAAAAAGCATTGATTTAAGAGGAGATTTGGAAAAATTGATTTACCAGGTCGAGTTTCCCTTAATAAAGGTTTTGGCCAAAATGGAAAGCGAGGGGGTGGCGGTAGATAAAACTAAATTAGAAGAAGCTTCCCGTAAAGCTCAGGAAAAAATAAGCGCTTTAGAAAAAGAGATTTTTGATATAGCCGGAGAAGAGTTTAATATCAATTCTCCCGCCCAATTGGCTAAAATTTTGTATGGAAAATTAAATATTTCCACAAGGGAGGTTAAAAGAGGAAAAACCGGTTACTCCACGGATGCAGATCAATTAAGAAAAATAAGACACTTAAGTCCTATTATACCTAAAATAGAAAATTACAGAGAGTTTTTTAAATTAAAAACCACTTACGCCGATGCTTTGCCGGAATTGGTAAGAAACGACAGAATTCACACTAATTATAATCAAACAGTGACCGCTACCGGTCGCTTATCCTCCTCTAATCCTAATTTGCAAAATATTCCCAAAAAAGGCGAATTTGCTAAATTGATAAGAAGCTCTTTTATTGCCGGCAAAGGACGTAGGCTGGTTGCCATCGACTACTCTCAGATAGATTTAAGAGTGGCTGCTCATGTTTCCGGAGATGAGAAATTGATAGAGATTTTTAGGAATAATAAAGATGTTCACAGAGCTACAGCCGCTTGGGTTAATGGGATTTCTGAGGAAGAAGTCAGTGATGCGCAAAGAAGCGAAGCCAAGTCGCTTAATTTCGGTATTTTGTATGGTATGGGGGTTTACGGTTTTATGCGGGATAGCGGATTGGACAGGGAAAAGGCCGAATTTTTTATTGATCAATATATGAAAAGCTTCGCCGGGCTTAAAAAATACTTGGAAAAAACTAAGCAAATTGCTCAAGAAAAAGGTTATGTAGAAACTGAGCTGGGCAGAAGAAGGTATATTTCCAACATTAACTCCTCTAATTTTCAATTGAAAAACGCAGCCGAAAGAATGGCTATAAACTTGCCTATTCAAGGTTTGGCTGCCGATATTATGAAGCTGGCTATGCTGGAAGCGGACAAGGCAGTGTCGAGCCAATCCGAATTTAAAGAAGTGAAAATGATTCTGCAGATTCATGATGAATTAATTTTTGAAGTAAAAAAAGAGGAGGCGAAAGTTTTTGCCGAGAAGATGAAAAGCAGAATGGAGAAGGTTTATGATCTTAAAGTGCCTTTATTGGCGGAATATTCCATCGGATCAAATTGGTCGGAGGTTTAAAAATTAAATTCCAAAATATGTCAAAAAGAATTGTTTTGAGCGGAGGATTCAGCGGAGGACACTTATTTCCTTTGTTAACAGTGACTCGATATCTAAAAGAAAATTATGGGGAAGAAAACTTTGAATTTCTTTTTATGGGACCTGAGGGCAAACTGGAAAATGACTTAATGAAAGAGAACAACATAGACCAAAAAAATATTTTATGCGGAAAATTGAGAAGGTATTTTTCTTTTAAGTATTTGGCGGATTTTTTAAAATTGCCTATTGGTCTTCTTCAATCTTTGTGGCATTTGTTTGTTTTTATGCCGGATGTGGTTTTTGCCAAAGGAGGGTTTGCCTCCGTTCCGGTTGTTTTGGCTGCTAAGGCTTATAGAATCCCGGTGGTAATACACGAGTCTGACGCTGTTCCGGGTGTTGCCAATAAGTTTTTAGGTTCAATTGCTAATGCGATTGCGGTAAATTTTGAAAGAGCCGGTAGCTATTTTCCTCAAAAGAAATTTTTTTATGCGGGGTTGCCGGTAAAGAAAAGTGTCTTGGGGGGAGAAAAAGAGAAAGGTAAAGAGTGGCTTAAGATTAAAAAACAGGTTAAACCAGTTGTTCTTTTTTTGGGCGGTTCTCAAGGCGCCTTTGCAATAAATGAAGCGGTAATTAACTCTATTGATGATTTAACGCGCTATTTCCAAGTGGTCCATCAGACCGGAGAGGCGCACTATGAAGCGGTCAAGAGAGAAGTTGAGAGAAAAGGTCACAAAATAGGCCATAGCGATTATTATCCATTTGGCTTCTTAGGGGATAAGTTAAAAGACGTAATAGCTCTTGCCGATGTGGTTGTTTCAAGAGCGGGGGCCACCACGATTGCTGAATTGGCTGCCAATGCCAAGCCTGTTATTTTGGTTCCGATTACGGCCAGCGCTAACGATCATCAGAGAATTAATGCCTATGAATTAGCTAAAAGCGGCGCTGCCATAGTGCTTGAAGAGGGCAATTTCAACAAAAATATGTTGATGCATAATTTAAAAAAGATAGCTTTTGAAGATAAGGTAAAAATTAATTTATGCAAGAACATTAGGAATTTTTATTATCCGGAAGCTACGGAGAAAATAGCAGAAAAAATTATGTTTTTTGCTGATAAATAATATAGGAATAAGAACTGTTTAGCGAGTTTGTTTGAAAGGGAAATGTTTTCTTTTCGTAAAAAATTAGTAAGCAACAAGTAGTTGAAAAGAGGGAATTGCGGATTAGAGTGTTTTAGAGTTGCAAGTAAACAAGCCTCAAATGTTTAATCAAGCTTAAAATTAAATATTAACGGGGTGTTTGGTAATTTGCTCTTTTTGTCTTTCTAAGGAAAAGGAAGCGCTTTTGCAAAAAAGAAGAAATTTTGACCTTTATTAGTGTTTTTCTAAAAGTGTTAATTTTGATTTGACGCTTTTAATGTTTAATGTTATTATTCTTCAAGTCATATGAAAGAAGTAGATTTACTCATAAGCTGCCCGGTTTGCGGCAGTGAATACAAGAACAATGATACGGGTGTTGTAAAGGCAAAAGACAGCGCTATGCTGGTTCATGCCAGTTGTGGCCATTGCCAAAGCTCTTTTTTGGCTATGGTTACCAAGGGCTACGAGACAGAAGGAATGGTTAGCATGGGGATGTTGACAGATCTGGATTACGAAGAGGCTTGCAGACTTCTCGGCGGTGAACCGGTAACCGCGGATGAAGTTTTGGATTTATATGAAAAGAACAGTCATTAGGAGTTTTTTGGATAATTGTTTTTAAGGTTGGTATTTAAGTTAAATGTTTAAGTTTTATTTATTATGAAAAAGAAGATTGGCATGGAGGTTAAAGTTCGGAACAAAAAACAAAAGAATGATTTTATAGGCTGGATCCCGGGAGTTGTTTACGGACCGGAAATTAAGGAAAACAAGATAATCTGGATGGATTATCAGAATTTTTATGACACCTATAATGAAGCGGGAGGCAGCACTCTGGTTGATTTAAAAGTAGAGGGGGAAAATAAAGCTTTTCCCGTTCTTGTTTATGATATTCAGTATCACCCTATTTCCGGGAGATATAATCATGTGGATTTTTATGCGGTAAAAATGGGAGAAAAATTAGAGACTGAGATTGAGCTTAATTTCGTGGGAGAGTCTCCGGCAGTGAAAGAGCAAGGCGGTATTTTAGTTAAGAGTTTGGATTCAATCGAAGTTAAATGTTTACCGAAAGATTTGATAAGTGAAATTAAAGTGGACGTTTCTTCTCTTAAAGAAATGGATGATTGCATTTACGTTAAGGATCTTGACATTCCTCAAGAACTTGAGGTTATGCTTGACGAGAATACTAAGGTGGCCTCTATTTCAAGACCTAGAAGTGATGAGGAACTGGAGCAATTAAAAGAAAAAGCCGAAGTGGATATGGATCAAGTGGAGACAGTGGATAAGAAGAAGGAAGAAGAAGAGGAAGATCAGCAAGAAGACGACTCCGAACCGGATAAAAAATAATAAATACCTTAGAATAGAGATTGGCTAAGTATTTCATAAACTGTATGAAACATCAATAAATAGGTGAATTTAAGATAGGACGGTTTCGGTATAATTGATTAATTATGCTATTGCGGGTGTTTTTTAAAGGTTTTCACTGATTATTGTTTCAGTAATAATTATTCTCTTTGCTAAGCTATAGTCATCAAATTCTAAATAATTTTTTAACAAAAATGGAGGTTTTCAAAAAAAACGAAACAAAAGTTTGCAAAAAAATATTTGAAAATATTTTTAAAGCATCTTTTCTGGGAAAAAAGGCTAGCATCCTTGCGTTGTTGGCCTTTTTTTGGATGTTTGCAGGAGGTTTTTATCCAACTTTTGTAAAAAATGAGGATTTATCTAAAATAATACAAGCTCGGGAAGAATCTTCAGAAGAAGACTCCGAAGAGGAAGAGTCAGAAGAAGAAAAAGCGGATTCTGAGGGTGAGGAAGACGAGGAAGACGAGGAAGACGACGAACTGTCGGAAGAAGAAAAGGAGGAAGCTGAGAAGAAAAAGAAAGAAAAAGAAAAACTTTCCAAGGAAGAAGAGGAGGCGGAAGAAGAAGTGGAAGAAGCTTCCGAGGCAGTAGCGGGAGCGGAAAGCCAGTGGCAACAAATTAATCGTCAAGTCATCAACACTCGATATGAAATTCAGAAAACTCAAGAGGCTGTAGAATCACTTGAAAGCCAAATAAAAAAGCAGAGTCAAAAAATAAATAATATAGACAAAAATATTCAATTTAAAAAGCAGATTTTGTCTGAGTATTTAAGACATTACAGAAAAGGAGTTTCTGAAATGGGAATGAACTATTTGGATAGCGGAAAAGATATAGGGGATTATTTAAAGTCATTGGATTCTTACGAGGATATTCAAAGCAAGATAGGAGAAACTTTAGACAAAATTAAGGCAGATAAACAAATGATTGAGGAAAAGAAAAAGGCTATTGAAGAAAAAAAACAGGCCAAAGCGGAGGTGAGGGAGAATCAAGAGTCTCAAAAGCAAAGATTGGAGCGCCAGGAATCCCAGAAACAAGAAATCTTAAATGAAAGAAAAGAAGAGGTTTCAGAAAAACAAGCCACTTTAAGCGAGCTAAGAGCAAAAATTGCCCAAGTGGAGAGCGAATTGTCATCTTTATTGAAGGAGAGCTATGACACGGATGATATTTTAGAGGCAGCTGAATTTGCCAGTGACGCCACCGGAGTAAGAAAAGATTTTTTACTGGGAATGCTGGTTGTAGAGTCGGACTTAGGAAGATACACCGGAGGGTGTACTTACGAGGAAGTTAAAGATGGGGCCAAGGATGCTTATAAAAGCGGCAGGTTAAGTCAAGGTTCTTATGATTTAATGAAGAAGAGAAAGGATCTTTTTGAGGATATTGTTGATGAGCTGGATTACGATGAAGATGAAGTAAAAGTTTCTTGTAATCCCTCCAATTATGTGGGAACTGGGGGTGCTATGGGCGTGGCTCAATTTATGGCTGACACGTGGATGGGATATAAGAGTGATATAGTTAGTCACACCGGCCACAACCCCCCGGATCCTTGGAGTTTAGCGGATGGAGTTACCGCTATGGCTTTAAAATTAGACAAAGTTGATGGAGTGGACGATCATGAAGAAGATGCAGAGTGTTATGCCGCTAAATTATATTTAGGCTCGACTTCCGCGGATTGGTATTGTGATAGAATATTTTATTGGGCGGATAATTATGAAGATAAACTTTAACAACAAAAAAGATAAGGGAAATTAAACTCCTAAGAAATAAAATTTTTTTTATTTTGTATTAAATATTGAAAGCTGTCCGAGGTCATTTCCGCTTTATCAGTTTCTCCTTAAGTTTGTTAAGGAAAAATATGAGGAAATAGGAGGTAGAGCAAGGGCAGCTTTCCCTTTTGATTTTAAAACCAAGGGAAAGAAGTGTAAATTTTTAGTGGGTTGCTGTTAATTCTTTATTTAAGTATGTTCTATTTATTCAGTTTAAGTTTTTTTAACTGGTGTTGCGTATACTCATTATAATTTAATATGAACTTTTTTAGTTAAGGCAGTGAATTTGAAATTCAGCTACTGTATCTTCAGAAGTCGAGCTTCAGAGGTTTTTCAAAAAAGGCTGGCTTGGCAGGAGTGCGTAATATCAATTATTTAATTTTTACTTAAATGGATTTTTAAAGATATGTTTTAGAAGGTTCAATTTCTAAACTTCTTTGGTTTTGAAATGTTTAAATATAATCATTAAAGTTAAAAAAAATGGAAAAAACGATTAAAAACTTGGCGGAAGCCTTTATTGGAGAATGCCAGGCTCGAAATAGGTACACCTATTATGCCAAGGATGCCAAGAAAGAAGGTTATGAACAAATTGCCGGAATTTTTGCAGAAACTGCCGAGCAGGAAAAGGAGCACGCTAAATGGTTAATGAGGATGATTAATCAGCTAAAAAAAGAATCAAACAAGGATTATTCAGAAATTAAAGTTGATCAAGCATCTGTTCCAACCAGATGGGGAAATACTTTGGAAAATTTAAAAGCCGCCGCCGCCGGCGAGAATTATGAACATTCGGATATGTATAAGAGGTTTGCCGATGAAGCCCAAGAGGAGGGTTATAACGATATTGCTGCCAGATTGCGGTCCATTGCCAAGGCCGAAGCCCATCACGAAGAAAGATACAGAAAATTAATAAAACAAGTTGAAGCAGGAACAATTTTTAAGAAAGAGGAGGAGACTCATTGGATTTGCAGAGAATGCGGTTACCAGCATGCCGGCAAGGAGGCTCCGGAAAAATGTCCGTCTTGTGATCACCCTCAGGCTTTTTATCAAGTTAAATGTGAGGAATTTTAAGTTTTTTGTAGGTTTTTTAAAATTTAGGAATTTTTTATGGCTACCAATCTAAAACAAATCTACAAATGTAATGTTTGTGGGAATATTGTGGAGGTTTTACACTCCGGAGCGGGAGAGTTGGTTTGCTGTGGGGAGCCTATGGAGCTTCAAGCTGAAAAAACTGAGCAAGACGAAGGTTTAGAAAAGCACGTTCCCGTTTTGGAAAAAACTGAGTCTGGGTACAAGGTTAAGGTGGGGTCTGTTCCTCATCCCATGGAAGAAGAGCATTATATAGAATGGATAGAGCTTTGGGCGGACGAGAATTTTTATGAGAGAAAGTTTTTAAAACCGGGAATGGCCGCGGAGGTGGAGTTTTGTTTAGATTATGACCCCGAGAAAATAGAGGTTCGGGAATATTGCAATATTCATGGATTGTGGAAGGATCAGAAGTGAAAAAGTAAACGTTTTAAAAAAGTTAAGGACGGTTTTGCTTCTGCCGGTTTTGTTTCTATTCTAAAGATTAACTTAACTGAATTGTAAAGAAGCAGCGGTTTTTTATGCCCGTTGCTTTTTATATGGATTTTTTAACCATTTTATGAGATTTTCTGTTGTTTTCTCCGGATTATATTTTTCAAGAAGAAACTCATAAGATTTAGTGGCTCTTGAGCGGTATTCTTTGGGGTTCTTGGCGGCTTGCAAGATCTCCTCGGTTAGTTTTTGATTGTCCCCCGGAGAGAAAACCGGGTAAAGATTATTTTCTTCAATTGTCTGGCTTAGCTCTGTTGAGCGGGATAAAATTAAGGGTAATCCCTGTCTTATCATTTCCCCTGTCATTGTTCGAGCGCCAATGATGGTTTCATGGTTGGATTTATCGCATACCAATCCCAAATCACAATACTTTAAAAAGGATGCCAGTTCTTCATTGGATAGATTAGAAAGGAAATAAAACTTTTCCGAGTGCGGACCGGCTTGAATCATTTTTTGAAAATTTCTCAACTGAATTGATGTTTCCGAGTAGGGTTGCATTTGAGTGGAGAAAAATTTAATCCGAGGATTTTCGTCCATTGCTTTTTTCAGGCCTCTATAAAGTGTCTTATAGTCGGTCCACTGATTAAATCCTGAACACCAGAAAATATTAAAATAAGATTTTTTCAACAATAGCGAGCGCTTAGGCGGATTTGCCGTTTTTTCTTTTGCAAAAACGGCGTTGGGTATATATTCAAGAAGTTCTTGATGATTTTTGGGAGTTAGCCTTTTTTCTAATAAGGATAGTTTTCCGGTAATGCAATATTTTTGAGAGATAGTCGCGGAGGATATTTTGTCAGCTTTTTTGAGAACATTATTTTCATAAAAAGGCGGAACTAATAAATTAAAATCTCGCCTTTCGAATTGGAAAGATTTTCTCTTAGTGATTATATATCCGTTTACGTCAGCCCAGAATGGGACCTCGGGGCTTTTTTGAGCAATTAAGTATGAAGGTTGTATATTAATGGAAATTACAGCGTCGTAATTATTGATTTTTGGTGCAGAAAGGTGTTTATCTTGAAGGGCTTCCGGAAAGGTGAGGTAATTAATATTTACAGAATCTATTTTTGTTTGCGGCGGTTTTTTGTTGGCATCTTGATAAAAGGGGGATATTAAGAAAGCATCTGTCTTAAACAGGTTCTTTTTTTCTATAATAGGTTTAATGATTTGCCAAGTTCTAACTCCGGAAGAGTAAGTGATATTTTTGTTTTCAAAGGGCAGTGGAGCAGAGCCAACAATTAAGATTTTTTTCATAAAAATAAAAAAGTGATAATCAAGGAGCTATAATTAAGGCCAAAGAAAGGGGCTTAATTAGGATTTAATTAAAAATAATTAGAAAAAAGGCATATTTCAAGGTCAAAAATGAAGCGTTTAATTTAGCGGAGCTTTTAATAAGCAAGATGCTTTGATTGTTTTAAAATTGGGATTTCGCGGGTGATGATTTATTTCAAAATAAAAACAAAAAGTTGTTTCCAAAAACTAAATATTTAAAAACTTCATTAGGTTGAGAATGTGCGTAATATTACCTTTTATATAGCTTCTATACAATAATTTTATTTTAAAATTTCATATATATAAATTTTTTGAGCCGGGGATGGGAATCGAACCCACAATCTACGCGTTACGAGTGCGTTGCTCTACCATTGAGCCACCCCGGCCTGTATTGCTCTTCCGGCGGGATTATAAAGTATTTCAACTATTTTTCAAAATCTATTAAAGCCCGCCTTTCTATTTTTATCTGCAAAAAACTCTCGGGTTAATTTTTTCGAAAGATTCTTGTTTATGATTTTTGACTGAGTTTTTGAATTTAGAGTTTTGTGGGTGCAGAGGGAATCGAACCCCCGACCGTCAGCTTAAAAGGCTGCTGCTCTACCGACTGAGCTATGCACCCGGAAATAAAACCACAAAGAAAATTATAAACTCGACTTGCTTATAAGTCAATAGAAGTGTATAATAACAGTTAGCAAACTTTGAAAAATTTTAATATAATTATAATAAAACTTAAAGAATAAAAATGCAAATAAGCAAAATGAAGGCTCGAGAGATTTTGGATTCTCGAGGTGATCCTACGGTTGAGGTGGAGGCGGTTTTAGAAAACGGTTTGACAGCCAAGGCTTCTGTTCCCTCGGGAGCTTCTACCGGAAGCAGGGAGGCGTTAGAATTGAGGGATGGAGAGGAAAGATTTTCCGGTAAAGGAGTGAAAAAGGTTTGTCGAAATATCGAGGACATTATTTTTCCTGCTGTCAAGGACTTTTCTGTTTTTGAGCAAGCGGTAATAGACAAAAAAATGCTGGAGTTGGATGGAACCGACAATAAGTCTAAGTTGGGAGCCAACGCTATTCTGGCTGTTTCCTTAGTTGTTTGCAGAGTGGCGGCTCAAGCCAAGGGGTTGCCCTTGTGGCAATACATAAGAGAGGTTTACGATTTGCCTCAAGGTGATAAATATAATTTTCCGGTGCCGATGATGAATGTTGTTAATGGAGGTGAGCATGCCGACAGCGGCTTAGATATACAAGAATTTATGGTAGTCCCTTCCGGATTGAAGAGTTTTGAAGAGAGGATTATGGCCGGCGCTGAAATTTATCACAATCTTAAGAAAATTTTTTCCGGGGATAATTATAGAGTAGCCATAGGAGATGAAGGCGGATTTGCTCCTCAACTGGAGAGTAATAAAGAAGCTTTGGAATATATTGGCAGGGCTATCGAAAAATCTATATATGACAAAAAGGACATTCACACGGGCATAGATGCAGCGGCTAGTGAATTTTATGATAAAGAAAACGAAGTTTATAATTTAAAACTTGACGGAGTTTCTTTGGATAGCAAGAATTTGCAAGCAATGTATGAAGAATGGATAGAAAAATATGGCTTAGAAGTGATTGAGGATCCGATGAGCGAGTTTGATTGGAAGGGTTGGAGTGAATTCAATAAAGACAACCAAGAAAGAGTTGCCATAATTGGAGATGATTTGTTGGTAACTAATCAAAAACTAATAGAAGAAGCCATTGAAAGAAAGGCTTGCAATGCTGTTTTGATTAAGGTTAATCAAATCGGTTCTTTGTCTGAAACGATAGATTCCATTAGATTAGCCAAAGAAAATAATATGAAAATAGCTGTTTCTCATCGAAGCGGGGAAACTACAGATGATTTTATTGCCGATTTGGCGGTAGTGGCTGAAGCGGAGTATGTTAAATTTGGAGCTCCGGCCAGAGGGGAGAGGGTTTGTAAATACAACCGAATTGCTGAGATAGAAAAAAATGAATTTTTAAAAGGATAGATAGGAATGCGGAAAAGGATTCTTTTCGAAGTGATAAATTCTTTTTTTAAACTGTTTTTTAAAATAAAAATTATCTTTAATAATAAACTAAAATGGAAAAAGAAACTCAGGGCCCTGTAATTTTGGCTATTTTGGACGGTTGGGGAATCGGGAAGAAGGACAAAAAAATAAATGCTATTGAAGCGGCTAAAACTCCTTTTTTTGATAAGGTTTTTAAGAAATATCCTTCTGCCCTTATTGATGCTACGGGAGAATCGGTTGGGCTAGAGAAAAATCAAATGAGCGGGTCGGAGGCTGGGCATATAAATATTGGGGCCGGTAGAGTGGTGAAGCAGGAAATAAGGGTAATATTAGAGGAAATAAACAATAGCTCTTTTTTTTACAACGCTGCTTTTTTGTCTGTTATTAATCAAATCAAAAAAAGAGAAACCAATCTTCATCTGATGGGTTTAATGGGCAACGGAGACAGCCCGCATAGTCACCCGGACATCTTTTTTGCTTTATTGGTTTTACTGAAGCAGCATGGTCTGGAAGACAGAGTATTTTTTCATTTGTTCACTGACGGCAGAGATTCTTATCCTAAAAGCGCTAAAGAGCATTGGCAAGAATGGAAAAGCGTAGTAGACAAGATAGGAATTGGAAAATTATCAACCATAAGCGGGAGATTTTATGCTATGGACAGAATCAAAAAATGGAATAGGTTAAAAAAAGCCTATGAGGCAATGGTCGAAGGTAAGGGCGAGTTAGCTGAGGATTTTGAAAAGGCGGTGGACAAGCAATACGAGAAAGGCTTGTCGGACGAATATTTAGAGCCCGTGGTTTTTCAAGAAAATGGAAAAACTCTCCCCAGAATAAAAGACGGCGATGGAGTGATTTTTTTTAATTTTAGATCGGATAGAGCCAGGCAATTTTCTAAGCTTTTTGTTGGCCACCAAGGTCCGGATGCCAAATTCTTTAAAGATATTAAGAAGTTAGAAAAGTTAGAGTTTGTTGCTTTAACGAATTTTGGCCCCGATCTTAACCTGAAAACCGCCTATTTTGCTCCCCCGGTAAATAATACCTTGCCGGTATCTTTGAGTAATTTAAAGCAGCTTTATGTGGCTGAAACTGAAAAATTTGCTCATATTACTTACTTTATAAACGGAGGGTACCCGGATGCCATAGGAGGGGAAGAACGCATAAGGATAGACTCTCCCCGAATTAAATCTTATGCCGATAAGCCGGAAATGTCGGCAATTGATATAACGAAGGTTTTAATTGATAATATTAAAGCCGGCATTTATGATTTTTATGCGGTTAATTTTGCTAACGCCGATATGCTGGGACATACGGGAGATTTAAAGGCGACCAAGAAAGGAGTGGAAATTATAGACAAGCAATTAAAAAAACTTTTTAAAGAAATTAAGAAGCAAAAAGGCACCTTAGTAATAACCGCCGATCATGGAAATGCAGATCAAATGATTAGCCTCGACGGAAAAAGAATCTTTACTTTTCACACCAAGAATCCGGTCCCTTTTATTTTAGTCGGAGAAGCGGATAAAATTAAAAATATTGAACTGAGAAAAGATGGAAAGCTTGCCAGCGTAGCTCCTACTGTCTTGGAGTTATTAAATGTTAAAAAACCCAAGCAAATGAAGGAAGAGAGCTTGATTAAAAAATAGTTTTGCTAAGTTTTTGTGAAGAGGTAGCCACTGTTTCTTCTGATAAATGAGAAAATGACGATTTTTTATTCGGAGCCAGTGTTTTTATCTCCTTTGAATTCGGCGGATTCCGGACTTTCTTTATTGGATTCTTCTTTTAGGTTTTGTAGATTTTCAGGATAATAGAAAGTATTTAAAATATTCATATCAAAAAGGCGAACAGCTGCTTTGAAGCTTCTTTCGGGATTTTCGTCCAATATGATTATTTGTACTGTTGGAACATCGCTTTTTCTTTCTTCCAAGTCTTCCAGAGGAATATTGGTGGAATTTTTAACGTGGCTTTTTTGGTAATTTTCTTGATGTCTTACGTCTAAAAAATTTACCTTTTCCTCTTTTTGCAATTTTTTCAGAATTTCTTGTTTGCTTATCTGGTTGGTCTTGGCTCTGTCCGTGGTGGAATTGATGTTGCCATGAGAGATGACTGGATAACCTTCTCGGAGGTATCTTTTCAGTCCTCCTTCAAGGCATCTGACTTCAAATCCCTCTTTTATCATTTTTTGCGCAATCTCTATCCCTTTCTGAGAAGGAGCTTCTTCTATTATTATGAAAAGTTTGTCCTTGTTGAAATTTGAAAAATCTTGAAAATCTTTTTGATAGGGAAGATTCTGAGAAGATTCAATGTGGGTCATTTTAAATTCCTCAGATGGTCGAATATCAAGCAAGGTATGTTTTTTACTTCTAATTGCTTCGGCTGCTTCCTCCGGCATAGTCAGCAAAACTTCCCCTCCTTCTGACTTTGAGCCATTTTCCCGGGCAGATTCTTTTTTAGAATTTAACTCAAGATAATTATTGTTTTCTTTACTTGATTTATTTTGGAAAAAATAAACAATAATTAAGACAATAATCAAAGTGATGGCAAACAAAAAAATGAGTGTATGATTGGTTTTGTTTTTTTGGGAGAATTTCATAGAGGTGTAAAATGGTTTATTTGTTTATTCCAAGAGAGATTCTGTGAAATTGGGCTGGCCATTGGTAAAATCTTTTATGGACATGGACTTTTTCCCTTCCAGCTGAATTTCCAGAGGGATGACGATACCTTTTCCGGTTTTGATAGCTACTTGGTTTTTAGAATCTTCAAATACTTTTCCGGGGGACAGGTCTTTTTCTTCCGGGTTTTCTTGGCGGTAACTTATTTCCCAGAAAGAGATTTTTTTATAAAATCTTTCGGTTTTAATAAAGCTATAAATACCCGGCCATCCATAAAAAGCGCGAAATTTATTGTAAATTTCTTCAGCGGGAGACGACCAGAAAATTCTTCCATCTTTTTTGGTTATTAATTTGGTTAAAGTGGCTTTTTGGTGATCTTGTTCCTTTAAAACAACTTTATTATTTAGATATTTTTCCAAAGAATCCGTTAAGAATTTTTTAGTCAAATTAATTAATTTTTTCTTTAAAACAGGATAAATATCATCAGGATTGATATTGATAGATTTTTGAAAAAAAATAGGTCCGGCGTCAATTCCGGGTGTCATTTTGATGAAAGTTACCCCTGTTTTTTTGAGGTTTTGCCACAAGGCTGTTTGAATAGGGGAGGGGCCTCTTAAATTGGGAAGAAGTGAGGGGTGAATATTGACGCACCCAAAACGGGGAATATCTAAAACTTTTTCGGGAATAATTAATCCATAAGAGGCTACAATTATTAAATCAGGACTTTGTTTTTTAATAAAATCAATTTCTTCCTCTTTGAGCTCGGAAAACTGTTTTAAATTCAAACCCTCTTCCAAGGCTAAATTTTTTACATCGGGAGACTGAAGAGTCTTTTTCCGGCCTGCCGGTCTGTCCGGTTGGGTAATTACCAAATCTATATTTGTATTTTTTTCCAACAGATCTTTTAAGACTTCTCTTGCAAAAAGAGATGTTCCCATAAAAATCACTTTAGCGTCTTTCAGTTGCATATAAAATAATTTTAATTAACAAGAAGTTTATTGAACATTTGATTCTTCTTTTGCTTTATCTACAATTAAAACTCCATTTAAATGATCCGTCTCGTGGAGTATGGCTCTCGCCAGTAGTCCTTTGGCTCGTATAATTTGATTTTTGCCGTTTGTGTCACAAGCTTTGACTTTGACTCTTTTAGGTCTTTCTATAGACATAAATTTTCCCGGAAAAGACAGACAGCCCTCTTCGGTCAGGGTGGTTTCTTTGGAGACGCTCTTGATTTGAGGGTTTATTAAAACCAGAAGCTCATTATCAATCTCTATAAGACAAAGCCTTAGGTTTTTACCGACTTGAGGAGCGGCTAAACCTAATCCATTATTGGCTCGCAGTGTTTGCGTCATGTCTAAAATTAGCTGCTTTATTTCGGGAGAGGTGGGATCTTTTATTTCTTCGCTTTTTTGGCGAAGCACCGGATCCGGATATTTAACTATATTCATAACACTAAAAAAACTTTTCCGGGGAGGGGTCGATTTCCCACTCGTCGGAAATGTTAATTAAATAATTATATAAAAACTTTTTTGAATGGTCTTTTTTAAACAATTCTTCAAAATCAAGTAGGCAAGGAGTTTTTAGTAAGAAAGCTTGAACACTTTTTTTAAATTTGCCGGGGGATTTATTTGCTTGAGGGTCTAGAATTTCAAATCCTTCAAGTTCTTTTATTGCATTGGCAATGTCATTATAAACCTTCTTGGTTTTTTTATCAAATAACTGCTTGCTTGTTGAAAGGGGAGCGGTATAAGTTATTTTATAGAAATGACCAAAGGGAGGATATTTCAGTGATTTTCTTTTTTCAAGCTCTTCCCGGAGATAGTTTTCCCAGTCCCACCTTTTTAAGTGCTCAAAAAACTTATTGTTTGGTTGATAGGTTTGAATAATGACTTGCCCGGCTTTGTTGAATGATTTTCCCGGGCGATTAATCCTTCCGGCTAATTGAAACAAGCTTCCCAGCCATTTTTCATCAAAGCGAAAATCGGTTTTTCCCATTTGTTTGTCTGCGTTAATAACACCTGCAAATTCGATTTTTTCCAAGTCGAAACTTTTGGATATAGCCTGGGTTCCCACTAAAAAATCCAATTTACCCTCATAGAAAAGCTTAAAAATTCTCTCTCTTTCCCCCTTTTTTGCAAAGACACCGTTATCGACGCAAGCAATTCGGGCTTCCGGAAAAAGCTGTTGCAATTCTTCCGCAATTGATTCAGTTCCAAATCCCAAATTTATTAGGCGAAAACTTTTGCACTGCGGACATTGAGCTATGGAAGAGGTTTTGTAAGAGCAGTGGAGGCACTTAATCTTATCACCGGAATTTATGAGAGTGGATGAACATTTGGGGCATTTTAGTATTTTTTTACAATCGCTGCACATTACGGCGCTGCTTTTGCCTCTATTGGGAACCATAATTATCCCGGTTTTTTTGCGGTGGAGGGCGGACTTGAAAGCTTCCATTAATTGCGGGGAAAGATAAAATCCTTTGCGATTATTTTTAACATAAAGACTTTTTAAATCGGCTAAAACTATTTCCGGTTTTAGGGCTTTTTTATATTTTTTTCTTAGCATGGGTAGACGAAGAAGGGTTAGTTTTTTCTCAAGGTATTTTTGATAAGAATCAGCTGATGGGGTAGCAGAGGATAATATCAATCCGGTTTTGTGGGCATTAGATAGTTTTTGAGCTATATCCACTGCATGATAAGCCGGTTTTTTGTTCCATTGTTTGTAGGAAGATTCTTGTTCTTCTTCTACGACGATCAGCCCCAGGTTTTTAAATTGCAAAAAAAGCCCCATTTTGGTTGTTAGTAAGACATCTATTTCCCCCTTTTTTACATTTTCCCAGATAAAAGATATTTCTGAAGGTTTTAATTCAGAGTGCAACAAAGCTATTCTGCCTTTTTTGATTCTGTTTTGGTATCTTTTTAGTTCTTGATAGGATAGAAAGATTTCCGGTAACAAGATTAAAACTTGCTTTTTTTTATTAATGAATTTTTCCGCTATTTTTATGATAGTTTCTGTTTTTCCGGAAGAAGCCGGTCCGTATAGAAGAAAGCCTCCTCTTTTTTGGCCGGAGGTCTTTTTAATAGCTTCACTTTGCTTGGGAGTTGGCCGGATAGAAAGTTTTTTCAGGGTTTGGGTAGAAAGGTCGGGAGGTTGTTTCTTTTGAGTTAAGTTGAAAGTGAAGAGTTTCAGCGTCACCCCCATGGGAGTGAAATAGGAGGCGGAAATTTTTTCGGCAAGAGCGTATTGTTTTGGAGATATTAAATTCTTCTTTAGCCTCTTTTGTATTTTTTTGGCAAAAAAAGCCGGCTTACGGGTCTCTTTAACAACAACGCCTTTGACGGGCTTATTTTTAAAGTCAATCAAAACCAGATCTCCAAAGCCCAAGTCTTTTTCGAATTTATAGGTAAACCAAGGCTCTCTTTTAAGGCTGATTTTTATAAGGGGGATTATTTGAAAATATTTCATTGAATTTTTATACTTGAGTAATTTTTAATATTTAGTACAGGAAAAATAATTTATGTTTTTTTAAATAAAATTTTCAAAATGTTTTTGATTGGCGCGATTTCTAAAAATTTCAGTTTCAATTAAAAACAGCAGTTCTTGATGTTAAAGAGTTTAAGCGATATTGCTTTCCTATTGGAATAACCATTGGTTTTCATTTTATTTTCCACTTCCCAACTAAATAACCGGAGCCCAATGGAGACTCATAGGAAAATTGCTGAAAGTCATTTTTGCAATCACTGACTAACCCGGCGGCAATTATTATTGATTTTAAGCCTATTTCGCCGGCTTCTTTACAAAGTTCTGGGCTTAAGTGAAGCAGCCCTTGAATCTCATTTTTCTTTAAGTATGAACTAACGCTTTGATCGAATTTGACTCCATATGGAGAATATCCCGCCGGAGAGTTATCGGAAATTCTTTGTGATAAATCTCCGCAAGCGATGAAAGCTATATTTTCTTCCGTGTTATTGAAAATACTTTTAAGTTCTTTTCCAAAATTGTAGTGCATTAAAGAATCAAGAGAATTAAAGGTCAAGGATATTATTTTAGGCTTTTTTTTGAATTTTTCACCAAAAAAAGAAAGAGGAACCAAAGATCCGTAATCGATTTCTTCTTCTTGAAGGGATTCAACGGGAAAGTGTTTGGAGCGGAGTTGTTTGAGTATCTTTCTGGCCAAGTAGTAATTTCCTTGAAAATTATATTCTTCATCATCCATAAACCCGAATTTAGAGAAACTGCCCTTTAAATTTTTTTCTAAGTTGATGGTGAATTTATCATATCTCATAGGTCCGCGGGGTGAAATCAGGAAAATGGTATCGGGCTGATATTTGGCCAAGTCTTCGCCCAAATCATTAACGGCCTTAACTGTTTTCTTGGTCAAGGTTTGGTATTTACCTGCTATGTTCGGAGCAATAGCCGGAGAATAAGTTGTTATACCCACAAAATTTAACATATCGGTGAAGATTTTAAATTTTCGCCAAAATTATTCCGGGAAACATTTTTATGGAAATGATTTGAGAATAATTCTTCAATAAACCTCCTTTTTATTTATTCTATACGATTATGCTTTCATTTACAATACAAAAAGCAACTTCAAAGAACTGGAAGAGGGCGGATTGAAATTGCAAGGCTCTTTTAAGCAAATAACTTCAAAAAAAGCGACTTTTTAAATATATATTTGGATGACCGGACTTAGATTTGTCGGGTATTATTTACTCTTGATGTTTTTGGGAATAAATATTATAATGGCCACTGTTGTTTTTAAAGCTAATGTTTTTGGCGGGCTGATTTATCAGCTTGTTAAAAACAAAAAAATAATGAAAAAAATTGTTATCGGATTAACCGGCGAAGCCGGCTCCGGAAAAGATACTGTGGGGAAGTATTTAGAAGAGGAATACGGAGCCACCCAAGTAAGATTTGCAGATCCTATTAAAGAAACCTTGTCTATTTATTTCGATAAGCTTTCCAGGGAGGATCAGAGCTGGCTTTTTGGAGTTTTTCAAGAGCGTTTCGGGGCTGATATTTTAAGCAGAGCTATAAGAAAAAGAATAGAAGAAGATTCAAATGAAATGATTGTGGTAAACGGATTAAGAATGCCTCCCGATTATGATTTTATAAGAAGTTTTGAAAATTCTTATGTGTTGTATGTAACGGCGGATCAAAAAACTCGCTGGCAAAGATCTACGGGCAGGGGGGAGAAGAGTGACGATGGAGCCTCTTTTGAGGATTTTAAGGAAAGTGAAAAAAAAGAAACGGAAGTACATATTCCGGAAATAGGGGCTAAGTCAGATTATAAAATAGAAAATAATGAAGATTTGGAAACTCTCTTGCAAAAAGTGGATGATTTTTTACAAGAAATAGGTTTTTGCAAAAAATAAACTTTAGTTTAAAATATCTTCAGAGACTACTTGAGAAATTGTCTATTAAGCAGGATATAATTAATTTTAATTATGAAAGACCTTTTTATTCCTTCCTTGTTACAAAGGAAAGTTGGAGGAGGCATTTACTGATTAGTAGAATAAATCTCCCTTAATCCTCTTTTTGCAGAGAGTGGGGGGGGAGAAGGAAAATTTAATTTTGTAATTCAAGGTAATTAGCAATTTTTATGAGCAAAAAGCAATTGTTTATAGTGGCTACTCCAATAGGTAATTTGGGAGATATTACTTATAGAGCAATTCGCATTCTTAGCGAAGTAGATTTTATCCTTTGTGAGGACACCCGTAAAACTAAGTCCTTATTGGAAAAATATCAAATTAAAAAACCCCTGACGGCCTATCATCAGCAAAGTAATCCAAGACAAATTGAAAAAATTATTGACAAAATTAGTAAAAGCCGGACAGTTGCTTTAGTGACGGAGGCGGGAACACCCGGGATTTCTGATCCGGGGAATGAATTAATCGCCAGATTAGAAGAGACGTTGGGAGAGAAAATAGACTTTATTCCCATTCCGGGGCCTTGCGCTTTAGTGTCCTTGGCGTCTGTAGCCGGGATAAATATGAATAAATTTGTTTTTTTGGGCTTTCCTCCAAATAAAAAGGGGCGAAACAAATTTTTTCAAGAACTGGTGGAGTTGAATTTACCCGTAGTCTATTATGACTCTCCCTACAGAGTCATTAAAAATCTAAAACTTTTGCAAGAAATTTGTGAAAAAAAAGAAATCCCCAAGAAAATAATTTTGGGGAGGGAATTAACAAAAATGCATGAGCAAATTAAAAGTGGAACCATTGAAGAAGTTGTTGATTTTTTCAATAAACATCCTGATAAAATCAAAGGAGAATTCGTCTTAATAGCTTATTAGACAGTTTATTGTTAAATAAAATTTACACTACCATATTACGTTATTACGTTATATGGTAGTAAATTCAGAAAGATTTATCTTTTAATAAATGTTTTAATAAAATATATGACAGATTATACGGTTATTTCAAAATACAGAAATAAAGAGCAGTGCCAATATTTGATTAATAAACTGCGGGAAAAAGGTAAATCTTGCTATAGTTTTTTGGATGAGCCTGCAGATCCGGATAATCCGGAGGGAGAAGCGGAAGAGCAAATGAAGGCTTTTGAGAGTACCCAAGATTTTTTCAATAACGAATACTTTAAAAAGCTATTCAAAAAGGATTTAGAAGGGCTTAAAAGCGCTCGGGAAGTAATTATGCTTTTGCCGGCCGGCAACTCTGTGCATATGGAAGCCGGAATTGCTTATGGACTGGGTAAGAGGTTGATTCTTATCGGCAAGCCGGAAAAGCCGGAGTCGCTGTATTTAATTTTTGATGAGCATTATAATTCTATTGATGATTTTTTGAAAAGTATATAAATTTATTGAACGACATACTCTTTCTCGTCTTTGTATTCCTCCAAAGTTTCCCCGGAGAAATTCTTGATTTTAACTTCCAGGGAAGCTCTCAGTTTCCCGGTCTTTTCAATAAAGGTGGACGTGAAACCGCAAGCCTTGGGAGTTTCTTTGGAGACGGAAGAGGAAATTTCTTGCTCTCTATATAAGACTTCTTCGTTATTCTCATTGAGATAAAATTTCCATTGGCAATCAGCTTTAAAACCATCATCGCTGTCTATTCCGGAAAATTCAGCTCTCCATAACCTGGCCTGTCCCGGCATAAAGGTTTTTTCTTCCGGGCTCACGATTGCCAAAGAAATATTTTCTCCCATGGAGTCATCTGTTTCCATTTGTTTTAAAACCTCTTCGGGAGTTAATTCTTCGGAATCTTTTTCATTATCAGAAAAATCACTCTTATTTTCTTCTTGATTTGAATTTTTATGCAAAGGAGCGCTTGCCGGTCTTGATACAATTAACCAAGCCAAAAACAACATTAACAATAATAAGAGAAGGATGATAACCCATTTCTTCTTTTTCTTCATTTTTTTAAAAGAATAATTAAAAGCTATGGTCTTTAAAAATTATTTTAATTAAGGCTCTGTAAATGATTGAAAATAATCCTTCCGATTGCGTTTTTAGATAACTTTTTTCTAAATGCTTGAAAAATGGCAATTTCTTTAAATTTTCTATTTTCAAAGGAGTCAATAAAATTTTATCACCTTTTTTATTTTTTTAGAAGCTTTTTTCTTAGTTCTTTCTCCCGCCTCTTTTTCTCCTTCCAATCAAATGGATTTCCCAGTTGTTGAGCCCGGGTTTGAGGTCTCGGGGAGTATTTGTTAATAAAGGCGTCATCAAAATTAACAATTTCAAAAACCTTGACAGTCTCCCGGAAGTCTTTTTCTGTTTCAGTAGGAAATCCGACAATCACATCTGTCGTGATTATTACATTGGGAATTTTATTTCTGATTTTTTTGATTAAACTCAGGTAGTGCTCTTGAGTGTAAGGTCGGTTCATTTCTTTGAGCACTCTACTGCTTCCGGACTGCAAAGGCAGGTGAATTTCATTGAGAATATTTTCATTTTCGGCGATTACATCAATCAAGTCTCCAGAAAAATCTTTGGGATGGGAAGTGAGGAATTTAAAACTAATTTGAGGAAAATCTTTTGCCAATACATCTAAAAGGATTGGAAAATTTATATTTGCGTAATTGGTAATTGGTAATTGGTTATTAGGATTCGGTTTTGAGTTTTGAGTTATGGTTTTGTGTTTTGTGTTTTGTGTTTTGACTTTATATGAATTAACATTCTGCCCCAGAAGCAAAATTTCTTTTACCCCTTTACTATTTAATTTTTTGACCTCCTCGAAAATATCTTCCGGCGATCTGGACCATTCTCGGCCGCGGGCGTAGGGAACCACACAATAAGAGCAAAAATTGTTGCACCCGGTCATAATTGGCACGAAAGCAAAGTCTTTATGCTTGTATTTGGGCGTTATTTTTAAATAATTTTCAACAAGGCCGTCTCCGGAAGAATTTGTTGCTTCACTTAGTTTATTCCAAACATCTTCGATTGAAGCAAAGATATCCACGTACTTGGACAGATTTTTTCGAGTATCTTCTCGGTGGGCCATACAACCGGTTAAAATCACTTGGCTTTCCGGATTTTCCTCTTTATAGTTTTTGAGATTCCCCCAAACTCTGTCTTCGGCGGTTTGACGAACAGCGCAAGTGTTCATAATGATTAGATCTGCTTTTTGGGGAGCGGTTATTTGTTCTAATCCTTTTTGGTCCAAGAAAGAAGCCAGTCTTTCACTATCGGAAAAGTTCATTTGACAGCCGAAGGTTTTGATAAAATAATAGTATGGTTTTTTAGACATATTTTTCAATAATATTAAACAGCTTTCTTTAGAGGGTCTTAGAAATTGAGCTAAATTTGCGGCCTTGTAACGATTAATTATTAATTTATCGGTCAAGGTTAAATTTTTTTGAATTTTGACATAAAAAATTATAAATGAAAAGATTGTGAGATAAAAAAGAGTAGTTTTGTGGTGATTCATTAAAATAAAAAGCAAACCGCAAAGACCTGTAAAGCAAATTTTTGCTTTAGTAAAAAGTTTTTTGGCTTTATTGTAATATACGAGAAAAAGTTTGACATTTTTTAAAAATTATTTATAATGGTAAGTGGTTTCATAAGTTTTTCTTTAGCGGGATTCGTATAGTGGCTATTACCCCAGCCTTCCAAGCTGGTGACGCCGGTTCGATTCCGGTATCCCGCTCCGATTTAATCCGTTATAGTTTTTGGTATGCTTCTTTTGATTAAGGCAAAGGAAAGAAATATTTGCTTGGAGTTACTTGAAGAAAAGACAAGAAAAAAGATAAACAGGTTGGAGTGGATGGACAACAACGGACTCTCTTTGAATTTACTTAAAAGTATTGACAAAATTTTAAAAGAGAGTAAAATAGAATTAAAAGATTTAAGCGAGGTTAAAGTTGAAACTATTGAAACCGGATTCAGCACTAGGAGGATTATTGAAGCCGTAGCCGGGACGGTTTGTTTTTGTTTGGCAAAAGAGATTTAGCTTTGCAAGTAAAAATAATTTTTGTAGATTTCTTGCTGCGGTAGGAATTAAAAATTATTTAAGCTTTCATTTGTCGGCACGTTCATTAATTACTCAAAGCGAAATTACATCCTTTTCCTTTTTAGCTGTAAAATTTTAATTAACTCAATTTTTAAATCGCAAAAACTTACTTGTTTTGTGATTTGAAAAGTATTTAAAAGGCCCGATAGAAACGGTTATTTTTTTGACTGGCAAGGTTTGACTGTTGAGCGGCTGAAAGCGAATCATTGTTTTGAGCGCTGATATTCACCAATTATCATGAAAAGAAGAGAAGCAGTTTTTATTTTTTTGATAATGATGCTTTAACTTGAGACAGAAGTAGTTTCTATGAGTTTTTTATTTAAAAAATTACTATGGAGACAATTGATTTTTTCCATATTTCAAAATTGACGCTTTTTTAGAGTTTCTTATTCGATTTTAAAACGATTTTTTTGATTAAGAATTTAGCATAGCAGTGTTTTATTTGTTGTGATCAAGCAACACTTTTATTTTTAGAAAATTAAGTAAAAAATATGTCAGACTCCAAGAAACTAGCTGTTAAAAAAGATTTTAGTAAGCACTCCAGCTTATCAAAAAGAAAGTTTTTTCGAAAGCATTCTATGGTTTCCCTTCCCAACTTAATTGAACCGCAAAAGGCTTCTTATAACTGGTTTATGGAGGAGGGTCTTAAAGAAGTTTTTGAGGAAGTTTCTCCTATTACTGATTTTGCGGGAAAAGATTTGGAGCTGAGTCTGGGGGACTATTATTTGGATGAGCCTAAGTATGATGAGTTTACGGCTAAAGATAAAAATATTTCCTATGATGCTCCCTTGAGGGTTAAAGCTTCTTTGTTGATCAAAAAAACCGGGGAGGTGCGAGAGCAGGAAATTTTTTTGACTGACTTCCCAATAATGACTGATAGGGGAACTTTTATAATCAACGGTGTTGAAAGAGTGGTGGTTTCTCAGATTGTAAGAAGTCCCGGCGCCTTTTTCACTATGAATTACCAAAAAGGAAAAAAGCTTTTTGGCGCTAAAATTATCCCTAACAGGGGAGCTTGGTTGGAATTTGAAACCGATTATGACGGAGCTTTGTGGGTTAAAATAGACAGGCGAAGGAAACTTCCGGTGACTTCTCTTTTGCGAATTTTCGGCTTTAAATCCAAAGAAGAGATGATTAAGGAGTTTGCCGAAGTTGACAACCAAGAAATTTCTTACATCAGAGAAACTTTAAATAAAGATATTGCTACTAACCTTGGAGAAGCTTATAAAGAAACCTATAAACGTCTGAGACCCGGAGACTTGGCTACTGAAGAGAACGCCAAGCAAATGGTGCATGACACCTTTTTCAGTTTTGACAGATACGACCTAAGCAGAGTAGGCCGATACAGAATGAATTCTCGTTTGGGAATGAACAAAAAAGAGGAATTGGAAGAAAACAGGATTTTAGGTAGAGATGAATTGGTAGAAGTTATTAAAGAAATTATTCGTCTTAATAATAATCCCGTCGCTCAACCCGACGATATTGATCACTTAGGATCCAGAAGAATAAGAGGCATAGGAGAGCTTGTTCAAAATAGGGTAAGGGTGGGATTGGCCAGAATGGCTAGAAATATTAAAGACAGAATGAGCACTTGCGATACTGCCACTGTCTTGCCCGGACAACTTATTAATCCCCGGCCCACTTCTGCAGTTGTTAAGGAGTTTTTTGCTTCTTCTCAACTTTCTCAATTTATGGATCAGGTTAATCCTTTGGCGGAGTTGGAACATAAGAGGAGATTGAGCGCTATGGGCCCTGGAGGATTGGCCAGAGAAAGAGCCGGATTTGAGGTTAGAGATGTGCACTCTTCCCACTATGGAAGAATTTGCCCGGTACAAACCCCGGAAGGTCCCAACATTGGTTTAGTTGGGCATCTGGCTACTTATGCCAAAATTAATCCTTATGGATTTATAGAAACTCCTTATAGACCGGTCTTAAGAAAGTTGAGCAAGGATGCTCCCCGGGAAGAGTGGATCGGAAGAATTCCCAAAGTTGATATAAAAGATAAAAACGGGAATATTTTATGCTCCAAGGGTGAGGTTGTTTCCAAAAAAGAAGCTGATAAAATTAAAAACGCCTCCCAAGATGAAATAGAGGTAAATGCTTTTATTTCCGGGAAAGTAGAATATTTAGATGCTTTTAGAGAAGAAAATTTTCGCATTGCCCATGCCGGAATCAAAGCTGATGATTTTGATAATTTATTGGATGAAGTTGCAGATGTTAGATATAAAGGTGAGCCTCAAACGGCCGACTTGGAAGAAGTTGACTATGTGGACGTATCCTCCAAACAATTTATTTCCGTAGCTACGGCTTTAATTCCATTTTTGGAACATGATGATGCCAACAGAGCTTTAATGGGCTCTAATATGCAACGTCAGGCGGTTTCTTGCGTGAAACCGGAGGCTCCTTTGGTGGGAACCGGCTTGGAAGACAAGGCGGCTGCCGATTCCGGCCAAGCTATTTTGGCCCAAGAAGACGGAGAAGTAGCGGAAGTGGATGCCAGTCGGGTAATAATTAAAAAAAGTAATTCAGGTAAAGGGGCTAAAAGAGTGACCTATTGGCTGCAAAATTTTGCCAAGTCCAATGGTTTTTCCTGTATGAACCAAATTCCAAGAGTTGACAAAGGTCAAAAAATTAAAAAAGGAGATCTTTTGGCGGATGGAGCTTCTACGGAGAAGGGAGAATTGGCGCTGGGCCAGAATATTTTAACGGCTATTATGCCTTGGGAGGGGTATAATTATGAAGATGCTATTATTATATCCAAGAAATTGGTTAGTGATGACAGGTTTAGCTCTATCCATATTGAAGATTTCAAAGTTGATGTTAGAGATACCAAACTTGGTCCGGAAGTTGTAACCAGAGACATACCTAACATTGGAGAGGATAGACTCAAAAATTTAGATGAAACAGGAGTTATTAGAATTGGCGCGGAAGTTTCCTCCGGAGATATTTTAGTGGGAAAAGTAACTCTTAAGGGAGAAGGGGATCTTACAGCTGAAGAAAGACTTTTGAGGGCTGTTTTTGGCGAAAAGTCAAGAGATGTTAAGGATACTTCTTTGTATCTTCCTCATGGAGAAAGCGGAAAAGTCGTGGATATAAAAGTTTTTTCCAGGGAGAAAGGAGACAAGCTTCCGGCCGGGGTTATTGAGCAGATTCAAATTTCCATCGCTCAATTAAGAAAAATTTCCGTAGGAGATAAATTAGCCGGAAGGCATGGTAACAAAGGTGTTATTTCCAAAATAGCCGCTGAAGAAGATATGCCCTTTTTGCCGGATGGAACTCCAGCTGAATTAATTCTAACTCCTTTGGGTGTTCCTTCTCGTATGAATCTGGGTCAGATTATGGAAACGCATTTGGGTTGGGCGGCTTCCAAGTTAGGCTATAATGCAGCCTCTCCGGCGTTAAATGGAGTTACCAAGGAAGAAATTAGAGGCGAATTAGAAAAAGCGGGGCTTCCTCTTCATGGAAAGACTAAGCTAATTGACGGAAAAACCGGGGAATATTTCGATCAAGAAACTACAGTGGGCTATATGTATATACTAAAGCTAAATCACTTAGTGGATGACAAAATCCATATGAGATCTATCGGACCTTATTCCTTGATAACTCAGCAGCCTCTCGGAGGAAAGGCTCAGTTTGGAGGTCAGCGATTCGGAGAAATGGAAGTTTGGGCCTTGGAGGGTCATGGAGCAGCTTATACTCTTCAGGAGATGCTCACAATTAAATCTGACGACGTTTTGGGAAGATCTAACGCTTATGAATCTATTATTAAAGGAGAAGTTATAAATCCCCCCAATATTCCGGCCTCCTTCCATGTGCTTTTAAATGAGCTTAAAGCTTTGGCGCTGGATGTTAGATTGCTGAAAAAAGAAAATAACAATTAAGCGTCTTAGTTAATTTTTTAAAAGGCTTTTTTATTGAAAAATTTAAAAGCTTTTGATCAATAATAATATAATTTTAAAGCAATGGCTGACAACAAGATTACAAAAATTTCCGATTTTGATTTAGTTCAACTTAAGTTGGCTTCGCCCGAAAATATATTGGAGTGGTCTTGCGGCGAGGTAATCAGACCGGAAACTATAAATTACAGAACCCAGAGATATGAGAAAGACGGTCTTTTTTGCGAGAAAATTTTCGGTCCTTCCAAGGACTGGGAATGTTATTGTGGCAAATACAAGAAAATTAGGTATAAGGGCGTGGTGTGCGATAAGTGCGGAGTTGAAGTTACCAGATCTATTGTTAGAAGAGAGAGGATGGGTCATATCAAATTGGCAGCGCCTGTATCTCATATTTGGTTTTTAAAAGGCATTCCATCCAAGGTGGGGCTGGCTTTAAATCTCACTCCTCAATCTTTGGAAAGAGTTGTTTATTTTGCCGGTTACATAGTCACTAATATTGACGAAGAAGCCAGAAAAGAAACCATTAAAAGCCTTGATGCCGATTTAAAACAACAAGTTAAGTCAGCCAAGACTAAAAAAGAACAGCAACAACTCAAGAAAGTTTTTAAGCAAACCAAGGATGAAATCAAAAGTTTAAGCAAAAAACAGATTTTGACGGAAGTGGAATATTATAACTTATCCAGAAAATTTGGCCAAGTGTTTGAGGCCTCTATTGGAGCTGAGGCAATCGAAAAACTATTGTCGGAAATCGATTTAGATAAAGAAATAGATGCTACGGAAAAAGAGTTGAATGGAGAAAAGGTCGTTGATCAGAAAAAACTTATTAAAAAACTCCGGTTACTTAAGGGATTAAAAATGGCCGGGTTAAGACCGGAATGGATGATGTTGAAGGTTATTCCCGTTATGCCGCCGGATTTAAGGCCGATGGTTCAATTGGATGGGGGCAGATTTGCCACTTCGGATTTAAATGATCTATATAGGCGAATTATTAATCGCAACAACAGATTGAAGAAATTGGTGGAACTGGGAGCGCCCGAGGTTATCCAGAGAAATGAAAAGAGAATGCTTCAGGAGGCTGTGGACGCTTTGATAGACAATGATGCTCGCAGAAGCCAAACCAGAGTGGCCGCCTCCACCGGTCAGAGCAGAGCTCTAAAATCAGTGGCGGACATGCTCAAGGGAAAACAGGGAAGGTTTAGGCAAAATCTTTTAGGAAAAAGAGTGGATTATTCCGGCAGAAGCGTTATTATTATCGGGCCCAGCTTGAAACTTGATGAGTGCGGAATTCCTAAAAAGATGGCATTGGAGCTTTTCAAACCTTTTATTATCAACAAGCTTATTGAAAAAGAATATGCTCATAATGTTAGAACCGCCGGCAGGATGGTAGATGGAGAAGCCGAGGAAGCCTATGCTATGTTGGAAAAAATCATTGACGAGCAGTATGTTCTTTTAAATAGGGCCCCTACTTTGCACAGGCTTTCTATTCAAGCTTTTAAACCAAGATTGATAGAGGGAAAGGCTATCCAGATTCACCCTTTGGTTTGCGCTGCTTTTAATGCTGATTTTGACGGAGATCAAATGGCGGTTCATGTTCCTTTGACCAAAAAGGCCAGACAGGAGTGCGCTGAAATTATGCTTTCCAGCAAGAATTTATTAAAACCCTCCAGTGGTGATCCTATTACTAATCCTTCCCAGGATATAGTTTTGGGAGTTTATTACTTGACTATGCCCGAAGATGGCTTAAAGGGGGAAGGAAAGTATTTCTCTTCCATTGAAGAAATTATTCAAGCTTACCAATTTGGAATCATAGATTTAAAAGCCAAGGTGCTTCTTTATGAAGAGAGTGGTAATAAATTAGAAATTACAGCCGGGCAAGCTTTGCTAAATGATATTTTGCCGGAGAATTTGAAGTATGTCTGTGAAGCTTTAGACAAAGGAAAACTAAAGAAGCTCATCGCTGATTTTCTACAGTCTGAAGGTATTGATAAAACCGTCGAGTTCTTGGATCAGTTAAAAAATTTGGGATTTCAATATGTGACTTATTCCGGAATAAGTTTGGGTATCGAGGATATCTATATACCTGAAAAGAAGGAGGGAATAATAAAAGAAGCTGAAGAAAGGGTTGAAGAAATCAATGAGCAATATGATATGGGCCTTTTAACTGAAGACGAGAGAAAAATTAAAATTATTGAAATTTGGAATGAGACTAAAAATCAAATCGGAGAAGAGGTAACAAAAATGATAGACCCGAAAGGGCCTATTGCTTCTATGATTAATTCTAAGGCCAGGGGTTCGGAGTCAGTGGTTGTTCAGATGGCTGGAATGAAAGGTCTGGTTGCCGGTCCCACCGGAGAAACTATCGAACTTCCCATTAAAGGCTCCCTTAAGGCGGGATTCAATGTTTTGGAGTATTTTATTGCCACTCACGGAGCCAGAAAAGGTATGGCCGATACCGCTCTAAGGACAGCCACAGCCGGTTATCTTACCAGGAGATTGGTGGACGTCTCTCAAGATATTATTATTAAAGAGGATGATTGCGGAGATACGGAGGGCGCTTACATATACTTTGAAGATGCTGAAAACATCGGACAAAGCTTTGCTTCCAGAGTGGTCGGAAGGGTTCCCGTGGAGGATATCAAAAATCCCGAAACAGGAAAGACTTTAGCTAAAAAGGGAGAGATTGTAACTCATAAGCAAGCACAGCAAATTGAAGATAGTAAGATTGAAAAGGTAAAGATTAGAAACTTGGTAACTTGTAAAACTTCCAGAGGAGTTTGCAGGAAATGTTATGGTATGGATCTTGGTAGAAATGATTTAGTTAAAATGGGTGAAGCAGTTGGTACAGTAGCCGCTCAAGCAATTGGAGAGCCGGGAACTCAGTTGACAATGAGAACTTTCCACATAGGAGGATTGGCCGGAACAGATATTACGCAAGGTTTGCCCAGAGTGGAGGAAATTTTTGAAAATAGGAACCCCAAAACCGAAGGAATTATTGCCGAATTTGACGGAAGAGTAGTGGACGTGAAGGAGAATGATAAGCAGAAAATTATTAAAGTGGAAAAGGCCTCCCAGGGAAGAGGCAGAAAGAGCAAAGATAACACTAAGGAGTATGTTATTCCTTCGGTTATCAATGCCAAAGTTCAGAAAGGCGATAAGGTTGTTACGGGCCAAGTTCTCTCAGAAGGGCATTTGAATTTAAAGAAGGTATTTAAGATTAGCGGAAGGGACGCTTTGCATCGCTATGTTATTCAGGAGGTGCAAGAGATTTATCAAACTCAAGGAGAGGGCATTAATGACAAGCATCTGGAGATAATAATAAGAAGAATGCTTTCCCGAATAAAAGTTTCGGATTCCGGGGAAACTGAACTGCTTGATGGAGATGTCGTGGAATTAGAAAAATTTGAAGAAATTAATCAAAGAGCCAAAGAAGGGGGACTAAAAGAAGCCCAGGGAGAGAGGTTAGTGATGGGAATATCCAAAGTGGCCTTATCCACTGACAGCTTTTTGTCTGCCGCCTCCTTCCAAGAAACAGCCAAGGTTTTGATTGACGCTTCTATTCAAGGGAAGAGAGACCATTTAAGGGGATTGAAGGAAAATATTATTATTGGAAAATTGATTCCGGCAGGAACCGGTTACAGAAAAGATTTGGAATAAGTTACTGTCGAAATTTGCCAATAATCATAAAAACCCCGCCTCAGGCGGGGTTTTATTTGTTTTGCCGAAACAGTTTCTAATAAATTTGCAGTTATAAAACTATCCCAGCTTTTTAATTTTCTTTATTAAAGAGGATTTTTTTCTAGATCCGGTATTTTTTTTGATAACACCCTTTTTTACGGCTTTGTCTATAAACTTTTGAGCCTTAATAAAAGACTTTTCGGCTTCTTCTTTTTTTCCTTCCTTGATTAAATCATTAAGCTCTCTAATAGCTTTTTTCATATCCAGTTTTCGCTTTCTATTCTCGGCGGTTTTCTTGCGGGTAACCTTAACGTATTTTTTGGCAGATTTTAAAATTGGCATAATTAATTAAGATAAGAATTTAATAAAATTATTAGATTAACGTTATTCGCTTTTTAATTCAGTCTATAGAATAGAAAAGTATTAAAAAGAAAAAATCGATTTATTTATTACTAACAAGAACTTTATCATAGATTGGAATTTTTGTAAAGATAATGTTAAAATTAAGGCGATCCAAGGCGAGTTAATTTTTGAAGAATATTATTATGATAGGAAAACTAAAGGGCAGCGTAGATTATATAAGGAATGGTTATGCAGTAGTGGATGTCAAAGGGGTTGGTTATAAAGTGCAATTAAGCGAGATGAGCTTGGGGAAAGTTTCTGCCGGAACGGAGGCGGAGATTTTTACTTATACTTATGTTCGCGAAGATCAATTGGCTTTATTTGGCTTTTTATCTTGGGAAGAATTGGAGATTTTTGAGTTGTTGATTTCAGTTTCCGGCATAGGCCCCAAGGCGGGCTTATCCATTCTTAACATAGCTTCTCCCAACGCAATCAAAACGGCCATAATTAATCAAGACGTATCCATTTTAACCAGGGTTTCCGGAGTGGGAAAAAAAACTGCCGAAAGAGTGGTGCTGGAGCTACAGAATAAGATAGAAGATTTGCCGGACAGCGTCCAACAAGAATCTCGTGGAGAGCAGGAAGTGTTAGAAGCCTTGATGGCAATGGGTTATAGCACGACTGAGGCTAGGGAGGCCGCTAAGGCTGTTTCAAAGGAAAATGGAGATGTTTCCGAGAAAATAAAAATGGCGCTTAAATCAATGAAAAAATAAATATATGAAAGAACAAGAAGAATTTTTAGCTGAAAACACCAAGGACGGAGGTTTTTTGCAATCTGTTTATTGGAAAGAATTTATTTCCAAAACGGGAAAAAAGGTTTTTCATTGGAGAAGAAGGGGCTTTAACGGCTTGTTTGTTGAGCATTCTTTGCCCTTAGTGGGAAATTACTGGTTTTGTCCTCGGGGCCCTGTGGGGAGGAAAGGAGAAATGCAATCAAATCTGGGAGAAATTTTTAATAAAGCTCGCAAAAACAAGGTTGGCTGGCTGAGATTGGAGCCTCAGGATAAGGAATTTATAAGTTTTGTTAAAAAAGAAATTTTTTCCAAAGCAGTAAGGGCGCCCAAAAATCATGAGCCGGAAGAGACTTTGGTGATAGATTTAAATAAGGACCTGAATCAAATTTTGAAAGAAATGAAATCTAAAACCCGCTACAATATTCGCTTGAGTCAAAAAAAAGAGGTTGTAATCAAAGAGAGTTTTAGTAAAGACGATTTTGAGGGTTTTTGGAGAATTTTAAAAGAGACTTCAAATAGGGATAAAATAAAAATTTATCCCAAAGAGTATTATCGAGAAATGCTTAGAACCATACCTTCGGATAAAATTAAATTGCTTACGGCTTATTCCAAAAAAGATATGGTAGGAGGAATTATCGTAAGTTTTTATGGCGGGGTAGCTACCTATTTGCATGGGGCTTCTTCTGATTCTCATCGAAATCTAATGGCTAATTACGGACTCCAATGGCGCGCTATTGAAATAGCCAAGAGAATGAAAATGAAGAAATATGACTTAGGAGGAACTGCTGTAAATTCAAACAAGGAGAATTGGAATGGGATAACTAAATTTAAGAGAGGGTTTTGTCCTCATGAAAAACCGATTGAATTTCCGGGATGTTATGATTTTATTTTCAACAAAAAAAAATACTTTCTTTACAAATTGCTTCGCAAAGTTAAAAAAATCTTTTGATGTTTTAATTAAAATTATAAGTTCTACTTATGGAAACTAAGAGATTTATCCAAAAAATTAAAAACATCTATCATTTAATTAAAGCCTTTTTTGCTAATGTTTATTTTGGCTTTCCATCCAGGGATATTTTCGTAATTGGGGTTACCGGAACCAACGGTAAAACAACTACCGTTCAAATGATAACCAGAATCTTGGAAGAATCCGGGCGAAAAGTTGCGATGAGTTCCACTATAAATTTTAAAGTTGGAAATAAAGAGTGGGCAAATGACACTAAGTTCACCACCAGATCAGCTTGGAGTGTTCAATCATTTATTAAGAAAGCAGTAAAAGAAAAATGCCAGTATTTGGTATTGGAAGTTTCCTCCCACTCTCTTGATCAGAATAGAATTTGGGGGACTTTTGTGGATGAAGCGGTGATAACCAATATCACCAGAGAGCATTTGGATTATCATCACACTATGGAAAATTATGCTAAAGCCAAGGCAAAATTATTCAAAATGACCTCCAATAACAGAAAAAGAAAAATTAACCAAGGCGTTTTAAACAACGATTTGTCTTATTTTCAGAGTTTTATCTTTAAAAATATGCAGTATTATTTATATGGAATTAAGGAAAACAAAAATGATAAATTAGACTTTTACGAAGAATTTCTTTTTCCGGAAAAAATAAACCTGAAAATGAATAGTTCTGAATTTATCTTGGGAGGAGTGACTTTTAATTTGAATTTACCCGGGGAAGTTAATGTGGAGAACGCTTTAGCTTCAATAGCTGTTGCAAAATCTCGAGGAGTTAAACTGGAAACCTCCGCCCAAGCTTTAAACAAAATCAACTTAGTTTCGGGAAGAATGGAGTCTGTGGCTAATAAGAGAGGGTTGAATGTTATTATCGATTATGCTTTGACCCCGGATTCGATGGAAAAGCTGGGAAGTACCCTAAGGGATTCCACAAAAGACTTGCAAAAAATTATTTGGGTTTTTGGTAGTTGCGGAGACAGGGACAGGGGAAAGCGTCCTATAATGGGAGAAATAGCTTCTAAATTTGCTGATATGATAATTCTTACCAACGAAGACCCCTATAATGAAGACCCGAAAAGAATTATAAGAGAAATTAAAAAAGGCATAAAAAACAAAAAGGAGAACGAAAATTTTTGGGTAATAATGGACAGAAAAGAAGCTATTCGGAAAGCTGTTTCATTGGCGAGAAAGGGAGATACCGTTTTAATTACCGGTAAAGGGGCTGAGCAGAATATGATGATAAAAGGGAAAAAACTTTCTTGGAATGATAAAAGAGCAGTGAAGGAAGTTCTAAATAGTTTTGAAAAAGACCGTTTCTGAAAATACTCTCCGGGAATTGCAAGACTGAATATTTTTTGCCAATTTGTTAAAATAAATACGTCATGCTTTGAGTACTTTGTTAATTTGTTAAATGGAACTGTTTCAAGGACCGGAGATTTGCTGAAGATTTTTAAAAAAACAAAAACTCCCTTAAAAAAGGGAGTTTTTAAGGACAACTTCTTCTATCCAGAAAACTTTTGACTAATCAACTTTGGAAACATCAACAGCATTTTTGCCTCTGGGAGTGTCGGTTAATTCAAAACTGACGGTATCGCCTTCTTGAAGATCTTCAAAAGTAAGACCTTCGACCAAAGCGCTGGCATGGAAAAAGATTCCTTTTTCCTCGTCTTCATGTTTAATGAAGCCAAACCCTTTGTCGGTCAGTTTTTCAATAACTCCTTGCATATTTGGGTGCAAATTAAAAAATTAATCCGGAAAAACCAATAAAATCGACTTTTTGTATTGGATTTATCCTACTCATATTCTTTCACAAAAGATTTTTTTTGTCAAATAGATTTTTCAATGTTTGACATTTTTTTGAAAAAATAGTAATTTTATTTTAGCGGATTAAATGTGAAAGTGATATAAGCTGAAATTATTTTCAAATAAACTAAAAGAATTTTATATGGCTTTTTATCAAATTAAAACAGAACTAAAAGTGGACTTGTTACTTGGGTCGGGTAGTCGGCTTTGACTTGTTTGAAAAAGTAGTTTCAAACAAGTCAAAGCCGGTCATTGGAGACTGGCTTTTTGTTCTTTCAAGAGGCGTAGCTTTATTAAACTGCATTGGAGGTTTTTATGCAAAACGGTTTTCATTTTAAGGTTAAGTCAAAACTTATGAAGAGGCTATTGGACGCCACGCTGGGAACTCGAAATTACAGAGGAGCCGTTAAAGGCCTTCATCAATTGGGAGTAATCGATAGAAATCGATACAAGGAATCCTTAAGGGGGTTTGACATCAGAAGAGATTTTATTGCTCTGGATGATCCCGGTAATTCCACCGGTTATTCTAATTTTATGGAAAAGTTGCGTTTTTGTAATCAAGTTTTGGAAGATGCCAGAGAAAAAGCCAGGGAAGCATTGGAGAAGGGGCTGGAGGATCAAGCCAAGAATCATTTCGAAAGAATACTACAGGCTAAGATAGCTATTAAAGAAGAAATTAATTTACACGCCTCTTAAAATTTTTTTATTAAAATTAAGCAATGCAACAGGCAACTAAACAACTCGAATTGTTGTTGGCCGAGTTATCTCGGCTGGCTTGTTGTGTGTAAAGTTCTTTATTTTTCAAACAAGCCATCCTCGAAGGATGGCTTTTATTTTGCATAAAACATCAAGAAAGAAAAGGGGGGGCTTATGAATTCTTATGAAAGAATTATGCAAAAGAGTCGCGGTTGGTGCAAGCAGTGCAAGGTTACTCCTTTAATAACGGAAAAAGATAAAAAAAGAGGAGTTTGTTTTCGTTGCGAAGCTCTTAATAAAAAGGGCGGAAGGTAGATTTTAACTTTAAAACCCGTTATCTGAAAAAGAAAACGGGTTTTTAATTTTTTTAAGCTGAGCCGGTATGGCGAGGGATTTTTAAGAAAGTGGTTCTTCGGATAATTCTGCGGGTAAATACAATGAGGAACTGTTTTCAATAAAATGATTTCAATTTAGCAAAGTCGATAACTCTAATGACAAATGTTCACCCGGTGGAACTCTTGCGAAGCAAGACTGTTCCACCGGGACAAACCCGCCTAAATGACGAATCAATTACTAAATGATTGTTCATTTAAATAGCCAATTGGGATCAAGAAATAAACAGAAGGAATTATAACTGGATTTTGAGAAAAACTTAATTAGCGGATGATTTAATTAGTCGGATTTTGCCTGCCTGGCGGCATGCAGGGATTTTATGACAGATACAATTTATTTAAGAATGAATGAGGAAAAAATTTATTCATAAAATTATCCAAAGAGCTGAAAAAGTAATGAATCTTTTAAATCCAATTAAAAGTTTCAAAAATAAAAATAAAAAAATAAGCCAACACAAATCCGTAAATTATTCCCACTATGACCTCCGAAGACCTGTGTCCGATTCGCTCTTTAAGGCGAGGATATTTATTCGGACTCATCTTTAAATTTTCTATTAACATATTCAAATAGCGTCCTTGGTCTCCTAAATACATCCGAAGTCTTAAGGCGTCATCTATGATAATAATACCTAAGGAGAAAGCGATCAAAAAAGCGGCGCTGTCATAGCCGGCCAAGTGACCGGTGGAGAATATTAAAGAGGTTACGAAGGCGCTGTGAGTAGACGGCATATGGCCGTGAGTGAAAAAATAACTCCAATTAAGTCCATATTTCCAAGAATAAATAGAAAATTTGGTAACCTGAGTTATTCCGCCAACAAAAATGGGTATAAATATATATAGATAGCTAACCTCCATTTTTTATTTTGAATTATTACACACTTCTAGTTCTTCTTTGAACTGCTCCTGATATATTTCCAAGAAGGCCAGGGCTAAAGAAATGATAACCGGGCCTATAATAAAACCCATTGGTCCGAACAAAGCTATTCCGCCCAAGGTAGCCAAAAAAACTAGCAAGGGATGAAGACTGGACTGTCCCTCGACCAATTTAGGTCTTAAAATATTGTCCACACTGCTAACAATTATGGCTCCTATAGCAAAAATTACTATTGCTTGCCAGATGTTTCCAAGAAGGAGTGTAATTAAACCAACGGGAAGCCAAACTAGAACAGCTCCCAGGAGAGGAATGATGGAAATAATTACAGTTATTATCCCCAACAGAACCGGAGCGGATACTCCAACTATCCAGAAAGTTACGCCCATTAGAAAACCTTGGATTAGGGCTATTATTAAAGTGCCATTAATGGTGGCCTTGGAGATGACTTCGAATCTTTTTAAAAGTTTGTCTTCTTGTTTGTCGGATAGGGGGCTGAGTTGTTTTATCTTTCTTAAAAGAGCATCGCCATCTTTAAAGAAGTAATATAAAGAAAAGAACATTACCGCTATCATAAATAAGAAGTTACTAGTGCTTTCATAGGCACTTTTGATAACGCCAAATACGAATCCCCCCGCGTTTTTGGCTCCGGCGGCAATTTGGGAGGAGTTTACTAAATTTTCATAATTAATTTTGGAAGGCAGAATCCCTGAATTTTCTAAAAAAGGAACTTTATCAAGAAAAGAAGAGTCTATTTTTACTTCTTTTCCTTGAAAATCTCGAATTATTTTATTGGCTTCAGCTACCGCTAAACTCAAGGTTCCCATAAAGGGCAAGATAATTATAAGAACAATCAGCGAACACATAAACAGGGAGGCCAAACTTTTCCTATTATTCATTTTCCTGCTCACCTTTTTGTAAGTTTTTCGAAAGAGGGTGAACAAAACAAAAGCTAAAAATAAGGCCACCAAGAAAGGCTTGAAAATCAAATAAGAAGCCCATAAAACAACACCCATTAAAATAAAGATAAAAACACTGCTCAATTTGTTTTGCATAAAATTAGTGTTACTTGCTACTTTGCCTTATATTTTACATTTAATTTTAATAAAAAACAATGCCTTATTTACTCTTGCTAAAAAATTGGGCTAAATAAGCAAAATCTTTCTTATTAATTTCCCTGAAGGCTATCATTAAAAGTATGTAGAAAGACATTAAAAGAAGTGACCATGCTATAAAAATATATCTGCCTTGAGTTAGGAATAAACCGACTTGGTAAATAATTAAGCTGGCGGCTAAGCACTTGGCAAGAAGAAAAACATTGATAAAACTGACAATTTTGAGATTAGAATAAACAAGAGCGGCCAAGAGAATGATAGCTGAGGTAACGGTAGTAGCTAAAGCGGACCCGATTAGTCCGAATTGTTTTATTAAAAAATAATTTAAACCGGCGTTTAAGAGCGCCCCTATAATAGAAATATACATTGGAAATTTATTTAATCCGGCTCCGTTTAAAACAAAAGTCAAGACATAAAAAACAGTCAAAAAGCCGAAACCGAAAATTAAAATACTCATAATCGGTCCGCCGGCTGAATAGCCGCTACCATAAAAAAATCTTATTGCCGAGTCGGAGAACAGGTGGAGGATGGCCACGGTTGGGAATAATCCTATAAATAAGTATCTAAAAGCTTTTTGAAGTAAATTTTGAGTTTTTTCTTTAATACCTTGACTTGTGGATTCTGATATTTTGGGCAAGAGAATAACTGTCATAAAAAAGAATAAATAGTAGGGAATTCTACTTACCGTTATGGCGGCGTTATAAATTCCGGTTAAAGCGTCTTCTTGTAGCATAGCTTTAACAAAATAAAGATTTAGAGAAATCATGAATTCATAAAAAAGCATAAATAAAACGATTGGCCAGGCAAAATGAGCCATTTTTTTTATCAGATCTTTTTCCAGGGGAGGGTTTTGGAAGCGAGGTTTTTTACGGCACTTGGCTTTAGTGAAAGGATCCAGAAAGTATCCCAGTAAATAAACGCTGAAAGGAGCCAAGGCTTGACCGATTAAAGCTCCGGCCACTTTAAAATAATATCCCAATCCGACGATGAAGACGATTTTAGCCACGGAACGGAAAAATTTTAAAAAAGATTTTTTGCCAAAACTTTGAATACCGGTAAAATAGTAAGAATAAAAACTGGCCAAGGCAAATCCCGGTATAATCAAAGAAGAAATTTGAAAAAGAGTGGTTAGGCTTGGGTCGTTGAGGAGTTTTGCGAAGACGGGAGCCAAAAAGAAATACAGCGAAGTCACAGCAATGACGACTATCATTTGCAAAAAGAAAGCATTTTTCTTTATTTTGAAAAAATGATTAGTTTTGTCTTGGGTGGCTTCTCCCAGATATTTACTCATAGAAATAGGCAACCCCCGCCCGATTAAAATAATAATCATCGTAGTAAAGGTCACCACTAAGCTAAATCTCCCATAACCCTCGGCGTCCAAAATGCGCCCCATTAAAGCGTGGATTACATAACCGGATAAATTAAAAGCTAATTCAGACAGGGATAACCAGAGAGAGGCTTTGATTAAGGCGGACATAATAAGATTTAAGAGTTATTTTTAGGAATAAGCTTGATAATTTTTTGATGGATTTTTTCTTTAGACAATTCAGCTTCAATTAAGCTTAGTTTCCATCTGTTAGCAAAATGTTTTAAAATAATATTTTTTTGATACAAGTAATCGGCTCCTTGCTCTACGCCTCTTTCCCTTTTTAGAATTTTTTCCGGGTTTATTTTTAAGTAAAATCCGTAATGAGGAATAATCGCGTATTTTTCTGCAATTTTTTGCCAGAAAGGGATTTTTTGGAAGTTCTTATCTTTTTCCAAAAATTTGATATTAACTATTTGGTCATAAAAATATCTGTCAGTTAGAATGAAATCATATTTATTACGATAGTTATTCATTAAATAAAAATGACGAAATCGGAAAACATCTATTATTAAAGCCGTTTTTCTTAAGAAAATAGCCTTTTTACTAGCGGTTGTCTGAGCTTTTTTTCCGCGGGAGGAGTTCCTCTTTTTTGATTTAAGAATCTTGTTGGCAATAGAAAAAGAAATCATATGAAAACTTTTTATTTTAAAGCCTTTTTTGGCAAGATTTTTTTTAAGGAGATTCAATTGAGTGGATTTTCCGGATCCGTCCAGTCCGGATATAGTTATTAATTTCATAGACAAATAAAAGCTATTTTTTATAGTTTTTTAAAAGATTGATGTTATAATCGGCTTATTTTTTTATCCTTAAGCCATTAAAACTGCAACCGGATTCATTTTAGCCACCGGCTTCATTACTCCGTTAGCCTTCATCCCCTCAATAGCCGGTTCTATGTTTTTATAGTGAGAGGCATCTTGCTGAATGATTCCTTTGGATGTCCCGTTATAAAGTCTAATCTTTCTTTCTTCCATTTTTTGCAATAAATCTTTTCGAGAGCGGGGAACAGGGGAAGTTTTTTCTTTGGACTTTCCTGTGCCGTGAGGAGCTGAAAAGAAGGTGCTTTGGTTCTCATTGGTGGCAACGCCCAAATAAGCCGGAGTGCTCATTGAAGAAGGAACAAAAATAGGTTCTCCGGTTTCTTCGTAGAGTTTGATTCCCTTCATTCGCTCGGGTCCGAAGGCTCTTACGGAGCCGTTTCTGTGAACCCAAACATCATGATTAAAATGATTCTCTTTCATTATAGAAATATGGCTCATGTCATAAACTATAGGTAATTCGGTTTTTTTGCCCAATATTCTTTCAATAGCCCCTTCTATTTTTATTTGCAGTAAAGCTCTATTGGCAAAGCCGTGATTGGCTGCGGCCTTATGAGCTATTAAAAAATGCTTCTGCAGTTGAGAGTTATCAGGAATGGGGAAGAAATCAGATTTATCTTCGTATTGAGGAAGTTCTTTTTTAAGGGTTTTGTGCCACTTGATGCTATTTTTAAGGAATGTCCTTCTGGCAAATTCATAAACCATTTTTTGACTCAAATGCTCCTTCTTTTTAGGCATATAAAAATAACTGGCATATTGGCCGAACATGCCGGATCCGGTGTGCATCAAGAGGATGTATTGGTTCTTTTTTACTCCCAGTTTATCTGCGGTTTCTTGATCTATGATATCTTCTGTTAGTAAGAGATCAAGAAAATGATTGCCGGCCGCTCCCAAAATTCCCAATCGGGCTTGAGCTATTTTAAAGAAAAGTTTGGGGAGGGATTCTATTAAGTCTTTATCAGTAATTTTTTCTTCTTCAAACATATTGCCGCGGAGCATAGTGTTTTCTAATTCTTTTTTGCTTTTGCCGAATTTTTCCAATAAAGGTTCTACTCCGCGGGAAGATATATCTAAAATAGTTCTATGGGACAATAAGCTTCCCAGGTAAGTTTTAGTGGGAATGACTCGAGTAAGCTCTTGAAATAGATTGTCAATGTCTTCTTCACTCAAGTCCCCTTTGAAGAAGGGAGTTTTTATCATTCTCATTCCGCAATTGGGGGCGGAGTCATTTAATTGAGGCATAATGGCACCTCGAGTTGCCACTACGGAGCCGGTAGGATTTTTTCTGCCGGGCTTGGAGTGGATGTCGGTTAAGGCGGCTATGTGGTGAAAAATATGCGGATCTTCGGCTATGGAGGCTAATTTTTTGTAGCTATCATCTCCCGGCATTAATTCATCGGCTACATGAAAAATAGTGGAAACAGCCTCTTGGTTGGAGGGGTGCATTATTTGTTTGTGTTGGGATTCCGGAATTATTTTATACATAAAATTTGCTTAATTAGTTATCCTTAACCATCTCTTGATAAAGCTTGTGATATTTTTTAATGTTTTTTTCTATGTCAAAGTTTTTTCTAACAAAATTAAAACCGGCTTGAGAAATTTTTTCCCTCAATTTGCTGTTTCGCTTAAGTTTTAAAATGTTTTCAGCTAATTTTTCGGGGTTGGCCTTGGGCGTGATTAAGCCGTTTTTTTCATTTTTGATAAATTCTTGCAAAACCGGAATATCGGAAATAATTACCGGTTTTTTGCAGGCCATAGCTTCCACTATGGCCAGGGGGATATCAAACTTTCCGGCCATCTCTCTAACCGGAAAAATATTAACATCTGACAAATTGTAAAGGTCGGCCATGTTCTCAACAGTTTCTTTGAAAAGAATTTGTTTAGAGAAGCTCTTCTGTTTAACTTGCTGAATTATTTCCTCTTTTTTCCCCTTGTCTTGAGATGATTTAATTCGGCAAGCCAAAATAAGTTTAATATCTTTGTTTTGACCGTTTTCAAAAATTATCTCCGCGGCTTTAATTATATCATCAATAGCCCTCAATCGGGTGTATTCTCCGGCAAATAGGACTACGAAATTATTTTGATTTAATTTCATTTCCTTTAAAACTTTTTTGAGTTTATTCTTTGGGAAAAACTTTTTCATATTTATTCCGGGATAAATAAGTTCTACGTTCCCAAACCCCTTCTCTTGGATTTTTTTAAGAGTGTAGTCAGATTGAGCTACTATTTTATCAGCAAAAAGAATTTTTTTTAACTTGCTTTTGTTTTGTAAATTTTTATCAGGAATAGTTGCAATGGTTTGGATCGTCTTTGAAGAGGTGAGAGTTAATCGAGATCTTATAATAAAAGAGGTTAAGAGGCGGGGAGTGAATAAAAAGTGAATTATTTGGAAAGATTTTTTTCCCAATAAAAAATAAAGTATTAAACGAATTTTCTCATATCCGTCGAAGCGGTTTTTGGAGTAAATTTTCCTTTGGATTATTTTGTCGGGCAGCGTCTTTTCGTAGCCGGCTGAGTTTTGGGTAGTTAAAACCTCAAAGCGCAAATTTTTTTTTTGGCTATTGAAGGCTATTTCGTAAGCTAAATTTTTGGAGGCTTCGTCCCAGGGAGGGCTTAAGGGACGAGTGAAAAGTAGAATATTTTTCATTGGATTTTTTAATTTAAAGCGCCAAGATTAATTTAGGCCAGTGTTTGCTGGCAAATGATTACTTGATTAAATCAATTTTCTTGCTTATGGTAGACTTTTTGTTTTCATAAGAAATTTCCACTTTGTATTTAAGTGAAGACTCTGAAAATTGAGTTATTTTTTCAATTGTTTCCGGAGATAGGCTTACAATTTTTTCTGAGCCGGAGTTTATTTCTATCTCTCTTTCACCTATTTTTTCTTGATTAACAAAAAAAGCCGTTTTGTAATTCTGAGTTTTTTGAAAGGTGTTCTCAATAAAAAAATCAAAAACTTTTTCGTTATTTTGTTTTTTAATATAGAAGACGTTTTCTGTGTGGGAAAAAGCGGCAACAGTGTATTTTTCTCCGGCTTCTTTGCGCTGTTGCTTTTCTTGCCAAAAGAGCAGGGAGCTGCTGATTAGCAATATCCCTCCCAGCAAAAGATAAAAATAAACTTTTTTCATAAAAATTATCTTACAAATCTTTGATAAATAACCACGTTTTCACTGGTGTAAATCATAGAGAAATTTTCCGATTTTTGGAATTGCTGCGTGTCATAACCGTTGCGGAGGATAATATATTCAACCCCGGTTTCTTCATAGCAAGATTTTCCTATTTCCGAATCGGGAATTGAAATCATATCGCGAGTGCAGGTTTCCCTGTCTTTGACCGGGTCGTCATATCTTTTTAACAAAGCTCTGGAGAGAGGCTTCTCATAACCCCTCATTAGAAAAACTTTTACCCAAGAGTCTGCAGGTAGATGAACGTGATCTTTAAGGATAACCTCTTCGGAAGTGGTCTTTTCGGCTAAATACCTGGAGGCTCGTAAGGTTTCTGCATACATTTTGGCATTTTTTTTACTATCCTCCGGGTACCATTCGGAAATATCGGTCGAGCCGGAAATATAGCCGGTAGAAATAATTAAAGCAAAAAATAAAACAGAAGCCTTAGGGTCCAACTTTTTAATTATCGGTTTTAGCAGCAGAAAAAGACCAAACACGCATAAGGCCGCAGAGGGGTAGGTTAGATAATTGGCTATTCGACCGGAAGGGATGTCTACTTTTAAAACATCCGGAAAAGAAGTCATTAGAAAAATCACCCAAAACCAGGCCGGGATAACCAAGGCAAGTAACCCTATCTTCAGAGGGTCGCTTAATGTCACAGAATAATATTTTTTTGCAAAATCTTTCAAAACTTGCCTTTTTGAAAAAATTAAAAACAAAATACCGCCTAAAAAGACAGTTCCTAGAAAGGAGTAAAAAACACGCCATGGTCCGGTGGATAAAAGTAAATCTCCAAAAATCACTCCCGTCCTAGTTGACTTGGATGGTTCGCCCACTGCGGTGCTTATGGCGGAGGAGTTGAGGTAAGAGGGGACTCTAATGAGAAAAACAAAAAGCAACAAGGCAATGCCAACTAACGATGATTTGAGGTTTATTATAGATTTCAGAGTTTTTGTTATTTTTTGTTTGGAAGTTTTTTTGAAAAAAAATAATAGAGCAAAATAAGCTATGGATAAGATTGTAAATCCGATAATAAAATATAAGAAAACAAAAGTGGATAGATGGTGGGTGTAAGCCATCGTTCCCACTATAAAAACACCTATGGCTGAAAGCAGAGTGTCTTTTTCTTGAATTGCTTTGGCGAATAAATAAATAGAAACGGGTATGAAAAGTCCTCCCAATATATTGCCGACCACTCCTCCATTTATGTATTTTCCCTGTGGGGAGGATATTGCGTAGAGAACTCCTATGGCAAGAAGACTTAAAAGACCCAGGGCAAAAGAATCTCTGGGAGGCAAAAATGAGGAGGAAATTTGTTTAACCACGGCAAAAATGGCTATCAGAGAGAAAATGTTAATTAAAAACAGAATGATATTGGGAAGAGAACTTATTAAACTTATGCCGGAAAGAATGGAAGTGGCGGCGAAAACAATGTGTTCTCCGATAATAACATCCGGAATTCCATACTGAGGAAGCTCGGCAAAGTCGACAATATGTTTGGCCCAATACATATGATGCCCTGAGTCGGTAGTGTGAGGGATAACCTTGGGAATCAAATAAATTAGTCTGGCAACTATTGAAAGAAGCAAGATGATGAAAAAAGCTAACCAGCCTTTATGTATAGATTTTCCCTCGGTTTTTTGGGGCTTGATAATTTTTCTTTTGCGAAAATGAACAAAAGCTGCTCCGGCTGTAAAAAATCCCAACCCCAGTGAAACGGAAATGAAATTAATGGCTATTCCGGCTTTGTCTACAATCATCATCAAAAAATTGACAACGGCAATACTTAAAGTAAAAGCCAAAATAGCCTCGCCGGCGTAGCCGAACTTATTTTTCTCCGGATACAATACTTTTAAAGTAAAATACCCGGGAAGAAAGAATAAAAAAAATAAAGTAAGGCTGAGTTTAATTATATCAAGGGCAAATTCCATACTCTAATCCAATTTAAAAATAATGGCTTAAAATAAACTATCTAAGAATTCTTCATTTCATCATAGTAATTTTTAGCAATAACTTCCCAGCTATAATTGTTTTTTACGTATTCATAACTCTTTCTTCCTAAGCTTTTAAGGGAATTGGGATCGTTCTCCAGAACTTCTTTAATTTTTTCCACCCAAGCTTGAGGATTCTCCGGTTCGACTAAAAAGCCGTTTTTTCCTTCCTTGACAGCATCCTTTAAGCCTTCCAGGTCGGAAGCCAAGACAACTCTTTCGCACATTCCCGCTTCTATGGCATTGATACCAAAACCCTCCATAGAACCGATAACTTTTATGTTTGGAGAAACTACCAAGTCTACTGTATTAAGCAGTATTTTAACATCTTGCCAAGGAAGAGAGGGTAATAGCTTAACTCTATGTTCTAAGTTGTTTTCTATTATAGCTTTTTCGCTGCTCAGGAAGTCGTCTTTGTCTCCGGCTGTTCTTTCCGCTACTCGGTTTCCGGCTGCTATCATTACTACATTTTCCGGCAACTCCGGCATAACGTTTTCTATAAACCAACTAGTCCCTTTGTGGGGTACGAATCTGGCTAATCTTAAGATAACTTTTTTTTCATTTAAAGTTTTGCCGAATAATTGTTCCAGTTCTTTGCGGGAGTGTTTTTCCTTTAAATCTTTTTCGGATACTCCGTTGGGAATAAATTTGCAAAGGTCTGAGTCTATTCCGGCATTTAGCGCTTCTTCTATGGTAGCATTTCCCACCGCAAAAAGTTTATTCATTTTTTTTAAGGATTCAATGTTGATCTTTTGGTAAATTTTTGGCAAAACCCCTTCTTTTTGAGCGAAAGTTATGTCCAGCCCGTGAATTATGGAGAAAAATTTTTTCTTGGGATGGAAAAAGCTTAATACTCTTGCCAGCGGAGCCAATACTCCGCTTCCAACGAGGCAAGCGTCGTATTTAGTCATCAAGAAAAAAGATTTTAGAAAAGCCCAGGGAAGAAAAAGAGGCAAAAAATACTTTCCCTTTTTATTGGCAATTATTTTGGTGGAAGTAATTTCGGATAAATGACGAGCCAACTCGTAATTTTGTTTTTCAATTCCTCCAACAATAGGGGGATAAGTGTGGGAGATAAATAGTATTTTCATAAAGATTTATTTTATTTAAAGTATTTCTCTTTTTTTAGATTATAACTTACTTCTTCGGATACTTTGCGATTAGAGCGGATCATATCGGCTATTAAGGCAAATACCAATAATTGAATGCCAAGCAACAGGGAAATGGAGCCGAAGAAGACATAATTAAGATAAGGGGAAATCTTAAAATTTTGTATATAATTTAGAAAGAAAAAACCATAACTGATTAAGGCCACAAAAATAAAAAACAAGCCCGGCCAGCCAAAAAATTTTAGGGGGCGCACATCTCGAATAGCCTTTAGAATAATTTTAAAGGAGTTATTAATGAACTTCCAAATGGATTTGGTCATTTTAGACTCCCTGTCTTCAAAATAAGTTACTTTTACCGGCACCCATTGAAGTTTTAAGTTCTTCCCGATAGCGTCTATAATAGTTTCTTGGGTGTAAGTAAAAACGCTGGCTATATTTAGCCTTAACATTGTTTCTCTGTTGTGAGCTCGAAATCCGCAAGTGAGGTCATCAATTTTATGATTCAAGAAAAATCCAATAATTCCGGCGGCAAAGCGATTTAAAAAATCTTTAATCCAAGGAATATCTTTAGCTTCATGCTTGCCAAATCTATTAGCAATAGTCATATCGGTTTTTCCTTCCAAGATGGGTTGAATAAGCTTGGGTATATCTTCGGGGTCGAATTGGCCGTCTGCGTCAATGTTAACCATAATATCAGCCCTTTGCTTCAAGGCGTTTTCCAGCCCGGTTTTGAAGGTGATTCCCAATCGGCGGTTAGTTTCGTGGGAAATAACTATGTCGGCTCCGGATTTTTTGGCTAATTCGGCTGTTTTGTCCGCAGAGCCATCATCAACCACTTGAATAAGTTTTTTTTCAAAAACTTGCCCCGATTTTTTTTTGTAAAAATCGCTTTCAAAACTCTTTTTAATTCTTTGAATAGTTTTTCCTATAGCTTTTTCTTCATTGTAGGCAGGTATGTTTACAATCAAGATCATTTTTTAAAATTATTATTTATAAAATTAATGCCTTCCGATGCCGTGGTAGAGAATGCCGAACTTTTTAATTTTTTCTCCGTCCAAAGAATTCATTCCGTCTACCACCACTTTAATATTTTTTCCTTTAATTTTTTCTTCAACGCCTTTAAAATCATTATGATTAGTGATTAACAACAAAGCTTGGGATTTGTCAATTAATTCGTCCAGACTTTTAACATCAGAGTCTTGAGGTAGGTAAGGATCAAACTTAATTGATCTGGCCCCCTTTTTTTCTAATTCTTCCAATATTTTGAACACGGGGGACTCGCGCAAGTCGTCTATATTAGCTTTATAGGAAAGCCCCAAGATGCCTACCCCGGTATTTTTTAAAGGCATTTCGGCTTCATTTAAAAGGTCTTGTAGTAGCTTGACCGTATAAAAAGGCATATAATTGTTGATTTCTCGAGCGGCTTTTAGAAATTTATGGCTAAAACCTTTTCTCTTGGCTTGTTCGATTAAATAATAAGGATCCACCGGGATGCAGTGCCCCCCGACTCCTCTGCCCGGATAGTGGGCCATAAAAGCAAACGGCTTAGTGGCAGCTCCATCGATAACATCTTTAACGTCTATTTCCATTTGATCGAAGCTTTGGGCCAATTCATTTACGAAAGCTATGTTGATATCCCTAAAAGAGTTTTCCACAACTTTAACCGCTTCAGCCTCCCGAATATATTTCATCGGTTTTATTTTCCCGTCGATAATGGATTCATAAAAAGATTTGGTTTTTGATAGTCCCTTTTGAGACATTGAGCCCACCACTCTGGAAATATTGCTTACATCCCATTTTTTGTTTCCGGGGTCTATTCTTTCCGGACAGTGGGATAAGTAATAATCCCGACCTTCTTCCAGCCCTTCTCTTTTAAAGATGGGCTCTATTACCTCTTCGCAAACTCCGGGATTGATAGTGGATTCCATAATAACCAGTCGTCCCGGCTTGTGATTTTTGATGGCGGTTCTAATCGCCCCTTTGACCGGCTTAAGGTCGGGGTAATAGTCTTTGTCTATCGGGGTGGGAACACAAATAACCAAGATGTCGGCATCTTGGATAACCTCAGAGTTGTCTGAAACTTTTAATTGTTTCAAGAATTTTTTGCGTTTTTCAATAAATTCTTCAATAAAAGGACTTTTTCCCTGCTTAATCTTTTCTATTTTTTCCGGACTTAGATCAAATCCGGATACGGAATAACCCTTTTCTGCGCAAAGAACAGCCAAGGGAAGGCCTACATATCCAAGTCCTATTATTCCCACCTTTTCTTTTTTTTGTTCAGTCATTTAAATTTTTAATTAGTTAAAGCGTTAATCTTATTTTGATTTACAACAATGATTTATAACAATAACACAATAAATTAATTTCTCAATGAGGCTGTTTTCAAACACCATTTCGTTACAAAATTTAGTAAAAAAGGTGGAATTGTAGCGGGAACGGCGTTTGGAAACAGCCCCTCAATAAAACTGTTTTTGAATTATTTTCCACACCGCTAATAATAATTTATCCTTGTCAGTATTAAGCGATTAAAAGTCAAATAAAAAAACCATCAAAAACCTTTTGATTTCATCAGGACATCTTTGTCATTAAGCAAAATAAAGCTTTTTTGAAGCTTAATACTTAAAAACCAATAAATTATCTTCCTTATCTACAATATAAAACTTTTTTTGGTTAAAATCAACCTGAAAATCCTTGGATTTCTTAAATTTGTCATCGGCAAAGGATTCTAAAAAGTCTCCATTGTCTGTATCGAATTTTACTATTTTGCCATTATCCTTGTCTAAAACAAAGAAGCTTTCTGCATCTACTCCCGCTTTAACCTTGAAGGGGGTGAATTCTTCCTCGGTCAAAGATGCCTTAAACATTTCTTTGCCTTGAAAGAATTTTGAAACAAATCCATCTTCAAAGGCAATGTAGATGGAGTCGCTCACGCTTATGTCTATCGCTTTTTCTATTTTTATAGGATTATCAAGCCATTTTACAGGACTTCCGAATCCGCCCGATGAGCGAGGGTAGCGATAAATCTGCCCGTCTTCTTTGTTGGGCAAGTATAAATATGTCAAATAAGTGCCCACTCCTTTGGAGTTGTCAAATCCAAAAGGTAGAGATATTCGATTGCTAAAAAAATTACCAGTTACCGGACTATAAGAAAAAATAGCCTCTTCAGATACAACGAAGACAAGTTGCAGGGAAGGGATAGCGGCCAAGTAGCGAGGATTTTCAGCTTCCTCCGGCAGGGATATCTTAGTCTGGTTGTTTTCCGAGGGATTGAATTGAATGAGTTGGTCGTTCTCTGTCAAAAAAAATAAAATTCCTTCCATTTGAGTGGAGTTTTTAATTTTTTCTTTAAAGCTGGCAATCTGAGAAAGATTATCCAATTGCTCTCCTACGTCCTTGACGGGTGTTTGCTTCTCGGAAGGGTTGTCGGCTTGGTTATGGGAGGGGTTTGATTTAGGGAAAAAATTTACTGCCAAGGCGGATACAACGCCCGCTAAAATAACAAACGAGACAGTAATAATAATTTTCTTTTTTCTTGTGTTAAGGCTTTGGTTCAATTTAGCCCAAAAAGAAGTGTTTTTAAATTTACTCCATAATGTTGAAAAATAACTTAACATTTTTTTTGGGTTAGCTTTTTTAAACTTACTGTTTATTATTGTTTTTAATTTTTCGAGGGAAACACTCTTTTTGGCTAATTTTTTTTCTGAATCTTTATTAAAAAAAGCAGCTATTTTATCCTTTTTGGCAGAAGCAGCCTTTTCACTTTTAGTTACGGAAAAGCTTTTCTCCTTCTTTTCTTCTTGCTTTTCTTCATCCCTTTTGTCCTCGCCCTTTCCATTTCTTATTTTTTCGAAAAAATTTTGTAAAGCGTTTTTTGCTTGAGAATAAAGCCGGCAAAAGAGAGCTTGAATTTTTTTAAGCAAAAGAGTTGTTTTTTCGGTTAGGGATTTAAAGAAATTTTTAAGGCTAATTTCTTGAAAAAAAGATGATGCGCTTTTGCAAAGGGAGTCTTTTTTTTCTGTAATTTTATCCTTAATATCCCTAAATAAATCAGGCTTTAAGCGTTCTTCTTTTTCTTGCAACTCTTTTTCCAGGTCTTCCGGAAAGTCTTTTTCTTTAAGGTGAATTTCAGGCTCCTTTTCAAAGGGAGGTATGTCTTGATCGTATTCTTCTTGAGGGACTTCTTCTTTTTGTGTGCTTGGTTCTTCACCGGCCTCATCTTTCTTTTCTTTTATTAGACTTTCCATGTCTTCCTGCTCCACTAAGGTTTCCTGAAAATTATCTTGTTGATGAATTTCTTCTTTTTTCATATTTACCTGAGAGGATTTTTCTTTTTCGGTTTTTCCGAAAAAGTTTACATCTTTTTCTGATTTGGAGGTCTTTTCCGGAGAGTAATCTTTTTCTTCGGTTGGAAGCTTTTTTTCTTTAATATTGACGACAACTCCTCCCGTTTGATCTCCATCTGATTGAAGAGTAGAGCTTAGTATGTTGTCAAATTCATCTGAAGTGAAGGTTTTGGAGTGTCTTTCCATTTCCTCTTGAGAGAGAAACTCCAGGGCGTTTTCCGGGATAAGAATGATTTTGTCTCCGGGAAACAGTTTTCCTGAGGAGATACTGGAAAAGGTTTTAATGGGATGGGTGATGGAGTTTTGGTTTTCGTTGGGAGTAATATCGGATAATTTTTTATCTCTCAAAAGAAGAACTTTTGCCCTGCCAACTTGGACAAAATGAAATTCTTCATTTTTAATTACTCCGATTGCGGCATTAAACCCGCCCATCCATTCGATTATTTCATGCTGAGCTAAGTCTGTTAGGGCTAAGTTGGCCTTGTGAAGAGCTTTTTCAAAACTTTCTCCGGTTTCTTGTTTGGGCGCTTTGAAAAATTCTCTTTTAATAACCTGGGTTAAGAGATTGGGAATGTATTCGGAATTTTTGCTGTGGTTTTCCACTTGGATGACACCAAAAACTTGCCCCAGTTTATTCTGGGCTACATTTTTACCTTCTAACTTGAATACATTTAAAAACGGCCTATGATCGGGATTTTTTACTGCGGTGACTTCGAAAGAATCCGCTTCGAGCAAGCTTTGCCCTTTCTCTTGGTTGGCTTTTTTCATAATAAAGTTTTTTATTTTCAGCTTGGTTTGATTATAAAATAGAATGAAAAAAAAATAAAGAATGCTTGGATAAAATTTTTCTTTTCGGAAAATGTTGAATCAGGGAAGTTGTTTCAAAAAAGCAAAGAGTTGTTTAATGCAAGCTATAAAAGAGAGGATTGAGTAGATCTTTTTTCTTTTGGCGGCTCCTGTTTTTTATCCTTCTTGATTATCTCCAAGACTTTTGGTATTTTGCCAAAATCTTGCGCCAAAGTGCTTTTGAGATTGCCGTTATATAAAGCTGCCGCGGGGTGATAGCAAGGAAAAAATACCATTTTACCAAAGGGCGGAAATTCCTTGCGCAAAGCGCGCCCGTGGTGCCGGGTGATACTTGCCTTAGGTAGAAATCTTTGCAAACTGTGGCGCCCCAGCAAAACTATTAATTCCGGTTGAATTATAGAAATTTGTTTTTCCAGCCATGGCCAGCAGGTTCTAACTTCGGCCGGCAGAGGATCCCGGTTTCCCGGCGGACGGCATTTAACTACGTTGGTAATATAAACATCTCCTCTTTTTAGGTTATTTTGTTGCAGCATTTCATCCAAAAGCCTCCCGGCGGCTCCCACAAATGGTCGGCCTTGTAAATCCTCATTTTTGCCCGGCCCTTCTCCGATAAACATAATTTCTGCCTTCGGGCTGCCTTCTCCGGGAACTGCGTAAGTTCTGCCAGCGGACAATTGACAGGATTGGCAAGATTTTATTTCTTTTTCTAATTCTTGCAGGGAAGTCATTTTTAATCAATTTTATATTTAGAATTTCTTTTATCGGAAACCTTATTGAACTTTTCCTTTACTAAGTCCGATAGGGAATAACCCAGCCTGGTGCAGAGCAAGTCCGCATAGCCGACTACGTCGGCCACTTCCTCGGCAATATCTTTTTTGTCTATTTCTTCGCCTCGGCGGAGCTTTTTTATCTTGTTGCAGGCTTCGCCGCACTCGCCGGCCATAGCATTGCCCCAGTCCGAATAAGACCAGTCTTCCAGGTTGTGAAAAACCTCATTGCAACGCTTGGCGTTGAGTTCGGAAAATTTTTCGAAGTCAAACATTAAAGTTTCTTAAAAATTATCAAAGATTATTTGCATTTTCATCAAGATGGAAAAAGTTGCTTTTTTGAATTAAAGTCAAATCTCAAATCTCAAAAGTCAAAACCACAACTAAAAACTTAAAGTCGAACAGTTTTTAGTTTTAGCCTGTGTTTTGAGATTTGAGTTCACTTTATACTTTAAGGAAAATTGAGGGTTAATTTACTTAAGAAATTCCAGAGTGGTCTTAATATCCTTTTTTATCTTATCATGCTTGGTCTCCAAATACAAATTGATGCCCAGTTCCTTAGCTTTTCTTGCTACAGCTTTTAATCCGATTTCGCCGATTTCGCCTTGCCCGATGTGTTCATGGCGATCTATGTGAGAATCTAAAGTGCTCTTGGAATCGTTAAAATGAATACAGTTTAGCTTTTTTAGTCCTATTTCTCGGTCTATTTCTTGGAAAGTTTCTTGAACCGCCTCCGGCGTTCTCAGGTCTTTTCCGGCCGCAAAAGCATGGCAAGTGTCAAAACAAAAACCAAGCTCTATTTTCGACTTGCCGGCTTCTTTTAAAAAATAAGAAAATTCCTCCAAATTATCTCCTATGATGCTTCCGCTTCCGGCGGCAATTTCAAGGCTTAAAACAGCTCTCCCTCGGTAGTCTTGTAGAACTTCCTTCAAGCCTTTAATAACCCTTTTTTTAATAGCTGGCCAATTTTCGTTTTTGTCCAGATCTTTTGAACTCCCCAAGTGAGTGATTACATAAGGACATTTTATTTGATTGGCTATTTCCAATTCTTCTTTTAAGACGCGGATAGAGCTTTTGTAAATTTTTTCTTCCCGGCTGGCTAAATTGATATAGTAGGGAGTGTGAATTATATAATCTTTGCCGATATTGAAATTGTATTTTTTGCACTCATTAAAAAATTTTTGTTCGTCAATTTCTTTTCTTTTGCCTCCCCGGGGAGAACGGGTGAAAATTTGAAAACATTCGCATCCAAGAATTTGGGCGTTTCCGGGTGCATTTTCCACTCCGCCGGCAATGGAGACATGGGCACCAACTTTAGTCATAATCGGTAAAGGTTAGATTTCGTTATTATATCAAAATTATACAATCAAAATAAAAACGCAGCAAGCAAAAAGGCGGTCAAATCAAAGTTTAATTGTTCTTTATTGCAATTTCGTTTTGTTAAACTTGTTATTTAGTCTAAAAAATCTCTCTATCTGGAACTATTGGGAAAGATTGAAGCGTAGTTCTTTTTCAGCGGGATTCTTTAATTAGGTTGAACAAGATGAGAAACATTTTAGACATAGGTTTGATTTATGTTATTATTTATGCTATTCTAATTTGAGATTTATTGGGCGGATTCGAAGAAATTTTTCTGAAATCAACAATTTAAAACAGCGCCAAGTCCTATTTTAAAGGCTTTTTTCAAATTAATTTTCTATGCCGAGACTTGGTTTTGAAAATAATTCAAAAAAAGAAAATCTCTAAATCTTAATTTTTTGTCTTTTAAAGATGGAGCAAGAAAAAATAATTATAAAAGGGGCCGAAGAAAATAATTTAAAAAACGTAAACTTGGAATTGCCCAAAAACAAAATTATTGCCATTACAGGTTTATCGGGAAGCGGGAAGAGTTCTTTTGCTTTTGATACCCTGTATTTTGAAGGTTATCGCAGGTATGTGGAAAATCTATCCGGCAGCGCCAGATTTTTTATGCATTCAGTCAAGAAACCCAAAGTTAAAGAAATCCAAAATTTGTGCCCTACCATTTCAATTAGCCAAAGAAACAACAATCAAAATCCTCGCTCTACAGTGGGAACTTTAACCGGAATTTATGATTTTTTAAGAGCTCTCTATTTTAGATTTGGAACTTTTTATTGCCCTCATTGCGGCAAAGAACTCAAGAAAAATACTACGCAGGAGATTTTGGATAAAATTAGTCAACATTCTCAAGGCACCGAGGTGTTAATAGCCTCTCCTGTTACTATTGAGGGTAAAGGCATTACAGAGGTTTTGAAATCTATTGAAAATGCCGGTTATTCCAAAATAATTCCTGTCTATAAGGATAAGGATAAAAAGACAACGCTCTTGGAACTTGCTCAAGCAGAGAACTCTCTTGGGGAGAGCGAGCTTAGAGAGCTTTATATTTTAGTAGATAAATTGTATTTGGATAAATCCAGATTAGATAAAGAAAGAATTATTGATTCTTTAAAATCAGCCGAAAAATTATCGGAAATTTCTCTCACGCCAAAAAGCCACGTTCGGACTAGTTTATCTGCATCAAAAGATCATGCCGGAGCAGGAAAAATGGCTTTTATATTTTTTGACCGAAAAGAGAGAGCTTCTTTTAGCCGGTGTTATGTTTGCTCTGGGTGCGGTTATCAAAGAAGAGATTTTGTCTTCCGGGATTTTTCTTTTAATTCTCCCGAGGGAGCATGTTCTTTGTGCAAAGGAATCGGAGAAGTTGCCAGATTAAACGTGGATAAAGTTATTCCCAATCAGAAACTCTCCTTTAAAGAGGGCGCTGTTGAGCCTTGGGTTCGTTTGGGAGGAAGATCGGGCTTCAATAAATTTTCGAAAGGTAAACTGCAAGAGCTGGCCAATTTCTTGGGTTTTAGCTTAGATGATCCGATTGAAAAATTGACTAAAGAGCAATTCGAGGCTTTCATTTATGGATTTCGAGATGATTCTCGAGGAATCTTTTTTGAGGGGGTGGAAAAAGATTTAAACGATCGATATGAAAAGGCGGACTTAACTTCATCTAAAAGGGAATTGGAAAAATATTTTTCTTTTAAAATCTGTCCCGATTGCGGAGGGGGTAGACTTAAGCCCGAAGTTTTGAATGCCGAGGTTTGGGGAAAGAAATTTAAAGAAATGACTGAAATGGAAATCGGGAATTTATTAGCTTTTTTAAGAGAAAAAACAGGCAGTAATAAAAAAAATAAGCTAAAGGAAAATCAGGCTAAAATTATTGAGGAAATAAATAAAAGACTGGATCCCTTGGTGAATGCGGGTGTTGGGTATTTAAGCTTGAACAGGGGTTGCAATAGTCTTTCCGGGGGAGAACTTCAAAGAACCAGGATTGCTTCCCAGCTTTATAGCGGTTTAAATGGAGTTTTGTATGTTTTGGATGAACCCACCATCGGACTTCATAGTAGAGACACTCAAAAATTGATAAAAACTTTTCAAAAATTAAAAAATAACAAAAGTTCTTTGGTGGTGGTAGAGCATGATAAAGAAATAATCGAAAGCGCCGATGAAATTATAGATTTTGGGCCCGGTGCCGGAGAGCAAGGGGGAGAAGTAATTTTTCAAGGCAATTTCGGGGAACTCAAGAAAGCGGACACTCCAACGGCGGATTTTTTTAACAATAAAATATCTTTTCAATCCAAGAACAGAAAACCCAAAAAACATCTCGAAATCCAAGGGGCGAGACATAATAACTTGAAAAACATTGATTTGAAGATCCCTCTGGGTTGTTTAGTTTCTTTTGCCGGAGTATCCGGAAGCGGTAAAAGTTCTTTAGTGGTGGATGTTTTGGCTAAGGCTTTGAGACAAGAGATTCATCAAACAGGAGAAGAGCCGGGAAGTTTTAATGAAATCAAAGGTTTGGAAAACATTCAAAAAGCGGTTGCGGTCGATCAATTGTCCATCGGAAGATCTCCACGGTCTAATCCGGCAACCTATACCGGCATTTTTAGCCATATTCGAGAGTTGTTTGCCCAAACGGAGGCGGCTGAGAAAAAGGGTTTTAATGCCGGCTATTTTTCCTTTAATTTAAAAGGAGGCAGGTGCGAGCATTGCCAGGGTGAAGGAACAGTTTCCGCGGAGATGCCGCTTTTGGAGGATGTTAGATCTTTGTGTCCTTACTGTAAAGGGACTCGATACAATAAAAAAATTCTTGAAATTGAATATCATGGAGTTAATATTGCGAAAGTTTTAGATATGAGTGTTGATTATGCTTATAGGTTTTTTCACTTGAATAAGCTTGTCCAGAAAAAGTTGAAGGTTTTGAAAGATGTCGGTTTGGGTTATCTTAAATTGGGGCAAAGCGCTAATCGCCTTTCCGGCGGAGAGGCTCAGAGAATAAAGTTGGCCACCGAATTAATCAGGAAATCAAGAGGAAACTGTTTATACATCCTCGACGAGCCGACCATAGGACTTCATTTTCAAGACATTAAAAAACTTTTAAAAGTTTTAAATGAATTGGTCGATCAAGGAAATTCAGTTTTTGTCATTGAACACAATACAGAGATGCTCAAGGCTAGCGATTGGATTATAGAAATGGGTCCCGGAGGAGGTGAAAAAGGAGGGGAGGTTATTTTCGAAGGAACGCCGAAAGAGCTTTCCGCAACAAACACCGAAACAGGCAGGGTTTTGTGAGCTTGCGGAAGAAATGAAAAATTTTAGTTTTCGCGAGCTTAATAGCTTAAAAAGTTTAAAATAATTTTAGAAAATGAAAGACGAAATCATTAAAGAGGTTTATTTTACTATAATTTATTTCAATGTTCTTAAGCGGCCGCCTTCCACTTTTGAAGTTTGGCGCTTTTTTATGGATTTTTCCAAAAGAAAAACCGCATGTTCTTACGAGGAGGCGGTAAAAGTTTTGGAGAAACTTCAAGAACAGCGAAAAATTTTAAACAAAAACGGATTTTGGGTTTTACCGGAAAAGCAAGATTTATCCAAAGAAAGGATTTTGCGTCAAAAAATTTCTGTTTCAAAGATAAAAAGGGCGGCTTTCTGGATTAAATTAATGAATTTAATTCCTTATTGCAAAGGAGTTTTTTCTTCCGGAGCTTTGACTTTGGGCAATTGTGGGAAAAACAGTGATTGGGATATTTTAGTGGTAATTAAGAAAAATAGAATTTGGATTGGCAGGTTTTTCGTGACTGTTTTTTTGGCTTTTTTGGGCAAAAGAAGGAGCTCTAAAAAGATTGCGGATAGATTCTGCTTGAATCATTTTATAACAGAGAATAACCTTGTTTTTGCCGATAGAAGTGAATTTGCCGCTTTGGACAAAAGTTTTATGACTTCTTTTCTTGGAAAAGAGTATTTTCATAAAATGCAACAATTAAATTTTGCCTGGTCAAGACTTTCAATGCCCAACTTTTCTCAAGATGCTTTCGGGTATGATTATTTTAATTGCAGAAACACCTTCTTAATACTAATCAGAGAACAATTAGAAAGGATATTGGAATTCTTGAGGCTTGGAGGATTATTGAATAATTTTTGCAGAAAAGTAATGATAAAGAAGATTGAAAAAAATCCCGAAACCCACAGAGAGGGAGCTTTTATAGTTTACAATGAGGGGGAGCTGGCTTTTTGGCCCAAGCCCAAAAAAAATGAATTATTGCTTAAGATACAAAACCAATTTTTTTAAAGGGATTGAGATTGTCAGGTGATTTATTGATTTTTTCAGAGTTTTTGGTTAACTTAATTGACATTTTTGTTTAAATTTGTTTAAATTCAGCAAAGGCATGAATGCCGGTTGTTTGCATTTGGATTTTTGTTTCTGTGATTTTTTAAGACAGAATCCGCTGATCTCGTATAGCCGGGACAAGGATATAAAAATTTATATTCTTTAAGCGGTGCGAAGATCAAAAATTTCCGGGTAAGGATTATTTCACTTTTTTTGCGGGATTAGAGGTTTAGAAGCCTGACCCCTTAAATTCTCGAAAGCCAGACTTCTAATTGTTTTGAGGTGGAAACGGATTTGAAAAATACGTTCTTGTTAAGCCGGCCACAGTAGTAAATGATTTTAGTGTTGGTCGATAAGCGGAGAAATAAGTTTCGGATTCTTTTACTAATTTGACAGGAAAAGGATCTTTAAAATTTTTAAACAATAAATTTATTAGAAGCTATTTTTTTCAAGTCAATCTCAGTTAATTATTATTTGCTGAATTGGCCCCATCGTCTAGTGGTTAGGACGCCAGGTTCTCATCCTGGTAACAGGGGTTCGACTCCCCTTGGGGTCACATCCGTTTAATTTTGTAATCATCTAATCGCTCAAACAATTTTAAAACTTGTCTTGATTAAATATTAAGATGATTACGCAAATGCTTGCTTAAATGTTTAAATTAAAATATGGACGCTAAAGATTATCTAAAAGAATATAAAAACAAATTAGATCCTTTTTTGAAAGAGTATTTCAATAACAAAAAAGCAGAGGCTAAAAAGATAGATCCTTTAGCTGAGCAGGCGGTTAAAATGATTGCCAAGTTTACTATGGCGAGTGGGAAAAGAATTCGGCCGACTGTTATGTATTACGCTTTCTTGGCTGACAAGAAAGAAGAAGAAATTTCTTTTGAAAAAAGCCGGGCCATTATGGAAGCTTCAATGTCGGTAGAGCTTACCCATACTTTCTTGCTAATCCATGACGACATTATCGATAGAGACTCGAAAAGACATGGGACAAAAACCATTCATGAAGAGTATAAAAGTTTAGCGGAAAAATTTTTCCCCGGGACTGATAAACATCATTTTGGGAATTCCATGGCAATGATTGTGGGTGATATAGCAGCTTCCATGGCCAATGAAATACTTTTTGAATCCCGTTTTGAGGCAAATAATATTTTGCGAAGTTTGACTCAGCTTCAAAAAATTGTTTATAAAACTATTCCGGGGGAAATGCTGGATATTGTTATGGAGGCCAAGGGAAAAACCACTGAAGAAGAAATCCTTAGAATGCATGAAGGAAAAACAGCTAATTACACCTTCGAAGGCCCTATGCATCTGGGAGCCGCTTTGGCCGGTAATCTTTCGGAAAATTTTTTAAATAAATCTTCCCAGTATTCCAAGGCGGTTGGTAAAGCTTTCCAGATAAGAGATGACATCCTGGGGGTTTTTGGAGACGAAAAAAAACTTGGCAAACCGGTGGGGTCTGATATAATAGAAGGGAAACAAACACTTCTTTACATTAAAGCTATGGAGAAGGCGAATCAGGAGCAAAGAAAGCAGCTTTCAGCTTTGTTGGGAAAAAAGAACCTAAATAAAAAAGAGCTGAAAATTTTTCAAGACATTGTCAAGGACACGGGTTCCTTAAAGTATTCAGAAGAGCTGGCCGGCAAACTTTCCCGGGAAGCTGTCGAGTCTCTTAAAAGCGCCGGCATAAAGAACCAAAAATCTTATGATTTTCTAAAAAAAATAGCCGAGTATATCTCTAAAAGAGAGAATTAAGGTCTCAAAATATTGCCAAAATATTTATTAATATTTATTATGTTTTCTGGGAAGAGAAGAGCTTAATAGACTGCAAAGCATCCTTTTTGGCTTATTAATCAATAATTTTAACAATGAATTCCATTGAGAACACGATTCCATATCACGTGGCTGTTATCCCCGACGGCAATAGAAGGTGGGCTAAGCAGAGAGGAGAAAAGCCATGGAAAGGTCATAAAGCCGGAGCTGAAATAATAGAGGAGCTAAGCAGAGAAGCTTTGAAAATGGGGGTGAAATGCATAACTTTTTGGGGGTCTTCCAAGGATAATCTCCAAAAAAGGCCAATGGAGGAAAAAAGAGAGCTGCTGAGAATTTACGAGGAATATTTTAAAAAACTTATAAACAGCTCTGATATCTTTGATAACGAAACCAAGATTCAGCTTATTGGCCGATGGGAGGAGCAGTTTCCAAATAAGCTTAAAAAAATTCTCAAAGAAGGCGCGGAGAAAACCAAGCATCATACTCATAGTTTTCTAAATTTTCTTTTGGCCTATAGCGGGGATGATGATATTTTGCAGGCGGTGAAAGAAATTAAAAACAAGGCTCGTAATAGCGACCATGATATTGAAGTTACGGAAGATTTTTTTCAAGAAAATTTGTTAAGCGCTCCTCTGCCCGAGGTTGATTTAATAATAAGAACGGGAACAGAAGGAGATCCTCATAATAGCGCCGGATTTTTAATGTGGCAAACTCAAAACTCCCAATTCTACTTTACGGATAAGCTGTTTCCCGATTTTGATTCCCGGGAATTCAAGAAAGCTTTAAACGATTATGCAAACAGGGAGAGAAGACTGGGAAAATGAATGGAACAAAGCCCAAATAATTTTTTTGGCAATTTGTTTAACAACGGTTTAACAAAAAAGAAGGTTTTAAAAATTAATAAGATTTTATGGCCATTGAATTTAAGGATGATAATTTTCAGCAGGAAGTTTTAGAGAGTGATAAACCGGTTTTAGTTGATTTTTGGGCTCCTTGGTGCGGTCCTTGCCAGATGATGAGTCCCATTATAGATGATGTTTCCGAGCAAGTTTCCGAAAATGCCAAAGTCGGAAAATTAAATGTGGATGAAAATCCTCAGACTGCTCAAAAATACGGAGTGATGTCTATTCCCACCTTGATTATATTTAAAGATGGAAAAATTTTGAAACAAATGACCGGGGTTCAGTCCAAGGAAACCCTGACGGAAGAATTGAAAAATGCGGGATAAAACTCTTTTTTATTTGGTCGGGAAACCTCAGTGTTTTTGAGTCTTTCTCAAAGAAGTGGCTTTTTATGTTCGGGTGGTATAAAATTTAAAAGTTTACAAAAAATGGAAAAAAAGAAAGCAGTTATCTTGGGGGCCGGCCCGGCAGGTTTGTCGGCCTCTATTTATGCGTCTCGTTTCAATATTGACCATTGCGTCCTCGGAGAAGAGTTTGGCGGATATATGAATGAGAGTTTTAAAATTGAAAACTATCCCGGCTTACCGGGAGTGTCCGGGGCGGAATTGGCTCAAAAAATGAAAGTCCATGCAGAGTCTTTGGGCGGAGAAATTTTGCAAGATAAAATTGATTTTGTAAAAAAGAAAGAAGATTTTTTTGAGATTAAAACCTATAAGCAAACATACGAGACCGAAGCTGTTATTTTATCTACCGGGACGGTTTTTAGAAAGTTAAACATTCCCGGGGAAGCCGATTTATCGGGAAGAGGAGTCTCTTATTGCGCTACTTGCGATGCTCCTTTTTTTAAAGACAAAAAAGTGGCAGTTGTAGGAGGGGGTAATTCAGCTATTAATGCAGCGCTTTTGCTTTCCGGTTATGCCAAGGAAGTGGTTGTTTTTTATAGAGCGGAGAAGTTGAGGGCAGTTCCGGCTTATGTGGAGCAAGCAAGTAAAAAAGAAAACATTAAAACCGCTTCGAAGACCAATGTTGTCGAAATTAAAGGAGAACAAAAAGTTGAATCTTTGGTTTTGGATAACCCATATCAAGGAGAGAAAGAGGTTTCTTTTGATGGAATATTTATAGAAATAGGCTCCTTGCCGGATACGAGTTTTATCAGAGATCTAAAAATTGAAAAGGATGAAGAAGGCTATATAAAAGTTGGGGCGGATCAATCTACCGAAGAAGAAGGTTTTTTTGCCGCCGGAGATATTACCACCGGTTCTAACGGTTTTAGGCAAATCATAACCGCCGCCGCTGAAGGAGCAATAGCAGCCTCCGGTGTTTATCGGTATTTACAAAAATAAAAATATTTGCAATTATTTAAACATCTGATAAGATGAAGTCAAAGAGGAGGTCTGGGTAGAATTATAAAAATTAATTAAATTGCAATGAAGGTGGTTTTACTTGAAAATGTTGATAAGCTTGGAAGCGCGGGAGAAGTTAAGAATGTTTCTGACGGTTTTGCCCGCAATTATTTAATTCCTAAGAGATTGGCTCAGCCTGCAACTCAACAAGCCCTTAAAAAGGTGGAAAAGCAATTGGAAGATCGATTAAAGAAAAATGAAGAAGAATTAAAAGAAAACCAAAAAATTGCAGACCAAATTAATAAAAAAGAATTAACAATAATTAGAAAAGCCAAAGAGGGTAAGCTTTTTGGTTCTGTTTCTGAAGAAGACATTGCCAAGGCTCTTAAAAAAGAAAACGTGAATATTTCCAAAGAAAATGTCTCTCTGGAAAATCCTATAAAAGAAGTGGGTGAATATAAAGTTAAGATAAATCTTGAGCACAATATTGAGGCTACTTTAAGAATTTTTGTAAAAGAGGAATAATTTTGGTGACGGGTTTCATTTTGACATAAGCAGAAACCGCTAGGGGGAGGCGGTTTTTTAGCGGTTTTTTACTCGACAAGAACTCTTAATTTTTCAGGAAATAACCTTTAAAGCCGGTTTTTTGGTTCGGAATGGTTTGCCTACGCCGTAATTTTTGTTGTAAATATTAAATTAAAATAATGGCTAAAAAAAGAATCCCCAAGTATGTTTTTGTTTTTGGCGGAGTAATGTCCGGGATAGGCAAAGGAGTTGCCACCTCCTCTATTGCTAAAATAATCCAGTCCCAGGGCTTTGAGGTTTCCGCTATCAAGATAGATCCTTATGTTAATGTAGATGCCGGAACAATGAACCCCACTGAGCACGGAGAGGTTTTTGTTTTGTCAAGTGGATTGGAAACTGATCAGGATATGGGAAATTACGAGAGATTTCTAGGAATAACCTTGCCGCCTGAGAACTATATGACTACCGGGAGTGTTTATTGGAAAGTAATTCAAAAAGAAAGAAATTTAGAATATAAAGGCAAGTGCGTTCAAATCATTCCTCATATTACCGATGAAATCATTTCCACGGTAAAAAAAGCATCCTCCAACAACAAAGCGGATTTTATTATAACCGAAGTGGGAGGGACTACCGGGGATTATGAAAACGATTTATTTACTGAAGCGGCTCGCCAGATGAAGCTTAAATATCCGAAGGATGTTTTGTTTGTAATGATAAGCTATGTTCCTTATCCCGACAAAATAGGGGAAATGAAAACCAAGCCCACCCAGCAGGCGGCAAGAGCTTTGAACGAAGCCGGGGTGCAGCCGGATATTATAATTGCCAGAAGCGAAAAACCAATAGACAAGAAAAGAAAAGAAAAGATAGCCCTTTTCTGCAATATTAAAGAAGAAGCCGTTATTTCCGCTCCTGATGCAGATTCTATTTATGAAGTTCCTCTAAATTTTGAAAAGGACGGCTTAAGCCGGGTTATTTTAAACAAACTGGGATTAAAATCCAAAGAAAAGGATTTAAAAGACTGGAAGAAACTTGTGAACAATATTAAGACCGCTAAGAAAGAATTAAAAATAGGAATAGTGGGAAAATATTTCGGCACCGGGGATTGTGTTTTATCCGATTCTTACATTTCCGTTATAGAGGCGGTTAAGCATGCTTGTTATAAAATCAAAAAGAAACCCTCCATAGATTGGATTAACGCCGAAGAGATGGAAAATAATCCTGAAAAAATTTCAGAGCTTGATCAATATGATGGGATCATTGTTCCGGGGGGATTCGGAAGCAGGGGAGTGGAGGGAAAAATAAATTGTATTAAATATGCCAGGGAAAATAAAATTCCATATTTAGGGCTTTGTTACGGAATGCAGTTGATGGTGGTGGAATTTGCCAGAAACGTAGCGGGGATTAAAAATGCTCATACCGGAGAAATTGATCCCGAGGGAGAAGACTTAGTAATAGACATTATGCCGGATCAAAAAGACAATATACAAGAAAAAAAGTATGGCGGCACTATGAGGCTGGGGGAGTATCCGTGTGAAGTTCTTAAAAACACCTTAGCTTTTCAATCTTATCAAAAGGGTCTCATAAAAGAACGCCATCGCCATAGATATGAGGTAAATCCGGAATATATCTCCAAATTAGAAAAAGCCGGAATCGTTTTTTCCGGGAAGTCTCCGGATAATGTTTTGATGGAGATCGCTGAAATTCCTCAGAAAAAACACCCTTTTATGGTGGGAAGTCAATTTCATCCGGAATTCACATCCACTCCCTTAAATCCCAATCCTTTATTTTTATCTTTCATTAAAGCGGCTGCTGCCAATAATTAAAATCTTATTCCTGAGGACTCGGGATTGCTCCATTGGGACAAACCCTCATAAATGACGAATCAATGACTAAATGAATAAAGACCAAATTAGGATTAAGAGATAAACAAAAGGAATTATAATTGAATTTTGAGAAAAACTTAATTAGTTGATAATTTAAATATTCGGGTTTTGCTTGCTTGGTGGCGGATAGGGATTTTATGATAAATACAATTTAGTTAAGAATGACTGAGAAAAAACTTATCCATAAAATTATTTAAAGAGCTTTAATTTAAACCCGACAAACACTGATTGTCGGATTTAAATAAAAAATTTTAGGACTATTTGACGGGCAGATTGAAGTTTCCAAATTTTCTTGAATAATTCATTTTTATAGAATGAGTGAGTTTAAATAAAAAAACCTCTTATGACAAGAGGTTTTTTGAATTATGAAGAGTTATTCTTTTTTGAAAGCTATTTAACGTTGACGATTTTGGTTTTTTGGGGCTTGCCTGTAAATTTCCTAATTCTTTTGGTGGTAAACTCCACCACTCCGTCTTTGAGAGCCATAAGAGTATCGTCGGTGCATCTTTTAACGTTTAATCCCGGCTTAAATTTAGTGCCTCTTTGCCTGACAATGATTTGGCCGGCATAAACTTTTTGACTGCCAAAAATTTTAACGCCTAAGCGCTTGGAAATGGAATCTCTACACAACCTTGTTGAGCCCCCTGCTTTTTTCTGTGACATATGAATAAAATACTTAGCCAAAGATGCTCTTGGCATCTATGGAAAGATGAGTTATAATTATTAAAGATTAAATTCCAAAGCTATTGTAATATTAATTTTGGATTATGTCAAATAATCATCCGGAGGGAATTTATAGGAAAAGCTTAAAGTTTTGGAAGGATAATGAAGAGAGATTATTGTTTGTGGTAGCTATTATTTTAGTTGCTTTTGCCGGATTTAAAGCCGGGGAAACCAAAGAGTCAAGCAGGGAAGACAGCGAAATCAAGGTGGCCATAAATAATATAGAAGCATCCAATCCTCGACAACAAAACGCCCTCGCTTTGGGAGAAGCGGCCCAGCGCAAAGGTGTTTCCGTGGAAGGAGAAACTTCTCCCTCGGAAAATAAAGAAGCTGAAAACAAAGAAGTTGAAAATGAGGAATGTCCTTTGGTAGGTTCGGAAAATTCGGATAAATACCATTCTTCTGATTGTACTTGGGCGGAAAAAATCAAGCCGGAAAACAGAGTTTGTTTTTCTTCCGAGGAGGAGGCTGAGGAAAAGGGATATAAAGCCGCCGGATGTTGTTTTTAAAAATTTCTTAAATTAGCATAATGAAAAAAAATCTTTTTATAATCTCTTTAGGTGGATCTCTAATTGTTCCCGATGCCATAGATTGGCATTTTTTAAAAAAATTTAAAAAAATTATCATAGAACAAATTGAGAAAGGAAATAAATTCGTGATAGTAACCGGAGGAGGAAATACAGCCAGGCGCTATCAGGAAGCGGCCAATAATGTTGCTCAGTTGAAAAATGATGACCAGGATTGGCTGGGAATTCATGCTACCCGCTTGAATGCCCATTTGATAAAAACTATTTTTAGGGAATATGCCCATCCCAGAATTAATAAAAATCCCTGCACCAAGGAAGACCTGGGTCAACATTTTGCTCACGGTGAAGGCTTGATGGTGGCTGCCGGGTGGAGGCCGGGCTGGTCTACGGATTACGTGGCCGCTATTTTAGCGGAAAGATTGGAAGCAAAAAAAATATTAAATCTTTCCAATATTGAATACGTTTGTGATAAAGACCCTCGCCAATATCCGGATGCAAAAAAAATTAAGGAAATAAGCTGGAAAAAATTTAAAAAATTAGTTGGAGATAAATGGGATCCGGGACTCAATACGCCTTTTGATCCAATTGCTTCCAAGCATGCGCAGGAAAGGAAAATGGAAGTTTTCATTATGGACGGAAGAAATTTAGATAATTTAAGCAGCTTTTTCTCGGGGGAGAATTTTGTTGGAACTAAAATAGGTTAGCATTTTTTTATCAAATAAGAAAATATCGATTTAGGTTTCACAAACGGAGATTAATTTGTTATTATTTTTGTGAGGAAGCACTTATTTTAGAAAAATAATGCAATAAAAATTAAGTTAAAATTATGAGATTGGAAAACAAAGTTGCTATTGTTACCGGAGCGGCTTCCGGAATAGGAAAAGCCATTGGAGAGGAGTTTCTAAAGGAGGGAGCCAAAGTGGTTTTTTCGGATATCAAAGAAGAAAATAATCTTGTTGATGAAGAAAATGAAGAAAACGCCGAGTTTATTAAGTGCGATGTTTCTAACGCGGACCAGGTTAAGCATCTGGTGGAAGAAACCGCCAATCGATTTGGGAAAATGGATGTTATAGTTAACAATGCCGGAGTCGGTTCTCAAAAAAGTATTTTAGAGGAAACTGACGAGGATTGGGAGAAAATTTTAAAAATCAATTTATTTGGGGTCTTTTACGGAACTAAAGCTGCCGCTAACTATATGAAAGACCATCATATCAAAGGTTCTATAATAAATATGAGTTCCATTTTGGGTAAGGTGGGATTGCAGGGAGCTGTTTCTTACTGCGCTTCCAAAGGGGGAGTTGTTCAAACAACTCATGCAAGTTCTTTGGATTTAGCTCCTTATGAAATAAGAGTCAATGCCATTGCTCCCGGCTTCATTAAAACCAAGATGACAGAAGCGGTTCTGGAAAATGACGATTTTAGAAATATGGTAGAATCCAACACGCCTCTTGGACACGTAGGAGATGCTCAAGATATCGCCAAAGCAGCTGTCTATTTGGCTTCTGATGAGTCCAAATATGTAACGGGAGAGGTTTTGTATGTAGATGGAGGCTGGAGAGCAAGATAAATTAATCTGATCTATCTTGGAGTTTTAAAGGTTACGGAACTTCGATAAATATTTTAAAAAATTGCACAAAAGCTATTTTTGTAATTAAGGAAATAAAAAAATGTCCGGACATTCTAAATGGGCTAATATTAAACATAGAAAACAGGCTCAAGACGCCAAAAAAGCCAAAATTTTTTCTTCTTTGTCCAAGGAAATAATTCTCGCGGCCAAAAACGGAAGCGACCCGGAAACTAATTTTCAGCTCAAAATGGCTATAGACAAAGCCGGAAGTTATAATATGCCTAAAGACAATATAGAGAAAGCTATTAAAAGAGGTTCGGGAGAATTGAAGGATGAAAACCAAATCGAAGAATATATTTTTGAAGCTTATGGACCAAGTCAAATTGCTATGCTGATCAAGACGGCGACTGATAATAAAAACAGAACGTTGAGCGAGGTCAGGAATATACTATCTAAAAACGGCGGAAAGATGGTTGAGGAGGGGGCGGTGAAGTGGCAATTTAGACAATCGGGCTGCATTTATGTTGCTAAAAATGGGTTGCCGGAACAAAAACTGGAGGAAGCCTTTATAGAAAGTGGAGCAGATGATTATGAAAAAGAGAGTGAAGAAAGTTATCTTGTTTACACGCAAGTGAAAGAAACTCAAACTGTCAATGAAGAGTTGAACAACAAGGGGCTCTCCGTGGCGGCAATTAATTTGGTTTATGTCCCTGAGGGCAAAATAGAAGTAGGCCAATCAACGAAGGAAGATTACAAAAATCTACTGGAAAAACTGGAAGAACAAGAGGATGTGGTAGAAATTTTTGACAATTTGTTTTAATTTAAACAAAAGAGATTTTTTGAAAAATATTAAAGACATCAAAAGCTTGAAAATTCTTGGTATTGATCCCGGGACCGCCACCACCGGTTGGGGGTTGGTTTCTTCAGACAATAAAACCCCCCGAGTTTTAGCTTATGGCTGCATAGAAACCTCTAAGGCCGAATCCGACAGCTTGAGGCTTAAGGAGGTGGCAACGGATATGAGAGAAATTATACAAAAGTATAATCCTGATGAAATAGCCGTAGAAGGTTTATATTTCTTTAAAAATTTAAAAACCGCCATCAAAGTAGCTCAATCCAGGGGAGTGTTGCTTTTGGTGCCGACTGAAATGAAATTGCCTGTTTTTGAATACACTCCTCTGCAAATAAAGCAAGCTCTGACCGGTTATGGACGCGCCGAGAAAAAACAGATTCAATATATGGTCAAAAATATTCTCGAATTAAAGGCTATTCCCAAGCCGGATGACGCCGCCGACGCTTTGGCTGTAGCTTTATGTCACCAGCAGTCAAGGAAATTGGAACTATTAAAGAGTAACTAAAGTTGGTTTTTTAGCAAAATTATAAATTACTCCTAAATTTGCTTGTTTCCTTTTGCGCTTTAATTAATTTTAACATTAAAAATAAACAAAAAAATGAAACAAATTGAAAACAAACGAAAAGAAGATTTGAATTTCTGGTTAATTAAAACTCGCTGGGTATACGCTTCAGGTATTTTTGTTTTGGATTTAATTGCCAAGTCTCTTAGTTTCACCAATGTCAATTTTCATTATTGGCAGATGATTTTAATTTATCTGGCTTTCTTGGCGTCCAATGCTATTTTATGGCTTATTTTAAAGTTTTTTAAATGGAATAGAAAAAAAGGCTTTTTGGCCTTTATTGGTTTTTTACAAATCCTGGTAGACATTTGCTTTTTTGTGGTCATTTTTCATTTTGAAGGAGGAATTGAAAGCGTAGCCTTTATTTTCTTCTTGTTACCGATTTTTTACGCCTCCTTGCTTTTTGGTATGAGGGGGAGTTTAATCACAGCCCTTTATATAGGAATTGTTGTCAATTTGGTAGTTATTTTTGAATATCAAGGAATTTTAACTCACATTAATAGGCACATGGAAACTCCCCCCGAGCTAAATGATTTAAACCTTGCTCTGACCAAAACCAGTGTTATTTCTGTTTTTTATGCTATCGCAGCCTTTTTTGCCGGTTATTTTTCTATGTTGATCTCCAAAAGGGAGGAAACCATTTATGACAAAATGCAAGATTTAAAAAAAGAAAAAGACAAAATATCTTCCATTATTTCCAATTTTGTTGATCCTGTTTTGGTGGTTAATCCCAAGAATCGCCTGGAATATATTAATCCGGCTGCTCGGAAAGAGCTGAAAATACCTAAATTTGCAGTCAAGACCAAGCTTAACCTGCAAAAAAGTCACTCTCTTGATAAATTCAAGGATTTATTTGGCGAAAAAATTCAAGTAAAAGAAGAAAAGGATTTTATAACCGGAGAAAAGATAGAAGAGGTTTCTATTGAGAGAGATGGTGAAGCAAAAGAATACAAAGTTATCACGGCTAAAATAGGAGGCAAAAAAGGAAAGCTGGGCATAATGAAAATATTTTATGATATTACTAGGGAAAAGGCTATGGATAAATTAAAATCTGAATTTGTCTCTGTGGCTGCGCATCAGCTTAGGACTCCTTTATCGGCTATAAAATGGACGCTTAGAAGTGTTATAGACGAAGAAGACGGAAAAATCAATAAACCTCAAAAAGATATTCTTCTGAAAAGCTATGAAAGCAATCAGCGGATTATCAACTTGGTGAATGACTTATTGAATGTTTTAAAGATTGAAGAGGGAAGGTTTGGCTACACTTTTACTAAAACAAAAGTAGAAGATTTGATAAAGGAATCTACGGAAGACTTCAAAAGAATAATAAAAAAGAAGGGCTTAAATTTAAAGATAGAGAAACCTAAAAGGATCGGAAGCTTCTACATAGACAAAGAAAAAATAATGATGGTTATCCAAAATCTATTAGACAATGCCATAAAATATAGCGGCAATGTAGAAAATGTTTACTTTAGAGTAAAGAATCAAAAAAACTATTTGAAGTTCGAAATTGAAGATGAGGGGGTTGGTATTCCCGAGAAGAGTCGCAAAAACTTATTCACTAAATTTTTCAGAGCTTCAAATGTCATCAAAATGGAAACAAGCGGATCCGGGTTGGGATTATATATTGCTAAAAATATTATAGAAAAACATAAAGGAAAAATAGCTGTGGAGAGCCGGGAGGGGGAGGGAACAAAGGTTTATTTCACTATAAAAAAAGACTTATACACTTAAGTTTGGCAATAAAGCAAAATCAGTGTAAAATTAAATCGTTACATCCTCGCTATGGAAACGGGCTGATTTGGCCGAGAGGCGTGCGTTAGATAGCGACACTTTTTTGAGGATTACTTGTGTCATCGATTTGAATGTATTTTATTTAAAATTAATTTTTAAACTATGAAAGTTTTGTTAGTGGAAGATGAAAAAATATTAAGGGAAATGTGCTCCAAGCATTTAAAGAAAAACAATGTTTCCGTTATTGAAGCAATTGACGGAGAAGAGGCTATTCAAAAAGCCGAGGAAGAACTCCCCGACGTGATTCTTTTGGATATTATTATTCCTTCAAAAGATGGTTATGAGGTTTTGGAAAATATTAAAAACAATCCCCAGACTAAGAATATTTCGGTAGTGATGCTTTCCAACTTGGGACAGCAGGAAGAGGTTGATAAAGCTGAAAAATTGGGAGCTGATGACTTTATAATCAAAGCCAATACTATGCCTAAGGAAATAGCGGAATATGTTTTAGAGAATTTTGCTAAGAATTAGATTTTTTTGGTTGAACAATATCCAAGAGCTATTTTTAGGCAGTGAAAACAAAAAACAATCGATTTCAAAAACCCTTTTCAAATAGGTTTTTTACTGCTATTATTTTCTTAGGGACTGTTTATGAAGATCTAATATTGCTAAATAAAAATTAAATTGTTTACATGAACATTATTCAGAAAAGGCTGTATTTTTTTATTGTTTCGGCTGTGCTTATTTTAACCAGCGTGGCAGCTTTGTCTATTTGGAAGCTTAACTTGGGGATTGATTTCACTGGCGGAGTTTTGATGGAAATTCAATTTGAGGAGGCCGATCCTGGTAAAGACGAAGTGGAGAACACCTTTAGAGAGCTGAGTCTTGCCGGGTTGGTAGTTCAGCCATCAGAGGGAGGAAATTATCTTATTCGCTACCAATCTCCTGAAAATAAAATAAACAAGCAAGTTAATCAAAAAATTGAAGAAAAATATGAAAACGCAGAAATTGTGAGAAACGAGTTTATTAGCTCGGTTATATCCAACGAATTAAAAACCAAGGCTATTTATGCTATTGCTATAGCGGTTATAGGAGTGGCTTTGTATATTTCTTGGGCTTTTCGAAAAATTTCTTATCCGATAAAAAGCTGGAAATATGGAGCGGGCGCAGTGCTGGCCTTGATTCATGATGTTTTAATTACCTTGGGCGTTTTTTCCTTTTTGGGTTATTTCTACAATGTGGAGGTGGGAATCCCTTTCGTGGCAACGCTTTTAACTGTTTTGGGCTACAGTGTTAACGATACCATCGTTATTTTTGATAGAATTAGAGAAAATCTCCTTAAAGCCGGAGCCGCCAAGAATTTTGAAGAAACTGTAAATCAATCTATAAAAGAAAGCATCCCTCGTTCCTTAAATACTTCCATAACAGTTATTTTGGTTCTTTTGGCTATTATATTTTTCGGCGGGGAGACGATTAAATTTTTCTCTTTGGCTTTGTTGGTAGGGGTCTTCTTTGGAACTTATTCTTCCATTTTTATTGCTTCGGCTTTTGTAACCGAGCTTTGGAAAAGAAGCCTCAAAAAGGCATAACCGCGTTAAGGCTTTGCGGCAATAAAATTTAAGAAAATGCAAGGTATGAATTTTAAAAAAGAAACTTTAAAAAATGGAGCCAGGGTGGTTTTAATTCCGATGAAAGACACCCAAACAGTGACAGTCCAGGTTTTAGTAGAGGCCGGTTCCAAATATGAAAACAAGCAAAACAACGGCATTTCGCATTTTTTGGAGCATATGATGTTTAAGGGCACCCAAAAAAGACCAAATGCTCAAATAATTTCCGAGGAGTTGGATAGTGTGGGTGGAACTTACAACGCTTTTACCGGCAAAGAACAAACCGGTTACTGGGTGAAAGTTCCCAAGAAGCACACTGATATGGCCTTGGACGTGGTTAGTGATATGTATTTGAATTCGCTCTTAAAACAAGAAGAAATAGACAAAGAAAGAGGAGTAATTTTGCAGGAAAAGTCAATGTATCAAGACACTCCTATGAGATATGTCTGGGATGTATTTGAAGAGCTTCTCTACGGGGATCAACCGGCCGGTTGGGACATTGTGGGAAGCGAGGAAAATATTAAAAAGCTAAACCGGCAAGATTTTGTGAGTTATCTGAAAAATTTCTATATTCCTCAATCTACCGTGGTAGTAATAGCCGGCAATTTTAATGAGCAATCAATTCTGTCCAAGGTAGAAGAATATTTTAACAAGCAAGAAGGCGGTGAATCGAAAGAGAAAAAGAAAAAAACCGTAGAAAAACAAACCGCCCCGGGACTCAAAATCCACTACAAGGAGACCGATCAAACTCATCTGTTGTTGGGAGTTCGCGCAGCCAATATGTTTGATCCGGATCGTTACGCCGCGGTTCTTTTGGGGACAATTTTGGGAGGCGGTATGTCCAGTCGAATGTTTAGCGAGATTCGAGAGAAAAGAGGTTTAACTTATTACATTCAATGCGCGGCCGACCAGGCTACTGATACCGGTTATCTCTTCACCGGAGCCGGCGTGGAACATAAAAACCTAATTCCGGCCGTAGAGCTTATTCTAAAAGAACTTAAAAAAACTGCTCAAGAATTGATTCCCGAGAAAGAGATAATCAAAGCCAAGGAGTATATTAAGGGTAAGACCTTGATGTCGCTGGAATCCTCCAGCGCTGTAGCTTCTTTTTTCGGCGACCAGGAGCTTTTCAAGAAGAAACCTCAAAAACCGGAGGATTTATTCAAGAAAATAGACGCGGTTACCGCCGAGTATATGCTAAAAACAGCCCAAAATATAATCAAGAACGAAAAACTTAATTTGGCTGTTATCGGACCTCATAAAAAGGAAGAGGAAATTAAAAAAAGTTTGACTTTTTAATTCTTTAAGGCTGTCTGCTTAGGAATTAAGTTAAATTCAACAATAAATGAAAGAAGAGATTAAGAAAATAGATATTTCCACCAAGGCGATTTTAAAAGTTGTTTTAATCGGTCTTTTTCTTTGGTTGGTATTCTTGACTCGGGAAGTGTTAATGTTGCTTTTTGTGGCCATTATTTTGGTTAGCGCTTTGGAGCCGGCCATTGACAAGTTGGAAACTAAAAAAATCCCCCGAGTTGCCGGTGCCGCCATGGTTTATTTAGCTTTTATAGCTTTTTTGGTTTTAGGGATTTATGTCATTGCGCCCATTTTGCTTCAAGAAATTAAACACTTAGCTGAAAATGTTCCTCAATATTTGGATGGATTGAATAAATTTATGGGAAATTTAAACACTCTGGCGGTAGACTACAATTTTGAAAGAAACCTTCAATCCTTACTGAATAATGCTTCGGAAAGGTTGACGGATTTAGTCTCTATGGCTTTTTCCAACACCTTTACTTTCTTTTCCGGTTTATTGAAACTTGTAATTGTTCTTTCCCTTTCCTTTTATTTGGTAGTGAAAAGAGAGGGGATTCGGGGCTTTATAAATTTCATAGTTCCGGAGAAACATCGTCGTTATTCCATTCAACTTACTCAGAAAATTCAAAACAAGATGGGACGCTGGTTAATCGGGCAGCTTTCTTTGGCTTTGGTGGTATTTCTTTTAGATTTTGCTATTCTTAGTTTTCTGGGGGTTCCTTATGCGCTTCTTCTGGCTTTAATCGGAGGATTCTTAGAGATTATTCCTTATATCGGCCCGGTGCTGGCCTTTATCCCGGCGGTTTTGGTGAGCTTAACCGTTTCTCCTATTATTGCTCTCTTGGTGGCTTTTTTCTATATTTTAGTCCAGCAAACGGAAAATCACGTCTTGACTCCCTTGATTATGAAAAAAGCTGTCGGACTGGATCCGGTGGTGATTATTTTAGCGCTTTTGATTGGAGGCACCCTGGCCGGCTTGCTTGGAATATTGATTGCCGTCCCCCTTGCCACCGCCGCAAGTGTTATCATCGAGGATTTTCATAAATTTATGAACAAAAAAGAAGCATAATAATAGTCAATATAAAGTTTTTAAATTGTGAGCTACACCGGAAGAATTTTTATAGGTATCAATCTTGACCAAAAAGCCAAGCAATTTATTTCCAAAAAAGTTGCCGGAATAAACTGGAAAAACAAGCTCAATCTTCGTTTTGTTGATCCGGAAAACTATCATTTAACTTTGATGTTCCTGGGAGTTTTAAGAGGAGAAGATATCGCTGATATTTGCTTAAAGCTTAGGGAGGCCTTAAAAAAAACGGAAGTTTTTGATCTTGAATTTGAGGAATTCGTCAAAGCTCCATCCAAAGAAAATCCCAAGATGATCTGGCTTGCTGGTAAAGAAAGCCAAGAATTGACTGATTTAAAGAATAAAATAGAAAATGCTTTAATAGAATGTAAGACCGACGCCAAGAAGTTTTCTCCTCATATTACTATCGCCAGAGCCAAGAAAGGAGACTTGTCTGAAGAAGAAATTAATCAAAAAGCTCGCCTGCTTGCTCCGGTGGAAAGTGTGGAAGTGCTGGAAAGCGTTATGGAGCATGGAAAAAGAAGATATCTTACCTTGGAAACTATACCTTTGAAAGAATTTTAATGAAAATTCTCGGTGTTCAAGTAGATGAATATAGTAAAAATGAAATCCGGCAAAAGGTGGAGGCTTCTTTGAGGGGTGAAGAATTTTTGACAATAGCGACCCTCAATCCGGAAATGCTTTTGTTTGCTGAAAAAAATTCTTCTTATGCTAAAATACTAAACAGCTTTGATTTGAAAATAGTTGACGGCTTTGGCTTGCAATTGGCCGGGCTTTTCAAGTTCCATCGAGAAATCGCTCGTTTTCCCGGATCCGACTTAGCCGGGTTTATTTTAAAAAAATCGCTCAAAGAGAACCGAAGAGTCGCCTTGATAAATAAAAAAGGCGGTCTTAGCAACAAGAGGGATTTAGAGTCTAAGTTTGGCGCTATTCAAGGAGTGGATGTTTTTGATGTAGAGATGAATTCAAACTACTCGCAATTTGCCATGCAGCACCTGTTAAAAACAGAAATTTTACTGGTCGGTCTCGGGGCGCCCGAACAGGAAAAATTTATTCAGGCGGCTAAAGACAAAATCCCCAATCTCAAACTCGCTATCGGCGTCGGCGGAACTTTGGACTTCTGGAGCGGAAAACAAAAAAGAGCCCCCCGGTGGATGCGAAAAATCGGCTTGGAGTGGCTCTATAGATTCTGTCGCCAACCCAAAAGATATCGAAGAATATTCAACGCAATAATCATTTTTCCCTTCAAAGTTTTTATAAAAAACTGATAATGTTCAAAAATTATTATTCTAAGCCCGGTTTTAAAGCCACGGTTTAAGAGTTTTCTATATTTAAGCCTTTAAAGACTATGCCATAGTGAAGCTGGAGATAGAAACCCTTGTAAAATAAAAAGCTTAATGAGCGCTAAATTTAGAAGACAAAAGGAGAAAGCTATTTCTTAAAATAAAAGCTGAGTTTTTATGAAACAAAGATTTTGGGAAATAGATTTTTTAAGAGGAGCGGCTGTTGTGATGATGGTCATTTTTCACTTTGCTTGGTATCTTGATTTTTTTACCGGTCTGGAAATTTCTTTAAAAAGCTTTTTTTGGGAAATTTTTCGAATTATCACAGTCTCCGCATTTTTGTTTTTGGTTGGGATTTCTCTTTATATAAGCTCCCATAGTAAGGATGGGGTCTTTCTCAAATTTGCCAAGAGGGGTTTATACATTTTTTCGTTGGGGCTTGGGATTACTTTATTTACCAAGATATTTTTTCCGGACCATTACGTTTTCTTCGGCATTTTGCATTTAATCGGAGTTTCCATTTTTTTAGCTTACTTCTTTTTGGATTTTAAATTTATAAACTTATTTTTCGGTTTTGCCTTTTTTGCTCTAGGAGGGTTGTTGAAAGCGCTCTCTCTTGATATTTCCTGGCTGTATTTCTTGGGGTTTTCTTCAAGCAATATATCTACTTTGGATTTTTATCCAATTATACCCTGGTTTGGAGTAGTTTTGTGGGGAATATTTGCCGCTAAAATTCTTTACAAAGACAGAGTCAGACAATTCAAACTGCTTGATTTGGGTGACAATTTCTTGATAAAAAAATTTTGCTTCTTGGGTAGAAATTCTTTGTTGATATATTTCCTTCACCATCCGGTGTTGACATTACTGGTTTACCTTATTCAGTTTTGGCTTAGATCGGGTTAAGCAGATTTTCTTTTTACGGGGTTAAAAAAATGTTATGCTTATAGTGAGCTCTAAAAAAGGGATGGGTGAACTTCCAATAGGGAAAGGATATTAAAATAAAAATAATTTTTATGAAAACTATCAGGGTTTTGATTTTGGAGGATGATTTGAAGGCTTGCCAGGCGATATTGAAGGTTCTGGAGGAGGTGGAGTTTGAGGCGATAAAAAAGGGGGTTGAACTTTCGGCGCTGGTTTTTCAGGAGCGTGTTTTTGTGGAGGAATTTGTCAACCAAAGGGAGTGGACCGGCGAAGAGATTGTTTTTCTGGATCGAGAAGCGGACAAGGGTCAAGCCGGAAATTTTCACGATTTGGACTTTGAGAAATTTGACAAAGACAGAATCATCTCCATCTCTTCCGTTCCGGATTTCAACGAAGATGCCAGGAAACGGGGAATTAATCGGGTGGTTCAGAAAGATTTTACTAAGATGGATGAGTTTGGGGAAAAGATTGAAAGGGAGCTGCGGGTCATATTAGGTTTATAATACAATCCTTCAATAAGCGCTATTTAACAAAAAAGGGTGTGGCAATATAAGAAAATAAACAATAATTAAAAGGAAGCAATAAAAGAAAAAATAGAAAACATCAATGTTCCCAATGAAGATATGGGAAATTGGATTAACACTCTGTATGAAGCCGGTTTTTCTCAAGAGGAAATTGACAAGGCGATGGTGATGCTCAATGATCAGCATGCTGAGCAAAAATAGGAAGTGTACGAGAAAGAAATTGAAAAATTGGCCGGGGATGAGTTCAAAAAAATTAGAAGGAAGATTAAATTGGAAACCGGGCGCTCGCTGAATTTGCAACAAAGAGAAACCTTGTGGGATTTGGTGAAAACCAAACCAAAACAAAAGAATTAAGAAGATTGTAAGTGTTTAAATAATATTATAACTCCCATATTCACATTTCAAAGGTCTCATTGATATTACCATGGTTCCATCTTAGCGTCTCAAAAAGTTATTGCACTTTTGCTCATTGAAGGGTATTATTTAAGCAATTGGCGCGAATATTTAATTTATAAATAAAATTAAAATATGGAAACTAAAAATGAAAAAAGATGGAAAAAAATATTAAAATGGCCTATTACCGGAAAAGCTTATTGGTTTATAGGAGTAAAGATTGGATTTTTGCTCGTTTTCTTGTTTTTTCTTATTGCTGGTTTAGTAGTAGTTTTTCAATTATTAAATGGTAATGAGTTTCCTTCTGGTATGGTGGTTTTTCATCATCACAGGAACTATTTTCTGGAGCCAGTGATAAGAAATGTGTTTTGGGTTGATTCCACCTTTTCTATCGACAGGGGAAGAATTTGTAATTATCTTGTTTTTCCCAACGCAGTAGGTTTAACTTTTTCGTTTTTGTTTGTAATGATACCACTCACATTTATTGGATCATTACTGGATATTTTTAAAAGAAAAAAGTTTGTACCATTTGCATTAATTTCCTTCCTTGTTATATCTGCAGTTTCCTACTATTGCATTATCGAATTTTCCAACTTTCCATTTAGATGCAATCTCATGTTTGACAATGTACATAAGAGTAGTGGAATTTCTGCCAGAAGCAGCTGCTTAATCAGTGAGTTGAAATCAAGTGAAGAAAACAAAGACCCATCCTACTGTGAAAAAATGACAAATAGTTATAAAGTAGAATGCTATGATTTAATTTTAGAGAAAATGAATAAAAAGAATTGTCAAGATTTAAGCTTTTGTAATTCATTTCCAAAAGAATACAAGAATAGATTTACTACTTGGAAATATCAAACTGATTGCTTGATAAGCTGCGCATTGATAAATAATGATAAATCAATATGCAAAAAACTTGATTCGGAAGAAGAAGTAGAGGGTTGCGAAAACAAAGTGGATATTGACAACAAGGTAGAGCCCTATTTGAGCGAAACTGAAAAGCAAAGCGTCGATGAAGATGCATTGGAAAGATATAAAGAGCAATTTGAAACCTGTATTTATGTGCATAGTGGTAAATTTGCAGATGAAACAACAGATAAAATAGAAAAAGGCTCAGAGGAATGCCTTCAAGAAAGAAGATTAACACACAATCGAAATTGCTACATATTCTTTAAAGACAAGTGTTACTTAGATATAGTAGAAATAAATGGCAATGTTCTTAATTGCAAAAAAATATACAACTCAAATAAAAAGGATGAATGTTATTACAAAGCATCATTGAGTTTAAATGATTATAAATCTTGCGATAATATCAAAGATAAAAAAATGAGAATGCATTGTAAAGAAGAAATTAAAAAAGGCGAAAACGAAAAATGGAAAAATTACAAACATAAATCAGGAGTAAGCTTTAAATATCCTGCGAATTGGCATGTTAAGTTTGATCCTGTTGTTAACAGAATAATAATAGAATCCGAAAAGAGAAACGGAATTGATTGGACAAGGCCTGGTATGTTGTGTGCTAGTAGAGTGCGCTTTGGAACCAAAGACAATGAGGGGTTGTCTTTAAATGAATATATTGAAAAATATGAAAAAGATGCAAAAAACATTAAGAGAGTTAAAGTTGACGGAAAAAATGCTATAAGGTTTATACCAAGGCCAGACTCCTCATACGAAATCTACATCTCACTGGAAGATTCAAAATTGTTTTATCTTGAGTCATCTTTAGAAAAAGGCCATGAAAAACATGAAGAATTGTTTAATAAAATGATGCAAAGCATTGAAATCAATGAATCACCATTGAAATAATATTATAACTCCCATATTCACATTTCAAAGGTCTCATTGATATTACCATGGTTCCATCTTAGCGTCTCAAAAAGTTATTGCACTTTTGCTCATTGAAGGGTATTATTTAAGCAATTGGTGCGAATATTTAATTAATAAACACATAAATGAAAAACAAAAAAATAAATTTCTGGAGAAGTGTATGGAATTGGCTTTTAAAGGGAGGCTACTCTTGGCTTATTGGGGCAAAGATTGGATTGGTTTCTTTTTTTGTCATTTTACCTGTTTTCTTTTATTGCATTGCCTTTCCGATAGAAGTGCTTGTTACAAACACCCTGGGTTTTGATGTTTCAAATTGTCACATGTTTTTATGTGTCCCAACTATTTTAGGTGTATTTTTTTTACTTTTTTTTCTTATTCTTGCAGGAGCAATTGTAGGGTCTTTTTTTGATGTCATCAAAAAAGTAAATTTTTTGACTTCATCCTTTTTCATTTTAATTGGAGTTATTATGGTTTTATACTACTTTGTTGTTAATTTCTCGACACCTCCAAAAAAGTGCGAATTCCTCTTTGATTTCTCGCCCGGCTTTCCTAGAAGTGAGTGTTTTTTGAATAATTTGAAGTATAAAGAAAAAAGCAATAGTCTTTCATATTGTGATAAAATCAAAATCAAATCTAGTAAATGCGAAGATTTGATTATTAGTAACGTTAATGAGGAGCAATGTCAGGAACTAAATTTTTGTAATCAATTTTCCAACAAGGATGCGTGTTTAGAAAAATGCATGCTACATAAACAAGAGTTAAAAAATTGCATGATTCATCTTACAGAAAAATCAAGCGAAAAAGTAAAAAATAATATTTCTAAATGCTTACACTCCTCTGAAGTTGAGAAGTTTGAGAAGTGTTATGAACAGAGCAAAGACATTTGTTATTCAAAGTTGGCAAAACAAATATGGAAAATTGAAAATTGCAATAAAATTGAAGCCTTAAACAAAAAAGAGGAATGCTACCACGATTTAGCCTATCAAAAAAAGGATATCAATATTTGCCATAAGATTAATAAATCTAGTCTGAAAAATTCTTGTTATTTATTAGTTGCCAGCAAGAAAAAAAACTCCAAACCTTGTCAAAATATTAACAAGGATCAAACGAAAAAAAAGTGCATAAAAATTGCGAATAGGGATGATATTGATGCTTGGCAAACTCATGATGTTTTTAAAAAGGGCAACTTAAATCTCTCCCTCGAATTGCCTTTGTTTTGGAAGTTGGTTGATAACAAAACAAACAAGGAAATCATACCAAAGGAACAAGTAAATTGTGTTAGCCAAGAAGGTGCGGACGAGACATGTATAGACAAAATCAAGCTAAAATATTATGAAAATAGAAACAATCTGAATTTGGAGACATTTTTCCGAAAGAAGTTTGGTTGGAAAAAAGGGACTAATTTCAAAAATGTTAACACAATAAACGTAAATGATTATTATATGTCTAATGCTACTTTAATATATCCTCATGATGGAGAAGAGGATCCATCCGTGTGGATAGGCATAGCATCAGGTTATTATAAAATATCGGGAAACTATTTAGAGAGATACCAAGAAGAAATTTTTGATAAGATTGTTCAAAGCATCGAAATCAGTAAATAACTAGAAAAATAACATTTTAATCAAATTTTATATGAACTCACTAATTTTTATTTTTGGGTTTGGCGTGGGGGTGGCTGTGGCTTGGTTTTTTATGCGGGAGGCTATGGAGAGGCACAGGGTGGAGGTGGATCGGATGGAAAGGGAGAAGCAAGAGCAGGAAGAGGTTGGGAGCGGGCTGGAAGGATTTAACGAGGAAGTCCAGAGGAGGATCGAGGGGCGCAAAGCTAAAATTATCCATGAGATTCAGCGGGCCGGCGCTGTGCAAAACCAGGAGGTGGCGGATATGCTGGATGTCTCTTCCCGCACTGCATTGCGGTATTTATCGGAGTTGGAGAAAGAGGGAAAAATTCGGCAAGTGGAAAAACTCGGCCGGAATGTTCGGTATGTGCTGAAAAAGGATGCTCTAAACCCGCCAAACTAGTGTTTGTCGGGTTTAATTTTAAGGCGGGAGGATTAAATATTTAAACTGGACAAACTATGAAAATGCTAACTAAGTCAGATTTTCTGAAGTTTTGGCAGTGTCCGAAGGCGCTGTGGCTTAGTGTGTATAGAAAAGACTTAAAACCGGAGGTTAGCGAAAACCAACAGGCAATTTTTGAGGCCGGTTATGAAGTGGAGCAGTATGCTTACCGGTTGTTTCCCAAAGGCGAGAAGGTTTCCGAGGAGGAAAATAGTGATATTGGACACGAGACAAAGAAAACAAGGGAAATGATTGAAAACAAAAAACCGGCTCTTTTCCAACCGGTCTTTTCTGTCGGCGGGTTGTTTTGCCGGTGTGATATTTTGGAGTATGACAAAGGCGGAGAGGCTTGGAATATCTATGAAGTGAAAAGCTCTACCAAGGCGCAAAAAATTCATTATTATGATTTGGCATTCCAGAAAATTTGCTTGGAAGAAGCGGGGTTGAGGGTCGGAGAGTTGAAGGTGATTCATATCAATAAAAATTATGTTAAGTATGGCTCAATCGAGCCGGAGAAATTGCTTGAAACCGAGGACGTAACTGAAAAGGTTTTAAAATTGGAGGAGGAAACAAGAAAAATGATTCAGGAAGCGTTTGAAGTTCTTAACAAAAAGCAAGAACCGAAAATTCCTATTCTTCGCCAGTGCTGCAATCCTTATCCGTGCGATTTTGTGGATTATTGTCTGGGAGAAGTTGAGGTTGACTCTATTTATTCCATCGGCAGCGCTTTGGGCGTTAGAAAATTAAAAGAATTGCTGAGCGGGGAGATTTTCAAAGTTCAAGATATCCCGGATAAGATGCTTGATAAAAAGAAGCTTTGGCTGCATAAAGAGCTGGTTAAAAACGGCGGTGTTTATAAAGAAAAAGAAAATATCAAAAAGGAATTAAGCAAATTGGAATACCCGCTTTATTTCTTGGACTATGAAACTTCTGGGCCGGCTATTCCAATGTTTGACGGTTACAAGCCATACCAGCGAATAATTTTCCAATATTCTTTGCATATTCAAAGGACGCCGGGCGGGGAATTGGAGCATCATGAATTTCTCTCAAAAGAAGCGAAAGACCCGGCTTGGGAGCTTTCCCGAAGCTTGCGGGAGAAGATTGGCGAGAAAGGTAGTTTTATTGTTTGGTATGCTCCTTTTGAAAAAGGATGCAATCAAGAAATAGGGGAGAGATATCCGGAATTCAAGGAGTTTTATCAAAATATCAATAATAGAATATATGATCTGATGGATGTTTTTAAAAATAGCTACTATGCTCATAAGGAATTTCGAGCCAGCGCATCTTTGAAAAATGTTTTGCCGGTGATGGCGCCGGAACTTTCCTACAAGGACTTGGATATTCAAGAGGGCGGCACCGCTTCCAATCGGTGGGCAAGAATGATACAATCAGACACAAGCGGAGAAGAAAAGGAGAGAATATATCAAGATCTTTTGAAATACTGCGAGCTGGACACCTTGGCAATGGTGAGGATTTTGGAGGAATTGAGAAAGGAAATTAAAGAGTAAAATATGAAAAAACAAGGAAGGTGTCGAGATTTTAAAGCCGGGATGAATGTTTTTATCATTAAACGCTTATTATTATGAAAAAAGTTTTAATTGCTGGCGCTAAGGGGATGCTGGGAGGGGAGTTGGTTAAAGTTTTTCAAAGCGATGGTGCGAAGGTTTTGGCTTGGGATGTTGAGGAATTGGATATAACCAACAGAGAAGAAGTTTTAGAAAAAATTGAAGAAGCAAGTCCGGATATTGTTATCAACGCTGCCGCTTATAATGCGGTGGATAAGGCTGAGGAGTCGGCGGAGGAATTTGAAAAAGCTCTTAAAATCAACGCCGAGGGACCCAAGAATTTAGCGATTGCCGCTCAAAAAACCGGAGCAACTCTAATTCACTATGTTTCCGATTATGTTTTTAGTGGAAACAAGGAGGGGTATGTGGAAAATGACAAGCCTGATCCAATTTCAAATTATGGCAAAAGCAAGGCCGCGGGAGGGGCTGAGGTGGAAAAAATCGGCGGTAAGTATTATTTGATTAGGACTTCTAAAATTTTCGGGGATTCGGCTAATCATGAAGGGGCTAAAAAAAGTTTTTTTGAGATAATGATGAATTTGGCCGAGGAGAGAGATGAAATAAAAGTAATTGATTCAGAGAGGTCTTGCTTCACTTATGCGCCGGACTTGGCTGAAGCTACCAAAGATTTATTGAAGAAAAAATATGATTATGGGACTTATCACATTGTTAATGAAGGCGCGGTAACTTGGTATGAAGGAGTTTTGGAGTTGTTTAAAATTGCCGGAATTGAAAATATTAAGGTGAATCCCGTTTCTTCAGAGGAGTTTCCGCGTTTGGCTAAAAGGCCCGCCTCATCAGTCTTGATTAACACTAAGTTTTCGAAATTAAGACATTATCCGGAAGCGATAAGAGATTGGTTGAAATAGCAGTTCCAGCAAAATTTTAGCGCGAGTATTTTCGAGCGCTTTTTTACTTATTAATCCGCTTTATGAAAAAAAAGATTTTACTTGGTTTTACTACCACTTCCGGATCCGATTATAAGAAAAAATTAGAGGAAATTGAAGAAATGGGCATAAAAGAAGCGGCCTTTTTCTTAACCGGGTTAGATTTAAAAAGAAGAAAAGAGTTGTATGGATTACTCGAAAGATCTTCTCTGGAGGAAGCTCCCCATATTCATATGAGAAATGATATGGAGAAGTGGGAGGTTGATTTTCTCGAGAAAAGGTTTAATGTTCAAGCGTATAATATTCACGATAAAAATTCCTTGCACCCCTTTGAAAACTGTAAGGATAAATTTTTGGAGTATGCGGAAAAGATATTTATTGAAAACACCGAAACCATTCCGGAAAAAGACGAATTGAAAGAATTAGGCGGTTTATGCATAGACTTTAGTCATTGGCAGGATAATTTTCTAAAGGGTGAAAAAGATCATTATCAAAAAATCTTGAATCTAATTAAAAAATTTCCTATCGGTTGTAGTCATATTTCTGCCGTTCAAAACAAGCTAAACGAATTCGGCTCTTTTGCTAAGCATTCTTTTAGAAACTTAAGAGAATTTGATTATATGGTAAATTTTGTTAATTTTTTACCCGATTTAGTCAGCTTGGAATTAGAAAACTCTTTTCAAGAGCAAATGAAGGTCAAAAGATATCTGGAAAAAAACTTAGAAGGAAAAGTTTAAATATTTGAGTTGTTTGATTAAAAATGCTATTATATAATCAAATCCCGGTTTTTCGGGTTGATTTTTAATAACTATAAAACAATTATGAAGATAAAAGAAATAATGGATTTGGCTGTTAAAACGGGTATGGAAAATGATTTTCGAAGCAAAGAGGAAATAAAAGAATTTTTACAAAGAAAAAAAGAGAAATTTGAAAGCTTGCCTAAGGAGGAGAAGGATTATTTTGATCGAGAAGAACTGGAAAACCCTTATATGGATTCGGCTGTTCATTATGATAATGGCAAAGAAATCAAGAAGGCTTTGGCGGGGATTGATATAACTATGGGAGGACTAATGCTGGCAAAAGAATTGGGGTATGACTTGGTTATCAATCATCATCCGGTCGGCAAAGCTTTGGCTCGATTGGATGATGTGATGGAATATCAAGTAGATGCTTTGGAAAAATTCGGAGTTCCGGTGAATATTGCCGAGAAAATGTTGCAAAAGAGAATTTCCGAAGTAGCTCGGGGAATAAATCCAGCCAATCACTATGCCGTAGTAGATGCGGCCAAGCTACTGGACATTAATTTGATCAATATCCACACTCCGGCGGATAACTGTGTGGCAATGCTTGTTACTAAAAAAATAGAAAAAGCTCAATCTCGATATGTTAAAGACGTTATGAAGGTTTTAATGAGTATTCCGGAATATCAAGAGGCTAAAAAAAGGTCCAACGGGCCTGTTTTGTTTACCGGCGTGGAAAATAATCGATGCGGGAAAGTGGTGGTTTCAGAGATGACGGGTGGAACCGAAGGGTCTAAAGATATTTACCAAGCTATGGCTAATGCCGGAATAGGAACTATTGTGGGAATGCATCAAAGCGAGGAACACAGAAAAAGAGCCGAAGCAGCCAATTTGAATGTTATTATTGCCGGCCATATGTCCTCTGATTCCATCGGAATGAATGTTATTATGGACAAATTGGAAAAGAAAGGCTTGGAAATTACTCCTTTTTCCGGGCTGATTAGAAATAAAAAATAGCAGTTTGGGAAGGAAACTATTTTTGGCTTAAGTTGCAAAGCGAGATTGAGGAGTTGAGAAACAAGAAAATTGATTTAAAAAATCTTTAATATCCTTGTATGCGAATTGCACTAGTTCATGATTATTTGGTTCAGTATGGCGGGGCGGAAAGGGTTTTGGAGAATTTCACTGAAACTTGGCCGGATGCTCCTATTTTTACTTTGGTTCATGACTCCGAAAAGGTGCATCAGAAATTTAAAGACAAAAAGATCCGGACTTCTTTTTTGCAAAAATCCAGAATAGTTAAAAATCATCACCGTTTGTTTCCGCCCGTTATGATGGCGGCGATGGAGCAGTTTCATTTTGATAAATATGACGTAGTGCTTTCGGATTCCTCCAGTTTTGCCAAAAACATTATTACTTCCCCGGAAACTTTGCACATTTCCTACTGCCACACTCCTATGCGGTATGCTTGGGATGATTGCCAATATTACATCAAAGAATTCAGCTTTCCGGGTTTACTGAAAAAAACCGCCCCCTTTTTTATGAATTACATTAGAGTTTGGGATTATTTTTCTACTAACGGGGTGGATGAATTTATCGCCAACTCCAATTTTGTTGCCGGCAGAATTAAAAAATATTATGGCCGGGACTCTACAGTAATCAATCCCCCTGTTGATGTGGATAATTTTTACGTGTATAATGAGAATAAGGGCGGGTACTTACTGGCAGTCGGCAGGATGATGAAATATAAAAGAATGGATCTGGTTATAAAAGCTTGCAATCGCTTAAATCAACCCTTGAAAATTATCGGCAGAGGTCCGGAATATAAAAATTTGCAAAAAATTGCCGGTCCTTCGGTGGAATTTACCGGTAGAGTTTCTGATAAGCAATTGCGAGAACTTTATGCCAAGGCTAAAGCTTTTATTTTCCCCCAGGAGGAGGATTTCGGGATTGTGGCTATCGAGGCCTTAGCCAGCGGACGGCCAGTGGTGGCTTATGCTTCCGGAGATATTGTAGAAAACATAGAAGATGGCAAAACAGGAGTTTTATTCTGGAAGCAGAATGAAGAAGAATTAGCCAAGGCTATTAAAAAATTGGATAAAATTAAGTTTGACCCAAATTATATCAGAAGCACCAGCTTGCGTTTTAAGAAAGATATTTTCCAAAAAAAGATAAAAAAATTGGTGGAAAGCAAATATCAAGCTCATCAAAATAAATTGCTGAAAAAAGCGGTTGCTTGAAACATTGAATAGTAAAATAAATTTTAAATATAAACAATGAAAAAAATAACTGACTTAAGTCTTCAAGATAAAAAAGTATTAGTCAGGTGCGATTTTAATGTAGGCTTGAAAGATGGAGAAATAGTTGAAGATATTCGCATTCAAAAAGCGTTAGAAACCATAGAATATGCTAAAAGCCAAGGCGTTCGCTGTATAATGGTGGTTTCCCATCTGGGAAGACCTGAAGGAGAAAAGAAAAAGGAACTTTCTTTATACCCGGTTAAGCAAAGATTGGAAGAGTTGCTTGGAAGCAAGGTTGGTTTAATAGACAATCCGGAGGATATTCAAAAGAATTTAGAAAAGGCCGCCTCCGGAGAAATTTTTCTTTTGGAAAACATAAGGTACTGGAAGGAAGAGAAAGAAGGTGACCGGGCTTTTTCGTCAAAGATAGCCGGTCAATTTGACGTTTATATAAATGATGCTTTTTCGGCCAGTCATCGAGCCCATGCTTCTATTGCCGGTTTCCCGGAGTTTACCCCTGAGGGGGCGGCGGGGCTTCTTTTTGAGAAGGAATTAAAGAATTTGTCTAAAGTTCGCTTCGAGCCCTCCACTCCGGCAGTAGCCATTATTGGCGGAGCTAAGATCGAAACCAAACTTCCGGTGATTAAAAATTTGGAAGAGAATTATGATTTTATTTTGGTGGGAGGAATGACCGCTAATGAGGCTTTGGATGAGGAAATGGAATTTTCCGATAAAGTTTTGTTGCCGGAGGATTTCTCCCCGAAAGAGAAGAAAGAAGATAGATTGGATGTTGGCCCGGCAACGGTGGAAAAATTTATTGATAAAATAAATTCGGCTCAAACAGTGGTTTGGAATGGGCCGCTGGGGATGTTTGAAGATTCTGATTGCGCTATGGGAACCAAGAAAGTAATGGAAGCCATAGAGAAAAATAAAAAAGCCTTTAAACTTGTAGGAGGAGGAGAGACGCTTGAAGCCGTTAACCGATTCTCCTCTTTGGATAATTTTGATTATGTTTCTATGAGCGGAGGAGCTATGCTGGAATTTTTGGCGGGGAAGGAGCTTCCCGGCATTGAAGTTTTGAAATAGCTTCGGTCTAAATTTTATAATCCAAAAATAATTTAAAAATATGAAAAAAGTTATTTGTATCGGTTCGGCTACCAAAGATATTTTTGTACAACTCAAAGAAACTCGATTGATTGATAATCCGGAGGACATTACTGCCAAAAAGCTGATGGCTTTTGAATTCGGCGCTAAAGAATACGCCCAATCTTTAAAGGAGGAGGTTGGAGGAAGCGCAGTTAATGTAGCCTCCGGGTTGGCAAAAAATGACTTGAAACCTTTTGTTTTTTCCAGAACTTCCCGTGGAGAAACAGGCAAGTGGATAATTAAAAAAATTTCCAGACTTGGCGTCAAAAAAAATTATATGCAGCAAAGAGGCGCTCCTTCAAGCGAGGTGTCTGTTATTATATCCGATAAAAAAAATAAAGATCATATTATTTTGAGAACCGGAGATTCGGTTAATTGGTTTGATTTAGATAAAGCTTTGGATAAATTTAGAGAAAAGGTGGATTGGATATTTTTGGCTTCTCAAAAAAATGCTACTGAAGAAAAAATGGAAAGCGTTGTCAAGTTTGCCGAACGCAAAAAAGCCAAATTGGCCCTAAACCCAAGCAGTTATCAAATATCTAAAGAAATCAAATCTTTGATTGAATTTTTAGAATATTTTGAGGTACTTTTTATTAATCGAGATGAGGCGATTGAAATTTTACAGAACAAGGGAGTAGAAGTAAAAGATAATCCAAATTATTTATTGGAAAACATTTTTAAGCTGGGTGTTAAAGTCGTAGTTATAACTGACGGAGCAAGTGGCGCTTATGTTTATGATGGTAAAGAGAAGCTGAGCTTGGGGATTGAAGCAAAAACAATAGTGGATACAGTGGGAGCGGGGGATTCTTTTACCAGCGGTTTTCTTTCTTCTTATATCGAAGAAGAGGATATTAAAAAAGGATTGGCGCAAGGTATCATTAACAGCGGTTCGGTAGTCTCTTCTTTTGGCGCTACCAATGGCTTATTGTCTAAAAAAGATCTTAAAAAAAGAGAAAGGGAAGTTTTAAATAAAATAAAAACAATATAAACTAATGAAAAATTTTTTAGAACCGAAATCGATTGCTGTAATAGGCGCCTCCAACAAAAAGGGGAAAATAGGCAATATTTTGGTTAAAAACTTAAAGGAAGGCGGCTTCAAGGGTAAAATTTTTCCGGTTAATCCCAAACATTACAAGGTAGAAGGTTTGCGCGACTATGCTTCAGTTGCTGATATAGAAGGCGGGGTGGATATGGCTATCGTGGCTTTGCCGGCCGGGTTAGTAGTTCAGGCAGTGGAAGATTGCGCTTGGAGAGAGCCTTTAATTAAGAATATTGTTATTATCTCGGCGGGGTTTTCTGAAATCGGCAAAGATGGAGAGGAGAGAGAGGGAGAGCTAAAACAATTGGCTCGGGAGTATGGATTGAATGTTCTAGGTCCAAATTGCCTGGGATTTATAAACACGGGTAAGAGTTTAAATGCTTCTTTTGCTAAAAAAGATTTATCAAAAGGAGGGACGGCTATTGTATCTCAATCGGGGGCTTTTGTGACGGCTTTAATGAGTATGGCCGAAGATGAAGAAATGGGATTTTCCAAAATTATAACGCTTGGCAATAAAGCGGTTTTGGACGAAAAAGATTTTATTGATTATTTAACCAATGATCCTGATACCAAGGCGGTCGGTTTTTACTTGGAAAGTTTGGAAAACGGAAGGGAATTTAGAAACAAGTTAATCCATCTTTCTCAAAAAAAGCCTGTCTTGGTTTTGAAAGCGGGCAACTCTAAAAAAGTTAAAAAGGCTATTCAATCTCATACCGGATCTATGGCCGGAGAAACAAGCGTTGCCAGGGCGGCTCTTGAAGAATCCGGAGCATTGTTTTTTGACAATATCAATGATTTTTGGAACACCTTAAAATTGTTTGATTATGCCAACAAAACCAAATCTTTAAAAAGCAACAAAGGTTTGATTTTAACTAATGCCGGCGGTCCGGGAGTCGTAGCAACCGACTTAATTGAGGGAAATTCTCAATTCAGTCTTTTAGACTTTTCAACTAACGCCAAAGAGCGACTCAAAAAAGCTTTGCCGAGGGAAAGTTCGGTAGAAAATCCGATTGATGTTTTGGGGGATGCCGATCCGGAAAGATATGACGCGGTCTTAAGAATTCTTCAGAAAAACAAAGAGGTCGGATTTGCTGTTGCTTTAATAACTCCGCAATCTCAAACTGATATCAAGGGAATTTTATCTAAAATCTCAAAAAGGCAACAAAGCGCTTATTTTCCTATTTTTCCCGTGGTTATGAGTTCTGGAAAAAACTTTACTTCTCGGGCGGGGCAGACTTGTTTTAAGTTTCCGATTAATTTAGTAAAGGCTTTAGAAAGGGGGTTTGAATATCAAAGACTTAATTTGAAATCTTCCAAGCAGAAAAACGCTCCGAATAAATCCCATTCGCAAGAAGCCAAAAAAGCTTTAAAGATTTACGAGAAGGCTGTTAGTGAAAAAAGGAAGGTTTTTTACTATCAGGAAGGAGTAGAGTTGGCAAAACTTTATGAAATAAATTCTTTACCGGCAGAAGAAATTGAATCGAAAGCCAAATTGGACAACTTAAAAATCCACAAAAAAAGTATCTTGAAACTGGATGACCCCTCTGTGTTACACAAAACCGCCCAAGGAGGTGTAATAGCCGGTATCTCTGAAAAGAAAGAGTTAGGAAAATCGGGAAAAAAGCTTTGGAGTAAATTTCCCGGAAAAAAACTGATCCTTCAAGAGCAAGTGGAAAAAGGATCGGAGTTTATCATTGGAACAAAGAACGATTCTTCTTTGGGACCGATTTTAATGTGCGGAGTGGGCGGAATATTAACGGAGATATTGGACGAAAAAATTATTTGGATCTTACCGGCGGAGAAAAGCGAGATCAAAGAAAAGATAAAGCAATCCAAAATGGTCGATATCCTGGCAAAGCAAGAAATAGACCTCTTATCCTTATCTGAATTGGTTTACAAAGCCGGAAGGATGAGTTGGGAAAATCCTTGGATAGAAGAATTGGATATAAATCCGGCCTTTTTATACTCCGGTGAGCCATCTTTAGCGGTTGATATAAAATTAAAAATAAACATTAAGTCACAAAAATGAGCAATCAAGAAGACAAAAAAACTATCTTGCTGGTAGATGACCATAATGAAATCAGGGAGAATTACAAAGAAATTTTTATCTCTTATGGTTTTGAGGTAATTACTGCTGAAAACGGCATAGAAGCTTTGGAAAAAATAGAAAATAATAAGGTTGACGCAGTTTTTACCGGTATTATAATGCCTCGAATGGACGGATTTCAACTTTTGGAAAGCCTTAAGAAGCACACTCACACCTCCGGCATTCCGGTAGCTATAAACTCTCACTTGGGAAGAGAGCAAGACAAGAAAAAAATGATGGAAATGGGAGCGGATGACTTCATTGTTTATGGTACTGTTCCTCCCGTTAGGGTGGCCGAAAGAATCAAAAGAATGGTTGAACCTAATAAATTTCTATTAAAGATAATTAAAGAAGAGGCTGACTTTAAGAAATTTATTGAAGAAAAAGATCTTTCTTCTCAAATGACTTGCCCGGATTGTGGAGGCGATTTGGCTTTGGAATTAAAGGAAAAAGAGAAAGATGTTTATGAAGCTAAGGTTGTTTGCTTAGAGTGCAAGAGTTATTTTTGATTAAGGAAGTTTTTAAGATAAACCGGCCTTTAGTTCAAAAAAGCAAAGATTATTGAAATTAAACACGGAAATCACAGATGAAAAAGAATTGGAAATACGATCCTATAAAAAACAAACGGACATTTAAAGATTTGGAGCCCGCTACGGAAAACCTGCTTTTAAAGAGAGGGATTAACACTACCAAAAAACTTGAAAAGTTTTTATCTCCGGATTATGAAGAGGGGATGTACGACCCTTTTTTGTTAAGCGGTATAAAGAAAGCAGTAAATCGTTTTTTGAAAGCTCGTCAAAATAAGGAAAAGATTTGCGTCTATGGAGATTATGACGCGGATGGTGTAACCTCTTCAGTTTTATTGCACTTTTTCCTAAGTGAGTTGGGGGTGGATAATTTTTGCTATATTCCCGATCGCGACAAAGAAGGCTATGGCTTAAACACTAAAGCTATTGATTATATAAAGGGTAAAGAGGCTGATTTGATTATTACTGTGGATTGCGGAATAACCAATAAAGAAGAAGTGGAATATGCTAAGGAAAAGGGAATAGATGTGATAATTTTAGATCATCATCATGTTCCTCCCGAGATTCCCAAGGCCGTTGCGGTAGTTGACCCCAAGAGAAAACAGGGAAAATATCCTTTTGATGAATTGGCCGGGGTGGGAGTTGCTTTTAAATTTGCTCAAGCGGTAGCTCAAAAAACAAAAGATTATGAGGATGAGAAACTGAAATGGTATTTGGATTTAGTGGCTATCGGAACGGTGGCTGATTGCGTGCCCTTGGTGGAAGAAAACAGAGTTTTGGTGAAATTTGGCTTAATTGTTTTATCTAAGACTAAAAATGTTGGCCTGAAGCAGCTTTTTAAGGTGGGCAATATAAATATTAACGAAAATTGCTTTCCCAACAGCCAGCAAGTTTCTTTTCAAATAGCGCCTCGCATTAACGCCGCCGGAAGGATGGATCACGCCAATATTGCTTACGAGCTTTTATCAAGAAGGGAAACTCAAATAGCTCAAGCGCGGGAGCTGGCGCTGGAGTTAGAAGCTCAGAACAGTCATCGCCAAAAAGTCACCAACTATATAACCCAAAGTGTTGAAGACAACTTAGCCAAATTAAAAAAAGTTCCCAAGGTGATTATCCAAAGCTCGCCGCATTGGATGATTGGAGTTATTGGCTTAGCCGCTGGTAAATTAGCGGATAAATTTAATCGACCGACTATCTTGCTTCAAGACACCGGTTCCAATTGCAGGGGGTCGGGAAGATCGGTAGAGGGTTTCAACTTGGTGGAGAGCTTGGAAAGAAACGGCGCTTGGTTAAAGAAATTCGGGGGGCATAATCAGGCGGTGGGGTTAACCGTTTCTAATAAAAATTTCCCCAAGTTTAAAGAAGTTTTCATTCAGGATGTAGAAAAGCATTTACCAAAAACGGTTGACAAGAAGATTTATGTGGATGTTCAGGTTAAAGAAGAAGAGATCAATCAAAAACTTTGTAATGAAGTTTCTTTGCTGGAGCCTTTTGGAAAGGGCAATGAAGCCCCGATATTTCTTTGGAAGAAGGCCGCGGTGGCGGATAAAAAACTGCTTGGAAAACAAGGCAAACATCTGAAAATATGGTTGAAAGACAACAAAGGGGAGCGTTTGTTGGAAGCCATAGGTTTTGGTTTAGGAGAAAGTTTTGAGGAAATTCAACCCGGAAATAAAATAGATGTTTTGTTTCATATAGAAGAAAATAATTGGAACGGAAGAAAAAATTTGCAATTAAGATTAATTGATCTTGATTATTGAAGCAAAATTGAAGGGGGGGGCGTCTCCAGGCGCCATTTCTACTGTAATTCCAACTTTTTTGCTAATTTCCCCAAAAATTTTTTGCATTATCTCTGCTATCCCGAGTACTCGGGACGAAGGTTGTTGGAAAAACTTATCTAAAAAAATATAAATTTCGCAACGAAATGGTGTATGGAAATAATTCCTTGCGAGTGAGATATTTTTGCTGAAATAATATATGAATTTGTATGGAAAAAACTTTGCAAAAATTAAGAGACTGGAGAGATAAAGAGGCCGCGAGAATAGGCAGGCCTCCGTATTATGTTTTATCCAATGGCGATCTTTATCAGGTAGTTCAAAATAATCCACTGAAAAAAGAGGATTTAAAGGATCTTCCGGGCTGGGGAGATCGTAAAATTGCCAAATACGGAGACAAGGTTTTAAAAATAATGCAAAAACAAGAAAAGGGCTATCAAAAGAGCAAAGCCGTAAATTCTGAAAAAAATTTTATTGAAACAAATAACTCCGGGGAGGTGCTTGATAAAAACGAAAAAAATAACGTCATATCGGTTTCTGAATACGTTAATTTGATTAATTTCACGGTTAGTCAATTCGGAGTTATAAAAGTCAAAGGAGAAATTAGTGATTTAAGCGGAGCTCAGCGGGGTTTAGCCTTCTTTGATTTGAAAGACACGCAAAAAGACAATTGTGTAATGCAATGCGTAGTCTTCAGAAGAAACTTTGAGTATTTGAAACATATGCTGGAAGAAGGAATGGAAGTTGTTGTTTATGGTAAACCGTCTATGTATGAACCAAATGGCAGTTTTCGTTTCGTGGTTGACAAGATGGAGCCTGTGGGCGAAGGCGCTTACAGAAAGGCTATGGAAAAACTAAAGAAAAAACTTCAAGAAAAGGGATATTTTTCTTTGGAAAGAAAAAGATTTGTGCCTGATGAAATTCGCAACATCGGCTTGATAACCTCCAAAAACGGAGCCGCTATTGATGATTTCCGAAAGAACTTAGAAGAATTTGGATTTCAGGTTTTTTTAAAGAATGTTTTCGTGGAAGGCGCTTCGGCGGAGGCTTCTGTTATAAATGCCATTAAATTTTTTAATCGATTGAATTTCGAGTTGGATGTCTTGGTTTTAATTAGAGGAGGAGGGAGCTGGGAGAGCCTCAGGGCTTTTAACGAAGAGAAAGTGGTAGAAGCGGTGGCCGAATCCAGATTGCCGGTAATTACGGGAGTTGGGCATCAAAAAGATGAGACGCTTGCCGGAATGGCTTCTGATGTTGATTGCTCCACTCCTTCTATGGTGGCCTCTTTTTTGAGTGAAAAAAGAAGAAATGTTTTGGACAAAGCGTTGGAATTGAAGAAAAACTTGCTGGAAAGACAAGAAAATTTACTGGAAAATAAATATGACGATTTGTTGAAAATTAACAGAGAATTAACTACTAAAATAGAAAATATTTTTTATAGAATGGATATTTTAAAAAATAATTTCAAGGAGAAGCTTTCCGCGAAATTAGCGGAGGAGGAAAAGCAATCGGAAAAACTGAAAAGTTTTGCCAAGAATCTTTCTGATTTATTAGAAAATCAAATAGAAAGAAAAGAAATTTTTTTGAATAATTTTTCAAAATCTCTTCAGTTTCTAAATCCCAAAAAAATTTTATCCAGGGGTTATAGCATTGTTTATGATGAAGGAGGGAGAATAATCAAAGAAACCCAAGACGCTATTAAAGAGCAAAAGATTAAAATTGAGGTTTCAGACGGCTTTTTTGATTCTTTGGTGAAAAAGATTTACAGAAAAAAGTAGGATGTTTGTTTAATTGTTTAATGTTGCTTTGGGAAAGCCAATTTTAAGGCAATTGGACATATTTTAAATATTTGTTATACTAAATGCAGCTGTTTCTGGTGGCGCCGTTTTGTTTGTTTATGTTTTTAAAATTGACTTTACGTCTGTCCGCTATTGTTTTTTGGCAAAAATAATTTTTTCGGAAAAAAATAAGATTTCATAATTTAAATTTAAAACAGATGGCTAGAATAATTTCTTTGGTTAATCAAAAAGGCGGAGTGGGAAAGACTACTACGGCGGTGAATATGGCAACTTACTTGGCTTCTTCGGGAAAGTCCACCTTGTTGGTTGATTTGGATCCCCAGGGAAACGCCTCCAGCGGATTGGGATTGGATGTGAGGGGACTCAAAAAGAGCCTTTATCACAGTCTTGTGTTAAAAGTTCATCCTCGCGAGGTGGTGGTTAAAAGCAAGTCTATTGATTTAAGCCTTTTTCCTTCCAATCAAGACTTATCGGGAGCAGCCGTGGAATTATCCGAAATAGAAGACAGAGAATTTCAATTGAGGCAGCTGCTGGAAGAGGTTAAAGAGGATTATGATTATATCATAATTGATTCTCCTCCCAGTTTGGGACTTTTGACCATTAACGGACTGGTAGCTTCCAATGAGGTGATTGTGCCGGTGCAGACTGAATATTTTGCCTTGGAGGGCCTTGGTCAGCTTCTTGAAACAATCGATTTGGTTAGGGACAACTTACATCCGGGGCTTGAAATTAACGGAATTTTATTAACTATGTTTGATAAAAGAAACAAGCTTGCTCGGCAAGTAGTGAAAGAGGTGAAAAATTATTTTTCCGGAAATGTTTTTGATGCCGTTATTCCCAGAACTGTCCGTTTAGCGGAAGCGCCCAGCTTTGGCAAGTCTATTCTGGACTTTGACCGTTTTTCCAAGGGAGGACGGGCGTATAAACAATTTGCAAAAGAAGTGGTGGCACAAGAGAAAAAAGAGTGATATAATAAATAAAAGCGATTTGGATAGTCAAAAAACCAATCTTGAATTTAATTTATTTAATAAATAAAGAAAAACAAATGCCAAGAGAAGGCGGATTAGGCAAGGGGCTTTCTTCTTTAATTCCTCAAAAAAATTCGGCCGATGAAAATGAATATCAATATTCCGGATTTAGACAAAAAAGCAACTCAGCTATTCAAGATGAAGCTCAAAATAAAGAAGAAAACAAAAAAGTTTCCAACGCCAAGGAAGCAGAGCCTGGCAAACAAGGAGTAATTGAAGTGGAAGTGGAGAGGATTTCCCCAAATCCCTATCAACCTCGTGTTGATTTTGATGCGGGAAAATTGCAAGAGTTAGCTGAATCAATTGGGAAGCATGGAATTTTGCAACCTTTAGTGGTGACTGTGAAGCAAGATGGAAATTATGAATTAGTTGCTGGAGAGCGAAGACTGCAAGCTTCTAAAAAAGCGGGTATCAAAAAGGTTCCCGTGATAATTAGGGATCTTGATAAAAAAGGCAAGATGGAGATTGCTTTGATTGAAAATATTCAAAGAGAAAATTTAAATGTAATAGAAGAGGCTAAAGCTTATCAAAAATTAAAAAATGAATTTGGATATACTCAGGAAGAGGTTTCTAAGCAAGTAGGGAAAAGTCGTTCAGTGATAGCTAATTACTTGAGATTGTTGAACTTGCCTCTTGAGATAAGAGATGCTTTGGTTGAAGGTAAGATTACTGAGGGGCATGCCAGGTCTCTACTGGGCATTGAAAATCCGGAGAGGCAAAGAGCCGTTTTTCGGAAAATTATATCCAAAAACTTAACCGTGAGAGATGTTGAGAAAATAGCCGGGGAAGGTGAAATAGAGATATCTTCTTATAAAAGAAGCGCCGGCAATGTTGACCCGGAAGTCAGAAAAATGGAAAACGAAATAGAGGAATCTCTTGGAACCAAAGCAAAAATCAAAAAGAAGAAAAATGGAAAAGGAGACTTTTTAATAACTTTTTATTCAGAAGAAGAATTTAAAAATTTATTTAATAAGCTAACTTCCGTTTAAAATGATTCAATTTGAAGAGCCGGAAGATAAATATGATTTCGATCCGGTAAAACAAAAAGAAATCAAAACCAAAATAAGAGTTTTTTCTCTTTTTATCATTTTTCTTATGCTGATCGTTTTTGCTATTAAAAATGATTTTAGCTTTGAAGTCGGAATTAATAAGGATATTGGCTTTGCTTGCTCCGGCGACAATACTTTAAAAAAAGGTGATGATGATGAATTAAAAGCAATAAAAGCAGAGAAGGCACTAAAAGATAACGAGGAGTCACTGTCTAAAATAAAAGGGTTTGAAGAGGTTGTTATTGATTCGGAAAAAACTTACAATGGCGGTAACCGGCCTATTTTTAAGATCATTTTTAATAATGAATATCCGGAACATTCAAATATCCCGGATGACTTGTGCGGGTTTTCTTTGGAATTCAAATATTAATACGAACAAAGCCTATTAAAAAGCTTTGCAGTTACCGCAAAGGTCGTCATTATTTTTTTATTTCCATTTTTATGGTTTTGTATTGATTTAATCAAGACGATTTTTTCTTATTTTTGGAAATTTTTTTCCAGTATTTTAATTTCATCCCTTAAAATAGCGGCTGTTTCAAAATCCATAATTTTTACCGCCTCTTTCATTTTAAGCTTTTTTTCCTTTATTAATTGCTTTTGTTCTTTGCTTTGCAGTTCTATTTCTAAATTATTTGCCGCCGTTTTCTCTCTTTCAGATCGAATTTGATCGGTGATGTCGTTAATTTTCTTAGAAATGGTTTGCGGAGTAATGTTATGTTTTTTATTATATTCCAATTGAATTTTCCTTCTTCTCTTTGTTTCCGCTACGGCTCTTTCAAGGGATCCGGTTATTTTATCCGCATACAAAATTACCCTACCTTCTACATTTCTGGCGGCTCTTCCCATTGTTTGAATCAGAGACGTTTCTGAGCGCAGAAAACCCTCTTTATCAGCATCGAAAATTCCTATAAAAGAAACCTCTGGCATATCCAATCCTTCTCTTAGTAAGTTAACTCCCACTAAACAATCAAATTCTCCTTTTCTAAATTGGGTAAGAATGTTGATTCTTTCAATAGTTTTTATTTCGCTGTGAAGGTATTTAGAATTCAAGCCCCTTTCTTTAAGGAAATCAGTTAAATCCTCGGCCATTTTTTTGGTTAAAGTGGTTGCTAAAACCCTGCCGCCTTTTTGAATAACTTTTTCCGCTTCTTGAATGAAGTGCTTTACTTGTCCGGGGTAGGAGCCCTTTTCCACCACTGGCTTGATTTCAGTTTTAGGATCCACTAAACCGGTGGGGCGAATAATTTGCTCTACCACCTGGGTGCTTGATTTTAACTCAAATTTGCCCGGCGTGGCAGAAGTGAAAATAGCCTTATTAATTCTTTCTTGAAACTCTTCAAATTTAAGCGGGCGATTATCCACTGCCGAAGGAAGACGAAAACCGTGCTCTATCAAAGTTTTTTTTCTGGCTCTGTCTCCGGCGTACATTCCAGCTATTTGAGGTATCGTTACGTGGGATTCATCTATAATAGTCAGAAAATCGGGATCCCCATTTGATTTATGGGGAAAATAGGAAAGTAGGGAGTGAGGAGCCTCCCCCGGTTTTCTTTTATCAAAATGCCGGGAATAATTTTCTATTCCATTACAATAACCGAATTCTCTAATCATTGCTATATCCTGTCGAGTGCGGCGTTTAAGCCTTTCCGCTTCCAATAATTTTCCCGCTTTTTCGAATTTTTGCAGTTGCTTATATAGCTCCAATTCAATTTGCTTGAGAGCTCTATCTTTTTCTTTTTCCGGAGTTACAAAATGCTTAGCCGGGAACAGGAAGAACACCTGAGGTTTTTCTATGATAGAGCGTGAAAGCGCATCTATTTTTTCTATTTTTTCTATTTTTTCTCCGGTAATAAAAACTCTAAAGATAATCTTTTCATTTATCGGCATTATTTCCACTGTATTACCCACGACTCTAAATTTCCCGGGCTCTAAATCGGCGCCGGTTCTTTCAAAATAAATATCTATCAATTTTCTAATAATCTCAAAACGATTCTCTTTTTGTCCCGATTCAATTCTTAGATGAACCTTTTCATATTCTTGAGGACTGCCTAAACTGTAAATGCAAGACACTGAGGCTACGATTATTACGTCTTGACGAGTTAGGAGCGCTTGGGTGGCCGCGTGGCGTAATCGATCTATTTCTTCGTTAATCTGAGCCTCTTTTTCGATGTAGGTGTCTGTTACGGGAATATAGGCCTCCGGTTGATAGTAGTCATAATAGGAAACAAAATAATGCACAGCATTTTCGGGGAAAAAGGTTTTATATTCTTGAGCCAGCTGAGCCGCCAAAGTTTTATTGTGAGCGATAACCAAGACCGGTTTTTGAAACTTTTCTATTACATTGGCCATAGTGAAAGTTTTCCCGCTTCCGGTAACGCCTAAAAGGGTTTGATAACGGTTTTTGTTGCTTAAACCGGCCGATAAAGACTGAATAGCTTTGGGCTGATCTCCGGCCGGTTGATATTCAGATTTTAAATTAAATTTTTTCATACCACTTACAGTTTTTGTGACTCTTAGAAATTTTTTCTTGAAATAAAGTTGTCTTAAAGGTTTTTCTTAATACATACAAAAAATTAAAAACTGACAACTTTTGATAATAATTAACCACACAAATTATTTAAAAGCAAACAATATTGATTCAAAAGATTAGCGAATTTTTAAAAAACGAAGATTTGAACTAATAAAATTATATCCGGAGCAGCGTGAACTTTTTATTAAAAGTATTGAGTTTTTAAGCTAAGAAAGTTATAATACAAAAGCTTTGATTAAGAAAAGAAAACTTTTTAACTCAGAGATTGACGAGAATCAAAAAAACTGTTTGTTAAAAAGGGAAATAAGCGTTGTTAGTGTTGTTTTTAGGGAAGAGTTTTCTTTGCTATAAAAGGAAGGAAGAAGCGTTTATGAAATAAATAAACTATTATGAGCGCAAATAATTTTTGCCCGGCTCAAGACAGTTGTCAAGATAAATCTGATGAGGAAGTGGTGGAACTTGTTAAGAAAAATAAGGAGTGTTATGTATGCTTGATGAATAGATATGAGGCCAAAATTAAAAGGTATATTAGAAGAATTAGCGGAGTGAATGAGGAAACCTGCGAGGATATTTTGCAGGATATTTTTATGAAAGTGTATATTAATTTAAACAACTTTAAGCCGGAAATGAAATTTTCTTCCTGGATTTATCGTATTGCACATAACGAGGTTATCAATCACTGGAGGAAAAACAAGAGAAATAAACCGAATAACGTTTCTATTGATTATCACGATTTATTAAAAAATATTATTAAGTATGAGTATAACACGGAAGAAGGAGTTTATCAAAAGATGATAAATAGCGATTTAAGAGGCGCTTTGGAAAGGCTTGATGAAAAGTATAAAAGCGTCTTGGTTTTAAATTATTTGGAAGGTAAAAGTTATCAGGAAATTGCCGATATATTAAAAAAGCCTATTGGAACGGTGGGAACTTTAATTAGCAGGGCCAAAAAGAAAGTCTTTCAAGAATTAAAAAAAGAAGGAGTAATTGGCGGAGAGGGTGCTTTAAGAAATTAGAATAACGGACTTTGCTTATTTTTCAGAAAGCATAATAATTTTTTAAGTTGTTGCAATTTAATTTTATGAAAAAAGATTCAGAAAGAGAAAAGAACAAGGTGGCTCAAAAGGTTTATGAAAATATAAAAAAACAAGGCATTGAAATCAAGCCTCGCTGTCATATTCTCGCTTGCAAGCTATTTTGGGTCTTTTTGGCCTTTTTAGTATTTTTACTTTCTTTATTTGTGGCTATTTTGGCAGTTAACTATTTGGTGGACTTTAAGCCTTTTTCAGTTTTAGGGCAAAATCTTTTTTTTCTTCCCGCTTTTTATCCTTTTCTGATTTTATTTGCAGCAGCTTTGCTTATATATATAGCTTCCCGTTTTTACAGAAGAAGCCGCACCAGGTGTAAACATGAGGAATGGATGCTGTTGGGCGCCCTCTTTCTTTTGTCTTTGATTTTTTTATTTTTAACAGCTTTGTTTGGAGTTGATAAGAAGATTTTTTATGCTACGGAAGGAAGTCTTAAAAATAATAACTTTATTTTGTCCAGGTATGATTATTGGAGTCTGCCGGGAGATGGGACTCTTTCGGGATTGGTAATATCAGAAGACTCCCCCGCCCAAGTTTACACAATTAAAGATTGGAAGGGAAATAAGTGGAGCGTTGTTGTTGAGGACTGCTCAGCAAGAGAAAAAAAGTTGTTTGAAATTCAAGACAAGTTAAAAATGATCGGTAAGCAAGGAGAGAAACACAATTTTAATGCTTCAAGCGCCTGGGCCTGGAACTATTAACGATATTCTCCGGCGGTATAATAATATTAGAAGCTATGACGAAATCGAGGACTATTTTCCTTTTATTGTCATTATTAGAAATAAAATACTTAATCCTATCAAGATTCCGTAAAATAACACTTCTGTTGAGTTGAACATTTCCAATTGTTGCAAATCCATTATGGCGTAAATTGAAAAGAAGACCGGAATTATGATCAGGGGAGCAAAGACTTGAAAGACGGGAACTTCCTTATCATTGGCGTTAAAAGCTATTGGAAAAGACATCAAGGAAACTAAGATAGTCACAATAAGCCACAAAGAAAAATAAAAGTAATTACCAAAGAATATATTAATAAGCGCCACTAAAAACATTGCTACAGGAGGCAAAATGAAAACTTTTCTCATGTTGATGTAGTTAAACTTAAAAAGAAAAAACACAGATTCCGAGAATCTTCTAAAACATTTTTTTCTTTAAAAATCCAAGTCGCTCTTTTAAATTAGACCGGTTATTCCGAAAAAAGAACGAAAAGGATTTTTCTTACTGTCTTTCATTCACCTCAATAGCTTCTACAGGGCACTCATCAGAGGCTTTTTTGGCGCATTTTATATCTTTTTCACTATTAACCTTTGCCTTTCTGTTAGTGTCAAGACTAAAAATTTCCGGACAAATTTCTGTGCATCTGCCACATCCGATACATTTGTTTTGATCAATGTTTATTTTCTGCATATTTTTTGTTAAAATATTAATTAATGATAAGTTTTTATAATTTTATTATACTTTTCATAAAAATGCAATATTGTTGACATAATTATTAGCATGGTATACAATTTTATTATATCGCGGGGTAGAGCAGTGGTAGCTCATCTGGCTCATAACCAGAAGGTCGTCGGTTCGAATCCGGCCCCCGCAACATTAATTAGCTTGCAGCTTATTAAACCTTAAACTTGTTAAGGTTTAAAATACTTATTAATTGAAATTTTTAGTTCTAGATTCTGATTCTATGTGCTGAAGCGAATTTTTAATTTGTTTAGGATTTAGGATTTAGGATTTAGGATTTTTTTATTGGCAGGGTAGCTCAGTCGGTTAGAGCACGGGACTCATAAGCCCGGGGTCGTGGGTTCGATTCCCACCCCTGCTACGTTAATTCATTCAAAAAGTAAATTTTGGCCCTTCCTGTTGTTGTGAAGGTATTAATTCTTGATATATTTTGTGGCAAAAAGAAAACTAAAAATAGGAATAGATATAAGAGCAATTGGTCAGCAAAGAACCGGGGATGAGACTTATACGCTTAATTTAGTTAGAGAGCTTTTGAAGAATGACAAAAATAATAATTATTTTTTATTTACCAATACCAAAAAAGAAGAAAGTCTTAAAAATATTCAAAAAAAGATATTCCGTAATAAGTCCGCGCCCTCCAATGTAAGCGTAATTTCCGTTTTACCTTCTTGCAAGCTATTGTGGACATTTTTTGCTCTGCCGCTAAAACTTTTTCAGTTAAGGCCGGATATACTGCATGTTCAATACATTTCTCCTTTAATAACGCCTCGAAAAACCAAAGTGATAACAACTATTCACGATATTTCTTTTGTTCGGTTTCCTCAATTTATAGATAAAAAAGATTTGTTTTTTTTAAAATGTTTAATTCCCGTTTCCCTGAAGAAGGCCTGCAAGGTAATAGGAGTATCTGATTTTACCCGGAAAGAAATTGTTGATTATTATAAAAATGTTTCTGATAAAACAGTGGCTATTTACAATGGAGGCCCTTCGAGTTCTTTTATTGAAAACTTTTCAAGAAACTCCTCGAGAGAGGCTTTAAAGGATAATTTGAAAGAATTTCCTTACTTGTTTTACGTGGGAACCCATCAACCTCGTAAGAATATCCCTTTTTTAATAAAAACTTTTTTGAAGTTGAAAAAAGAATATTCTGCAGAAAGCGATAAAATTAAAAATTTAAAACTTTGCATTGGAGGAAAAAGAGGTGGCAAGAATTATGATGAAGGGATAGAAAAAATTCTTAAAAAAATAGGATCCGGAAAAGACGAGAAGTTCTTAAGGGACATTGTTTTTTGTGATTATATTGACGAAAGTACACTCCCCGTTTATTATAAGAATGCCGAGTGTTTTGTTTTCCCTTCTTTGTATGAAGGGTTTGGCTTGCCTTTGTTGGAGGCTATGCAAGCGGAAATCCCGGTTGTTTGTAGTGATATAGATTGTTTTAGAGAAATAGCCGGTGAGGCTGCTGTTTATTTTAACCCGGGGAGCAATCAAGACTTGTCAAAAAAAATAGCCCGGGTTGTAAAAAATTCCGACAACATTAGAGAATATTTAACAAAAAAAGGTAAAAAAAGAATGCAGGTTTTTTCATGGGAAAAGTGTGCCAAAGAAACCTTAAAAGTTTACAATAACTGTTAATTTTTTTAAGAATTATTATAATTAAATGGCTATTAACAAAAACAACGAAACTTTTTTTAAAAAAAGTTCTTACGAAAGGACAAGGGCTAAAAACCCAAAAAATACTAACAAAAACAGCGATAAAAAAAGATTTTATAAGAAAAAATGGTTTCTTGTAACTGTTTTTTTATTGTTTATAGTTTTGGGAACAGGAGGATATTTTGCTTACAAAACAGGTTATGTTTTGAATAAAATCTCCGAGAAGAATCAATCTAACATAGGAAGTCTATTCAATGCTTTGCCGGTAGTCGGAAAAAAGGATGATATTAAACAGGATGATCAAGGTAGAACCAATATTTTACTGGTAGGCATGAGGGGCGAGAATATGCCCGGAGGAGGCCTTTTGGCTGATACCATTATGCTGGTTACCCTGAAGCCTTCTGAGAATAAGGTGGGAATTGTTTCCATACCCAGGGATTTGTATGTAAAAATTCCCGACTCTGAGCAAAAATCAAAAATAAATTCCATTTATTACTACGGCGAACAAAAGCGGGGGACTACCGGATTACAGGAGATGAAGAAAACAGTTTCCAGCGTTACCGGTTTAGACACCCATTATTCATCTTCTATTAATTTTGAAGGATTTAAACAGTTGATTGACGCAGTGGGAGGAATTGAAATTAACCTGGAAACTCCTTTTTATGAGGTTAGCCAGTTTGTGCAGGGAAATGAGTGCGGCGGAGAATTTGTTTTACCCCAAGGAGAGAATGTCTTGAGCGGTGAACAAGCTTTATGTTATGTTCGGGCAAGAACCAATACTTCCGACTTCGACAGAGCTAAAAGACAGCAAGTTGTTTTGAAAAAGTTAAAAGATAAGCTTGTTTCTTTGGGAACTCTGTCCAATTTTTCCAAAATTAATGACATATTAAACGCCGTTGGAAATAATGTGAAAACCGATATGGATACCAATGAAATGAAAAAATTCTTGGAGAAATATAACGGGCTTAAAGATGCCGAAATTCACCAAAGAGTCCTGGAGAACTCCGAAGAAGGTTTATTAAAGGTTCCTGAAGATGCAGCCGGAGAGCTTGGTTATATATTAATTCCCAGAGCCGGTTGGGATAATTATTCCGATATTCACCACCTTTGCCAAAACATTTTCAGCTTACCCGAACAGAGTGATATTAATCCCGTAAAGCAGCATTATAAACCTCAGCCTAAGCCTCTCGAGGATGATGAGGACAAGAAGAAAAAGAAAGATGATGACAAAGAAGATGATGACAAGGTAGAGGACAAAGACAAGAAGTCTGATGATTCTGATGAAGAGGAAGAGGAAGAGGAGGAGGAATCTGAAGACGACGAGGAAGAAGAATCTGAAGATGAGGAGGATGAGAAAGACGATTCTAAAGAGGAAGATGATGATAAAGAAGAGGCGGATTCTGATGAAGAAGTTGATGATGATAAGGAGTAGGCTCTATAAAAGAAGCCACAATGCCAAACAGAAAAATTAATTTTTTACACTTTATCAATGGAATTATCTATTATTGTTACTTCTTATAAAAATCCGGCTTTATTGAAACTTTGTTTGGAATCTTTACTTTCCAATATTGAAAATGTAGATTTTGAAGTTATTGTGTCTGATGGAGAAACTCAAGAAGATACATTTTATATAGTGAAAGAATACTTTCCGGAAGTTAAGTTTATTTCTCATAAAAAAAATGTTGGTTTCGGCGGATTGGTAAATGATGGAATCGCAAAAGCGAGGGGGAAATATTGTTTTATTATTAATGGAGATATAGTAATTAAGGATAAACAAACCATAAGAAAACTTTTGGATTATTGTCAAGAAAATCCGGAAGTAGGTTTGGCGGGGCCTAAATTGATAAATTTTGACAATTCCATTCAGGAGTCTTGCTTTCGTTTTTATAAGCCCAGCACTATAATTTACAGAAGAACCTTTTTAAAGAGATTCTTTTTCGCCAAAAAGGAGTTAAGCAGGTTCTTAATGGAAGACGTAAAAAAAGAAGACGCCCCGGTGGAAGCCGATTGGATTATGGGTTCGGCTATGATGGCTTCCAGAAAAAATATTGATAAAGTGGGAAAGATGGACAAAAGATTTTTTATGTATTTTGAGGATGTGGATTGGTGTTGGCGTTTTTGGGAAAATGGTCTTAAGGTGGTTTATAATCCAACGGTAAAGGTTTATCATTATCATGGAAAGCAAAGTGCCAATAAGGGTGTTCTAAAAGCGGTTTTGTTTAATAAATATGCCAGAATTCATTTATATAGCGCCTTAAAATTTTTCAAAAAGCACAAAACAATAGGTAGAAGCAATCCTCACAGAAAATATAAACAAGAACATTAATCACAAATTGAAAGAATTTTATTTAATAAACAAGATGCCGCTCAATTTTTTAAGATATTTTTAATTCAGTGTCTATGAAAAAAAACAATGAATCGCAAAAAAATCTGAATAAAGACAATAACAATTCCAACGATTTTTTTAAGAAAAAAGGAATAGGGCCCGGAGATGAAGTTGATCCCCAAGCCGGTTCCGGGGGGGATTTTCAAGCCTACAAAAAAAGCTCCAACAACAACAATGTATTCTGGTTTGTTTTAGCTAGTGTTCTTATCTTTTACATAGGAACGGCCTGGGGAAAAAGTCAAACAGACACGGCAGATGGGCCAACAGATAAGTTTTCAGTTTTTATGGAAGAGCTTTCCAACCCTAAATCCTTACTTAAAAACACGGAAGAAGGGAAGCCGGAAAAAGTTGATTTTGGTGTTTTTTGGGATACTTGGAATGAACTGGATAAGAGTTATATAGATAAAGAAAGCTTGAAAACTCAAGAAAGAGTTTACGGAGCGGTAGAGGGAATGGTAAAAGCGGCGGGAGATCCCTACACTAATTTTATGACTCCGGAAGAAACTGAAGATTTCAACACTGATATGGAAGGCAGCTTTGAGGGAATCGGAGCTGAAATCGGAGTTAGAGAGGAAGTTTTGACCATAATTGCCCCCATCAGCGGAATGCCGGCTGAGAAAGCCGGATTAAAGGCCGGAGATAAAGTGATAGAAATCAACGGAGAGTCGGCTTCCGACTTGAATGTAGATGAAGCGGTCGAAAAGATTAGAGGACCCAAAGGGAGCAAAGTAACATTGAGTATTCTGAGAGAGGGAGAATCCGAAACTCAGAACGTAGAGATTATTCGAGATGAAATAGATCTCAAAAGTGTTCGCTACGAGAAAAAGGAGGATGGAATAGCCTATGTTCAAATTGCCAACTTTTCCGAAGACACTTCAGCGGAATTCAACAAAGAGATTACCAAAGTAATTGCCGATGATAATAAAGGAATCGTTTTAGATTTAAGAAATAATCCGGGAGGGTATTTAAATATTGCTGTGGAAATGGCTTCCAAGTTTATTCCTCGAGGAGAATTAGTTGTTCAGGAAAGAAAAAGCAATGGAAAAGTAGATGAATTCAAGGCTCTAGGTGGAGCGAATTTAGAAGAATTGCCGGTAGTGGTTTTAATAAATGAAGGAAGTGCCAGTGCTTCAGAGATTTTAGCCGGGGCGTTGAGGGATCAAAAAGAGAGCTTACTTGTTGGAGAAAAAAGCTTTGGAAAGGGTTCGGTTCAGCAACTGAAAAAATTAAAAGACGGTTCCAGTTTGAAGGTAACCATAGCGGAATGGCTAACTCCCAATGGAGATTCTATTAATGAGGAGGGCTTGAATCCGGACATAAAAGTGGAAATTACTAAAGAAAACATAGAAGATCAAGAGGATGTTCAACTGGAAAGAGCGCTGGAGGAAATTAGAAAAAAAATCAATCAGTGATAAAAAGGTCAGTTTATTAGCGCGGGAAGTTGATTTAACTTTTTGATAGTTTGTTTTTGCTTCAGATTGTTTGTAAATCAAAAAATGACAAAGAAAAAGATTGTTACTATTGGAGGGGGAACGGGAAGTTTTACTGTGTTGTCGGGGATTAAAAATTATTCTTACGAAATTACTTCTATTGTTTCTACCGTTGACGACGGAGGCTCTACCGGACGTCTAAGAGATGAGCTGGGAGTTTTGCCTCCCGGAGATGCCAGACAATGCTTAGTAGCTTTAAGTAAGGACTCTTTGGCCTTAAGGAAATTGTTTAATTATAGATTCGAAGGAGGCGATTTAAAAGGGCACACTTTGGGCAATTTGATCATATCGGCACTGGAGAAAATGAACGGTGATTTTTCTAAAGGAATAGAAGAAGCTCAAAAGATTTTTGATATTCAAGGAAGAGTGATTCCTTCCGGTTCGGGAGAGGCTAAGTTAATAATGGAATTTAAAAACGGCCAAAAACTGGAAGGGGAAAATAAGATTTATGAAAGCAGTTCCATAAAACAGAATGAGATCAAAAAAATTTATTTATCCTCTGAAGAAAAGGCTAACTCAAAAGCAATAGAAAAAATTAAGGAAGCTGATTTGGTGGTTATTTGTCCCGGCAATATTTATTGCAGCTTGATCCCTAATTTTTTGGCGCAGGGTATGCCTGAAGTTCTCCGAGAAACCTCGGCAAAGGTGGCTTATGTTTGCAACTTAGTTAATAAAAAAGGACAGACGGACGGCTTTGACTTGGATGCTTATGTTGATTTATTGCACAAATATATCGGCAGAGAGAGAATTAATTATGTTTTATACAACACAGCAAAGCCTTCTGAGGAGACTTTGATTCGTTATGAAAAAGAAGGAGAAGAGTTGGTTGGTTTTGAAGATAAGAAAAAAGAAAGGAATTACAAGGTAATTAAGGCGGATATCCTATCTCGCTCCCTAAAAAACAAACAAAAAAACGATGTTTTAGCGGCCAAAAGATCTTTAATTAGGCATGACAGTAATAAATTAGCCATAGTTTTGGATTATTTGGCAAGAGTGGAAGATGTGGGAAATGTCATCGAGGAAGTGGTTTGATCTACTCTACTCCCGAGATATTTTGTTGATTAATTTTAATAAAACATCTTTTAAAAATGAAAATATTTCTTGATTTTGATGACACTATTTTTAATACCGGCAAGTTTAAAGAAGATTTTGCTTCCATATTTAATCAAAACGGAATTACTAATGAAGAGTTCAACAGAACTTATTATTCGGATTTAGCAAAAGGAGTTAAGGGATATAATCCTAAAAAACACTTGGAGCTGATAAACTGGCCGGATGAATACACCAAACAAGAGACTATTCAAAAACTTGAAAAAATATTGGAAAATTTAGAAAAATATGTTTTTGAAGATTTTTATGAATTAGCTGCCAAAATTAATAAAAATAATTTGTTCCTCATTTCTTTTGGGAAGATGGAATTTCAAGAAATTAAAATAAAAAATAGCGGTGTTTTAAAATATTTCGCCGATTATAAAGTGGTGGAGAGAGAGGATAAAGGAGATTATATTCAAAAGATTGTTGGAGATAATCCGGGGAGTATTTTTTTGGTTGATGATAGACCGGAACAATTAGCAAAAGCGAAAGAGAAAAATCCGGGCTTAATTCCGATTAGAATAAAGAGGAAAGAGGGAAGATATGCGGATTTAAAAGATATCATAAAAACAGAAACAATTTACAATCTTTCTGAAATGACAGGTTTAATTGAATATTTTTGCCAAAATGAATAAAAACTATTTTAAAGCTGTTTTCATTTTAATGGGAACAATTTTGGGAGCTGGTATGTTCGCAGTTCCTTTTATGATTGAAAAATCCGGAATAATCCCTCTTCTTGTTTACGTTGCAGTTTTGGCGGCAATTCAGTTTCTTCTTCATCGCATTTATGCCGAGATTATATTATCTACCCCTCAAAGACACAGGATGCCCGGATACGCGGGGATCTACCTGGGATCAAAATGGAAAAAGACGGCTTTACTTATATCCATAATAGGCAAACACGGCGCTTTGTTGGCTTATATTATTTTGGGAGGGATTTTCTTGCATGGCTTGCTGGCAGAATTTTTGGGTGGAAGCTTGTTTTTATATACTTTTTTGCTGTTTCTGATAGAAGCCTTCGTGATTTTTTTCGGGTTAAAATTAATTGCTCGGGTGGAGTTGTGGCTGGGAGCTTTGTTGATTTTAGTTGTATTGTTTCTGGGAGGGAAGAGTTTGAATTATTTTGAACTTGGCAATTTTGCTTTAATAAACTGGAATTATGCTTTTTTGCCTTATGGGGTGGTCTTCTTTGCAGTCGGCGGACAAGCTGCCATTCCTGAAATTTGTCGACTCTTGAAGAATCAAAAAAAGAAAATTTCTTCAGCTATAGCCTGGGGAACTTTTTTGGCGGCTTTTTTGGTTGCCGGTTTTGCTTTTCTGGTGGTAGGGACTTGTGGAGGCGCAACTACTCCCGATGCTTTGGTTGGGATCCAGGCTATTTTCGGAAATGGCTTAGCTAAATTTTCTTTGCTAATAGGCCTTTTAGCCACCGTGACCTCCTATATAGTGATTTGCCAATCTTTAAGGGAGGTTTATTGGTGGGATGCGGGGATGAACAATTCCCTTGCTTGGCTGTTAGCTTGTTTGACACCCTTTTTGTTGTATTTGGTGGGATTAAATGATTTAACCGGGGTAATTGGATTAACCGGTTCTATCACCGGTGGGTTGTTCGGGATGATATTAATAGTAATTTTGTTTAAAAGCAAGCAAAGAAGAAAAATTAAGCCGGTGATTGAGAATAAAATAGGTCTTTTTGCAGGCGTTGCTTTGTCTTGCCTCTTTATTGTCGGAGCGGGTATGGAAATTTGGAGGTTTTTTCAATAAACATCCCAATTTGGGAGAAATTATATGGATTTATTTAGGCTTTAAGGACAACTAAGAATACTTATTTATTTATGAATTTGCGCTTTTCTGTTTCTGTTTTTTAAGGCAAAATCCTCTTTTTTCTATAAAAATTAAACTGTTTTTTACAATTTATTTTTTACAATTTTGGAATAATTATATTTGTTTAACTTTTTTTCAATATCTTCATATCCCTTCCCGCAAAGCATCCCGCCGGCGATGAAATCCTCTTGGGTGACTTCGGCCAGGCAGAAGCCGGGCATGAGGAATTTTTCTTTGTCATTGACGCTCTCGAACTCAAAATCCACCAAAACTAGACCCTCTAAATCATCCTGAAACACGTCAATTTCAGCCCTCCTGCCTTGATGATTATAAAAATATCGGATTTTGCGAACTCTTTTACCCTCTACTTGATTATTCAAGGCTTCAAATTCTTCCCGGCTCAAAACAATGGTTTCTTCAGTTTGAGCTGAAGCATCTCCTTCCACTTTCGGTTGTTTTTTAGTAATCTCAAAGTTACCCCCATTTTTCCTAAGCCTCAATCTCGGATGCAAGTGGCTGCCGGGAATATATACGTCAATCAATTCCTTGGAAGGCGATTTTTTCAAGTCTTCCGGCAAATATTTAGCTAAATATGTTTTTTCTAGTTCGAGCATATAAAAATGTAAAAAGTTATTCTGACTTTTTTATGTTTCCAGATTAAATTAGTAACAAATTTGAAACCACTGAACAATTAACTTTCAGCGTCTATTTTACTCCTTTAAGAGTAA
>CAZDHE010000002.1:0-59173 GCA_964505305.1 uncultured Bdellovibrionales bacterium
ATAATATTTCCGGGTATGTTTCTATAATAGGAGGGTTAGGGAGGATTTACCGATCGACGGAATACTCCCCCAAACCCCTATTCACCAAGCAAACAAACTTCCTCGAAAAAGGGTAAATTTGCAAGCAGTTGCTTTTTTCAAATGGAGGTCTTTCAAGATGGATTTATTTTTCAAAAAGAGGGAGTACAAGGAAAATTTAATTTAGTAACTGATGCTACGCATTTCTCAAAGCAGTCTTTTTAAAAAATCCCTGGAGTTCGACTTCTGCATCAGCGGAATTCGAACTTCAAGCTGTTGCGTAATTGGAAAATACGTTCATATTAAACTATAATAAATATATGCGCGTAACATCAGTTAGTAATTTAAGGTGCTTATATAATTCAGGAACTGCTTAAAAAATCATTCTTTTGCCAAACCTGACCGGAAAATTTATGGAATTTCCAATTTTCAACAATTAATTTGGAAATGGTTTGGCTTTGTTTGTTTCTTTCATCAGACACAATAATGCTAATCAGGCTCTTACGGGCTTTTTTCGAATTTGATTTTACGGCGGGCTCTTCTTTTTCGATTTCTTTTGATCCAAATCTCTTCTTTTTACTATCCGGTTTTTTATCGGCAAAACCCATATCCACTCCCCGCTTTCGGATTCCATTTCATAAAACTCATCCTCCTCAACAGCGTCTTTTTCATATTTAACTTGATGAGCTTTATCTCCATCGGGATATCTCAGAGTCACCGTTGCTTTTTTGTTTAAAAGAGAAAAGGCGCAATTCTTTCTTTGTAAAGCCTTAACCTCTCCGGCCTTGATTTCAAAATTTTCTCTTATGGGATGATTAAATAAATTATCCTCATTTTTTCCGGTAGCCACAGACCATCCCCGCAAATTAACATCTTCTTCACTTTTATTTTTAATCCAAATCTTCTCTCCCTCGCTGTCTCTTCCAACCGGATTGGGAAGCAGTTTTACTATTTCAATTTCGTAATCGGGATATTCTTTAACGTCCACTTCAAACTCTTTAAAAACATCCACGCTTGGATCGCCAACTCTGACTCTGACTAAATACTCATCCTCTTCTTTATAAATATGAGAAGTCTCCTTTTGATAGCTTTTGCGGCCGTCTCCAAACTCCCATCTAAATTTCAATTCATCACCATCGGCGTCTTCTAAGTTTTTTAATTTGAAATAAGTTCTAATGTTTTCATAAATTTTTTCGGGTTTATCAATTTCAAATTCAGGCGGATGATTTGGCTTATTCTCTTTGCCCGGAGTTGTAAAATGACTCCAACTCCAATCATCTTTTTTGTTTTTATTCCAAGAAGAACCGGGGGGAGAGGGATCCGGATATTCAACTTTGTCAACCTGTTTTTCATTGGGATTATCCAAGCTGAGCCAGCCTCCGCTATTGCGAATGGAAAAGGAGGTTTCTTTGAGTTTTAAAACTTTAATTTCTTCCGGATCAAGGGATAATTTTTCTATTTTAAAACTCTGTCCCGATTGATTTTTAATCTCCCAATCGGCTAAATCAACTTTTTTATTATCCAAATTTACAAATTCAATCCATTCTTTTTCCTTGTCTATTCCTTCGGGATTGGGTAAAAATTCATTTATTCTTATTTTTTCAGAATATTTTTTTGGCCGGGGAAATCGGTTGTCTTCTTTGGGAGTTAAAATTTTCGTCCATTTCCAATTATTTTCCTTATCTAAAGCATAAGAAGACCCCTCCTTGGATCCATCGTATTCCACTCCGCTGATTTCTTCATTTTGAGAATTTCGCAAAGAAACCTTTTCATCTCCGTTGTTCATCCCAAAACCGAATCTGTCCCTTTTTACAACTAAATAGTCTTCCGCTTTCACTTCATCTTTTTCAGAAAAAGAAAAATACTCTTTCACCTCTTTTTTTCTCAATAAATTTTCATCCGCCAAATAACACCCTTCCAGAGAAACCTTTTTCTCTCCCGGATTATGAATTTCCACCCATTCGTTCTCGGTCTCATTTTCCTCCGGGTTGGGGAAAATTTCCGAAATTACCAAATTATCCGGGCATTCAGCCGGCTCCGGAAATTTATTTTTACTCTTCGGCGTCTGCTTCGGCGTCCATTTCCACTCGCCCTTCTCATTTAAAGCATATGAATGACCTTCTATAGGATTGGCATACTTTTTTTTATCCAAAACAACTTCTTCTTCGGCCAAAAAATAAACCGTTTCTTCTCCGTCATTTAAGACAAAATTAACCTCTTCTTGATTAACCTTCAAATAATCTTCGCTCTTGATTTTTGCATCCGAATCGAAGCAAAAATAGTCATTCAAGTCCTTATTTTCGTTACTAAAAGCATTTTCGTCGGTTAAGCAGCAACCCTGCAAAGAAACCTCTTCTTGGCCGGAATTAAAAAGCTCAATCCATTCGATCTGATTTTCCTTTTTCTTGGATTCCGGATCCGGATTGGGATAAATTTCGTTGATAAAAACTCCTTCAATTTGAGGGTTGTCTTCAAGATTACAAGAAATATCTTTCCCGACTTGCTCTTCTTCATCTTCAAATCCTCCACTGTTTTTTTCTTTTGGAGTTCCGCCCGGATTAGCGCTTGTTTGCCAATCACCCTCGGAATTCCTCTCCATAGTTCTTTTGGAATCATTATCTCCAGCCGACCAACCATCTTTCGCAAAAACTGCTTTATCCAAAATTTCTTCGGAATTAACATCTCTCAAAAAAAGATTTTCCCCCTCGTTACCAAGCGCTCCCGTATATGTCTGGTCGCAGGTCACTCCGGGGACACTCTCATTATCGGTTCTCTCTAAGAGAAAAAATTCTTTGGGTTCAATTTCGCCTTCCAACTCAATTTCCAAATCACTGTCTTCATTTTCTATGACTAAACTCTCCAAGCTAAGATCTTCTTCTGAATTATTAAAAAGCTCTATCCATTCATTATTATAATTTTCTTTTGTCCCCATCCAGGCTATTTCATTTATTATAACTTTATCAACCGGCTTTTCCTCTTCAGAAGCCCGAGAAAAATCAAATAAAAAAGAAACAGTGGCACAAACCACCAAAAAAACAAGCGGACACACAAAGCTCCCGATTAAAAAAAGAATCTTTTTAAACTGTTTTAATCTCTCCCTCCTGAACAACAATTGAATAATCTTCATCGTTGCAGGAAAGCGTTTTTACTAATGCAAAAGACAAAATCGACCGCTTAATATCCCGATTGTTCAGAATTTGAATTTCAAAAAAATTTTTGCCGGGAAATAAAAATTGAAGTAGCGCATAAAATTTGCCATTCACTTTTTTAGCATTAGCCGAAAAGATAAGACCAAAAAATAACTATTCCTATTAAAGCCGCCCCGACTGAGCCTATTAAAACAATTGAAGCGGTTACGTCTTTAAGCATTTTAGCGTATGGGTGAATTCGAGGCTTGAAAATATTCACCAATCTCTCTACTAAAGTATTTATAGCCTCTAAAATTAAAACTCCAAAAATAGCAAAGATGATAGCCACAATTTCCCATTTTTCCATTTTCAACAAAAAGGCTATCAACAAAACAAAAATGCCGACCAAAACTTCGATTCTAAAATTTCTTTCTTTGGCCAGCATATACCAAAAACCTCTCGAAGCATGCCTAAAACTGTAAAAAAACTTTCTTGACATAAAATTTGATTAGCTTTTTAGCTTGTAGCTTTTAGCTTGTTAAGTTATTAAAACAAAACTCTTGGCTATTCAGAAAATATCATTGTTTCATTACTTGACTGCTTTTACCGAATAACTCCATCGGCATTCGCTAAAAATCTTCTGTTAATGAAATGCTTATCTAATATCTTTAAATTACGAAAAACTTTTTTATTCCCTCTTTTCCCAAAGAAGAGTTAGGGAAGGTCTGCTGACCGGCAAGATAACTCCCTCCTAACCCCTCTTCTGCAAAAGGAGAAAATATAAGGAAAATTTAATCTCGTAATTCAAGATAATATTCAAAAAATTAATCAATTCGCTCAATATCCACTCCCAAACTTTTCAACCTATTATCGATATCCTCGTATCCCCTGTCAATCTGATAAATGTTATCTATGACCGTCTCCCCCTCGGCAATAATACCGGCAATTACCATAGTAATTCCGGCTCTCAGGTCCGGACTGGACAATCTTTTTCCATAAAGCTTGGAGGGTCCGGTAATAACCACTCTATGCGGATCGCACATTATGCTTTGAGCCCCCATAGTAGCCAATTGATCAGTAAAAAAGAGTCTTCCCTCAAAAATGGCTTCATGAATAAGCGAGGTCCCCTCGGCCTGCGTCATCAACAAAGTGTAAGGAGGTTGTAAATCAGTGGCAAAACCGGGATATTCATGAGTGGTGATAGAAACCGCTTTCAGGCCGGAGTGCTTGCGTGTTTTAATATAATTCTCGCCCACCTCCAAGTCGGCTCCGGCTTTTTTAAGAATCGGCAAGACCGCCCCCAAATGTTCCGGATTGCAATCGGTTATTTTTATTTCACTATTAGATGCCAAACCCAGCATCACAAAAGTCCCCGTTTCTATTCTATCCGGAATTACTTCAAATTCACCGGCGGATATTTTTTCCACGCCTCTTATTCTCATTACCGGAGTCCCGGCCCCTTCAATTTGAGCTCCTTGACTATTTAAATAATCCGCTAATACTGAAATCTCCGGCTCCATAGCGCAATTTCTCAACACGGTTTCTCCTTTTGCCAAAACCGCGGTCATCATCATAGCCTCTGTTCCGGTTACTGAAATTTTGGGGAAAAAGTATTCAGCTCCTGCCAAGAAGCCTTCTTTGCTTTTTAGGTAAAACTGGTCTCCACGGGACTCCATTTCCGCTCCCAAGGCCTGAAACCCTTCCAAAAACATATCGATCGGCCTTTTACCGATAACACATCCTCCCGGATGAGTCATCTTAACCTTGCCAAATCTGGCAAGCAGAGGACCGACCAAAAGAATAGAGGCTCGTAAGCTTCGAGCTAATTTCCCATCCAAGTCAGCTTCTTGTATTCCCGCCGGATCAACTTCCACTTCCTTTTCATCTTGATTTCTTGTTACTTTTGCTCCCATACTCTCCAAGAGTTCCAACATTCTTTGCGTGTCCTCGATGAAGGGAAAATTCTTAATTAAACATCTGTCTTTGGATAAAACCAACCCGGCCAGAATCTTTAAAGCCGCATTTTTAGCGCCATTAACCTTTATTTCTCCTCCGATTTCCTTTTTTCCGATAATTTTAAATTTTTTGTCTAAATTCATTGCCATTTATTATATCTTAAGATGTTAGAATTCAAAGCGTTATTTACACCTCACAAGAGCGAGGGAGGTAAAATTGTAAATAACGCCGGCAAATATTGCACTTAATAAAACCAATCTACTTTTTAAAAGAAATTATTGTTTGTCAATTTGCCACAGCAAAACCGTTAACCTGACCATTGACTCAAAAGCGACTCAACGCCTTGATTTCTTGAATAAAATCATAAAAACAAAGGGGAGCGCCACCCAAATAAACCGAGCTTTCTCAGAAATTAAGAATTTATGCGAAAAAGAAGTAAAAAAATCTTCCAGCTCCTTAGGACTAAACCACTCTAAAATTAAACTCCCCGTCATTCCTACTGCCAACAAAGACAGCAACAGCATCTGCAAAAAAACAATCAATTTTTTGCCTCTCAGAGAAAAAGAAAAAGTTTTGCGAAGATTTATATAACAAAACCACCCCAATAAGATAAATAGGGCGGCCTTCCATCCCCCCGAATTGGGAATAAAATAAGCAAAAGACAAAATGGTGTAAGCTACATATATAGACAGCACTAATGCGCCCAAGTTTTTCTTATTAACGGTAAAAACCAAGGCCAGCCCTAACAGCAAAAACAAAATTACCAACCAAACATCTCCGGCATATGCCTCGGGAATTCCCATTTTGATTAAAAATTCAATCATTTTGTTTTATTGTTTTTTAAAAATTTGACAATTCCGCTTCCGATTTTATTTTATCCGGGATATTTTTTTTGTCAATAAATTAATTTTAGGTTGATTTATTTATCAAAAAATATTGCTAAAACAAACCCTTTTCCGCCTGATTACTTAACAAGCTAATCAGCTAAAAAGCTACCAGCTACAAGCTAAAAAAATTTTCCATAAAGCTAAAAAGCTACAAGCTACAAGCTAAAAGCTAAAAAGTGCCCCGAGAGGGACTTGAACCCTCATGCGCCAAAAGCGCCACGGCCCTCAACCGTGTGTGTATACCAATTCCACCATCGAGGCTTTGCGTGTTTATTTCGATTCTTTTTTGTCCTCTTCTTTCTTGGCGCTCTCTTTTTTCTTCTCTTGGTTTAATTTTTCCATTTGCTTTTTTTCTTCTTCGGTAAGACCTTTGACTTTCATTTTAGCTGATTTTCCAAATCTTTCTCTCATATAATAAAGCTTGGAACGCCTTACTTTGCTGTGGCGAAGAACTTCTATTTTTTCAATAGCGGGAAGATTTACCGGCAATGTCATTTCAGTGCCTATTCCCTGGGATTCTCTTCTAACTTTAATAGTAGGAGAAGCGCTTTGTTTTCCTTTAATAGAAATCACCAAACCCTTAAAAACCTGGACTCTCTCCTTTTGTCCTTCTTTAATTTTTTTGTGAACACGAACAATATCACCGCTTTGAATATGCGGAATATCTTGACGCCGCTGTTTTTTGTTGAATTCAATTACCTTTTGATCCATAACCTTAAATTAAAATAGTTAGATTATTCTTAGAATAAACACATCATAACTCAAAAATCAAGCACGGTCAAGCGTAAGTTTGACTTTTACTTGCTGGTCAATACCTAACCCTTGTCTCTTTTTTAGCTTTTAGTTTTAAGTTATGGTTTTAACCCGATCGGAACATCTTTGCTCCACAAGAGTTCCACCGGGTTAACTTTTGAGTTTTGTCCCGAGTGCTCGGGATTGAGTTTTGATTTCTTAATCTCTTACTTCTTGCTCCTTGCTTCTTTTTTCTTACACTTATTGACAAATATCTTCCAGCCTACCCCTAAACCCGACAATCAGTGTTTGTCGTATTTAGCTATAAAAAGGGCAAATTTGGGAAATCCAAAGGTCAATCCCTTTTTTCTTGCTTCTTGCTGATTGCTCCTTTTATTCCTCTATCCATATTTTAACTATTCCACCTTAGCCTTTAAGTTAGCCAACTCTTGTTCCAGAAATTTAATTTTGTTCATTACTTCTTCTTTGTCAGCCTTTTTATCTAAGTTAGTATTGATGTTCTTAATTTCTACTTCAATTTTACTTAAGCGGCTTTCAATATTATCAAATCTTTGATTGATGCGATCAAATTCTTCCATGGTAGTGTCGCGAAATTGGTACATTTCTTTCTGGAAGTTGTCAAATCTATTTTCTGAATTATCAAATCTACTTTCTAAGTTGTCAAATCTGTTTTCTAAGTTATCGAATCTGTTTTCTAAGTTATCGAATCTGTTTTCTAAGTTATCGACTTTTTTGCTTAAAGCCGTCTGCCCTTCAGCAATAATTTGTATCCCATCATTCATATTTTCCAAAAGAGTCATCACTTGACTTTCGGAAAATTTATTTTCTTTTTCTTGATTGTCTTTTTTGGATTTCGACATAGATTTAACTTAAAAGCTTCTTATCTTAACTGTCATTATAAATTGTTTGAAAATTAAGTCAAGAAAAAAATTTAAAGATTGCTCCACATTCTCAATACAGTTTTAATTCCCTTGGTTAACAGAATGGTCTTGGACTTCCGACCCGGCTGGAACTTCAAAGGACTATTCCATCGGGCTGACCCGAGTGGAACAATCTTGCTTTGCAAGAGTTCCACCGGGTTGACCTTTGACTTTTGAGCTATTATTTTGACCTTTGAATTTTGAATTTTGAGTTGTGGATTTGACCTTTGACTTTTGAGTTTTGAGCTTCTCCTCCCTTGCTCCTTGCTTTTTTTATTTGGATTTTGATTTTTGTTGGGGCTTTGAGCTTTCTATTTTGTACCTTCTTCCCCGCTTGGGCTTTGAGTTTTATTCCTCTTCCAACTCAAAAGTCTTTTTTGATTTAAACTCATACTTTTCCCCATCCATATACTCAAATCTTATTTTGTAAGAATGCAATAGATGCCGCGGGTATTTTAAATTATTCTCTTGAACAAGCTTATTAAAATACTTCTTGTCTCCCACTATCGGATGGCCGATAGAGTGCAAATGAATTCTAATCTGATGCTTTCTTCCGGTTTTAAGCACAACTTCCAAAAGAGAAGAATCGCCGTATTCTTCCAAAACTTTATATTCAGTAATTGCTTCCTTGGGATTAATAAGTTTTTCAGGTAAACAACTGGTGGCTTGCTTGGTTGGATCTTTGCGCGATCTGCCTATAAAACTTTCTATTTTTCCGCTTGTTTTTTTGAGTTTACCCCAAACCACGGCCCGATAAACTTTTTCCACTTTTCTGTCTTGAAAGAGGCTCTTAAAATATTGAAAGGCTTTTTGGTTTCTTGAGACAATCAAAAGCCCCGAGGTTTCTTTGTCTATCCGATGAACAATGCCCGGCCGCCAGGAATTCTCTCCAACACCCTTTATCTCCGGATAATAATACAACAAGCTTTCCGCCAAGGTGCCGAACCTCTCCTGCGGGCAGGGATGAGTGCTAATGCCAGCCGGCTTCTCTACAACCAAAAAATCAGGATGTTCATATATTAAATTAAATAATTTTTCTTTTTGCGGCTTAACCTCCACTTCTTCAACTTCCACTTCTCTTAACTCATCGCCAAAGGTCACCTCATCCCCTGTCTTCAGCTGATAGTCGGGCTTCACCTGCTTGCCATTAACCAAAATGTCGCCAGTCTTAATTTTATCTTGAAAAAACCGGCGTGATCGGCCGGCATCTCGAGCTTGGAAATATTCGGTAACAAACTTATCCAAGCGACTTTTTAATTCTTGACTATAGATAATTCTTTGCATAAATAAATCTAACTAAACAATCATAAGACATGAAGTCCGATTTATTGAGGGAGGTGGTGGCGACGATAAATTTAATTTTGGTCTTTAAAACCAAATTAATTTTGTTGTGCCGGGGAGAGGACTCGAACCTCCACGGGACTATCCCACATGCTCCTAAGGCATGCGTGTCTACCAATTTCACCACCCCGGCTTTTGTTGAAAATTCAAAAATTAAACACTCTTGCTCTACAGTCTGAGAAACCTACTCCCTCAATTCTCAGCCTGTTGATTAGAATCTTCCTTGAAATCAGTTTTCACTTTAATAGAATCTTCATCTGTTCCTCCATAATCATCATAGACTTTGGCTCTTAATTCAACTTCTTTACCATTTTTATCCGAAGGAATTTCAATTTCAAGATCAAAAGGCTTACTCTTGCTTTCTTTGACTTTCTGGCCATCTAAATAAAGCTCAACTTTTTCCGGGGAAGCTTCTCCTCCGGAAAGAAGAGTTTTAACATTTACTGAAGACTGTGTCAAGGTATCGCCATTATTGGGATTTTTAATGGCAATTCGGACAAGCATATTTTTAAAATAATCCTCTTTACAGTCTTTATTCGGAATTTCCCACTGTTCTTCATCGTCATCTTCTTCCTCCAGCCAATCTCTAACGGCGTCTTCCCAATTTTCAAACTGCGAGTCTTTTTTTGGCTTTTTAGGCTTGTCACCGAGAGGGTCATCTTTATCCACATAATAAAGTATGGAATGAGCATTGTAAAAAGTTTTTTCTTCTTTTAACTTGCTCGGGCAATTGCTATTGGCTAAACAAAATTTATCTTTTTCATATTCACACACTTCCAGCTCTTGCTCGACTTCTAAATCGCCGTCTATCACATCCTTACCCGTCTTTTCCAGCTCTTCAGGTTCCTCAAATTCTTCCTTTTTGGTATTTTCAAGAATTTCCTTGAAAAAAGAGTTCCAAATCGGACCTGCCGTTTGGGAACCGCTGGAACCCGGTTTCATTTTGGTATTGTCATTATTACCGGCCCATACCCCCACCGCCAAAGAAGGAGTAGCCCCCAAAAGCCAGCCATCTCTATATTCATTAGTGGTTCCCGTTTTGGCCATAATTTGTCTGCCGGGAATATTTAAATTATTACTCTCCCCGAATAAAGGTTCTCTTAATTTATTATCTGATAAAATATCGGCCATTTGTAGAGCGGTTTGCTTAGATAAAACTTCCTCGCCTTCTTTTTCTTCATACTCCTTAATCAACTCCCCGGAAGCGTCTTCTATTCTCAGAATAGAGCTTTTCTCTTGTTTTTTGCCTTCATTAGCAAAAACGGAAAAAGCGGCTACGTGATTTAGAAGCTTGACTTCTCCCCCTCCCAAAACTAAAGATAAACCGTATCTATCCGGATAATTCAAACCCTCAATCCCCATCGACTTGGCAAGTTCAATAGATTTGTCCACTCCGGCTAAATAAAGGGTTTTTACCGCCGGAATATTTAAAGAAGTAGCTAATGCATCCTCCATCTGCACCGGTCCCTGAAACCCTCCATTGTAATTTTGAGGAATATACTCATCCTCTCCATCAGTTGAGAAATCGGTTTCCACATCGAATAACTTAGTTTTTCTGGTGTAACCCAATTCAAAGGCCTCAGCATAAACATAAGGTTTAAAAGAAGAACCGGGCTGGCGAGGCCTGAGAGCGACATTAACATTGCCGTCTATTTCATCATCAAAATAATCCATAGATCCCACCATAGCTAAAATTTGACCGTTTTGAGGATTTATAGCTACCAAAGAAGCATTTGAAAAGCCATAATCTTCCCCTAATTCTTCAACTTTCTCTCTAACTACTTCTTCTGCTTTTTGTTGGTAATTCCAGTCCAGAGTAGTTCTAACCCTTAAACCCTCTTTCTGCATTTCTTCTTCACCAAATTCCTCAACTAATTGCTCTTTAACATGCATTACAAAATGAGGAGCTTGAATATTGTCCTTAACCGGATCAATCTTTGCCAATATGTCAACCTTTTGAGCCTCTTCTTTTTGCTCTTTGGTGATATAACCAAGCTCATGCATTTTATTCAAAGCGTGCTCCCATCGAATCAGTAAAGAGTCCGTATTGGAACCCAAAGGAGAATAGTAAGTGGGAGCCTTTGGTAAAGAAGCCAACAAAGCGGATTCAGCTAAAGTAAGTTCCCTGGCCGGCTTACTAAAAAAGGTTTGGGAAGCCGCCTCGATTCCATAAGCATTAGACCCGTATGGAATTTCATTTAAATACATTTGCAAAATTTCGTCTTTGGAAAACTTTTGCTCAATTTCCAATGCCAATATAACTTCCTTGATTTTTCTGGAAATCCTTTTTTCTGAAGTTAAAATAGAATTCTTCACAAATTGCTGGGTAATGGTAGAGCCTCCTTCCGCCGCCCTTCTTTGCATAACATCCTTCACGGCAGCCCTGGCTATTCCCCTAAAATCAATGCCGTGATGATCATAAAATTCTTGATCTTCGATTGCAATAGTGGCATATTTAACCGAATCGGGGATTTGATCCATTGGAATGAGAGTTCTATTTTCTTCCCCATGAATCTCATAAAGCAAGTGCTGACCTGTTCTATCATATATCTTAGTGGATTCGCTCACTATTCTTTTGTTAATTTTACCCGGATCAGGCAGATCTTTCATATAATAAATAAACAAACCGGCCACGGAAACCGCGCCCAACAAAAACAAAACCAGTAAAACTTTTAAAGTTTTTTTGGTAAAAAATTTTTGGTAAATTTTTCTAAAAAATTCTTTCATTGTAAGCAATTATCTATTAATTAAGATCTAATAATTCCGAGGAATAGGGATGAAAAAGAGGAAATTTATATTTTTAAAACGATCTGAAATCCGAAACCCTCTAAACAAAGATTATCTTACTTTATTCGCGATATTCCAGATGAAATAATCTCAGAAGCAGCAAATCCCGAGAAAGCCCGATCGATAGTCCCTCCTGCTTATCCCAAGAGAGCTAAAAGTGAGACTTTATTAAATTAAAAAATGAAAGAGAGACATCTTTTCGGGCTTCATTAAAAGCATTTTCATACATACCGGGAAAATTGTTTTCATCAACTAAAATATAACCTTCATCAGTCTTAATAAAATCAAAACCGGCAATCTCAGCTTTCAGATAGGAAGCGGCTTTTTCGGCTATTGACTTAATCGGAGAAGGATCTACATAATAAGCTCCGCCTCCCTTAGCATCTGGATCATAAACTTTCCAATCAGCAAATTTATCTTCTTTTTTTCTATAACCATAAGCCACTTCTTTGTTTATAACAGTAGTGCTAATCCATTCTCTCGCATCATTAGGATAAAATTTCTCGATAAAAATCTTCTCTTGTTTATTCTTTGCTTTCATAATACCTGCCAAGTCCCTAAGCGTCTCAAAATCATTTATTTTTACAATTCCTCTGCCAAAACTGCCTTTCTGAGGCTTCACCAAAACCGTCTTCCAATCTTTTAAAACTTTTTTCATTGCGTTAAAGTCCATAGAATCTATCAAGGCAAATTTGGGTAGGGGTAAGTTATGTTTTTGCAAATAACTATGGGCCAAGAATTTATCCTGAATCACCTGAAACGATTCGGGGTTCTTAATCACCTTAAATTCTTGAGAAAAAGCTTTTAACAAATTCAAGTTTTTCATTATTCCCCTGTTGTACCAAAAAAATATATCGGGCTTTTCAATCGGATTTCCATTCTTGAATAAATTGCCCTCAATCAGAGAAATGTTCTCCAAATCGATATTTCCCAGAAATTCTACTTGTTCATCTTCCTTTAAGAGTCTTTCCAATTTTTTAATTTCCAAAGAACTTAAAAAACCTTTATTTTCATCTTTGGAAGAAACGCTCAATAAAACCTTTTTCATCTTAAAAGTTAATGCTTTACAAAATGAATCAAATAGGGGTTGCCGCTTCCTTTATGTGCTCCTGAACAGCAAGAACTACTCTTTCACCCCAATGATTCAATTTTTTTCCCTTTTCTGTGGAAATGCTTCGCTTAGCCATTATTTTCAACAATTTCTTATTTTTTTTAACAAACCAACCCTCAACCGGAACTCCGTCGGTTAAAATAAACTCTTCTTTTGAGTTAACAATATCTGATAATTCAAATCCGGAGCGCAAAAAACACAACTTTCCTTCTTTTTCAATCTTGTATACCCCCGCTCTCAAGCTTTTATTAAAAATAATATCCTTACCCAAAAAGTTGAACAACAGTAAGTGAGAACCTTTATAACCTTCCCTGCCTTCACAAGCCTTTCTATCCTTTATAGAATACTCTATATCCAAACATTCCAAAAGATGAAATGCCGCCAAGGGAACTTCCTTGTTCTGAACTTGAAGCTGAACTTGAGTCGGAAACGTACCCAAAATTCTCGGATTCATTTCAACCGGTATTATTTTATCACTTTTTTGATCCCAAATAAAGTCAATGCCAAATATCCCCTTATAACCTTCTTTTCTTAATAAATTTCCAATCTTCTCAGCCATTTCTCTTGAATCTTCAATCAAGTAACCCGGGAGACTCTTGGCCAACCCCCAGTCATGACCGCAAAAAACCCCTTGGGCATTGTTTTTTTCTTTTATAACTTCTTTTATGTCAATTAACTGAAATTGCGGATTTAAAACCAACACCCCTTCTTTGCCGGTAACACAAGCGGTAATACTTAAAACAGGTCCTTCGCAAAAATCAGAAACCACTAATTCGCTATCTTTGTCGATTTCCGGCAACCTCTCCTTAATACGAGTTTCCATCTGATTTATTTGGCTATAATCAAAAAAGAAAGTTCCTTTTCCGCCGCCCTCTTCTTCCAAAACTTGAATTACGATTTTCTTTTCTCTAAAAAGGTCTTTCTTCTTTTTATTTAAATCGCCGTATTTAATGCAAACAATATTCCTATCTAAACCGCACCGCTCAAGAAGTTTATAAAAATTTATTTTATTGCTATATTTCTCAAACAAGGAAAGAGGTGTTGATGCTAATGTCCAATTATTTTCTTTACAAATATCTTTTTTCCGCTTGCTCGGACGCATAGTATAAATGGCAACCTTTTTTTTACTGGAGCTTTTTCTAATATGATCGGCCACTTTATTTTGAGAAAGAATGTTTTCCGGTTTTTTGGATTGGACATCCGTTGGCATTGAAAAAAAACTTAGTTTAATTTTCTCTTTCACGGCTTCAAATTCACCGGTTTTATTGGAACAAATCAACTCGAGGTCTTCCACAAAATAATAAGCCTCGCTTCTGGTAAACGGCAATCCACCAACCCCGAAAATTTTATAATTATTATTTTTAATAAGGTTTTTAACATCCTCAATGTTTTCAATTATGTTCATATCTCTTATTTATTTAAGAGCTAATAGGCTCTGCTGGTAACAAAAAATCAAGGCAAAAAGAGTAAAATTATTCACATTTTTAAGCAATACAAGCTCAAGAAAAATCCGAGTGAAAAACTCAAAACTCTCCGGGTGAAAATTACTTGCTTCATTTATGGGCTTTAATTGAAATAATTTCTCAGAGGAAGTAGTGGTTCCCGATTTATCAAGATTAATCAACTCCTTATTTAATTTCAACTAAAAACTTTTTGAGATCTTTTCTGCCAATTAAAACAGGGTATTTTAACTCGCTTCTCTCTACTAAATTAGCTACAGAAGTTATCTTCTCTTCATCCATCATAAATTTTATTTTAACCTTTGGACGAATCGTTACTCCACTTGAAGAATAAACCGCTGAGATATCCGCCAGCCCTTCAATTTTGTTTAAATATTTTCTTTTCAACTCTTCCTCTATTTGTTTCACATCTTTCCTGGAAAAATTTTCCGGTTTTTCTATTTTTTTGAATTCTTCTAACAACTTTCCAAATCCCATCTTTTTAGCTATTTTCGTATCAATAGAAGTAGAATAAGCTCCCGTATCTATCCTGGCTTCCGTTTCAATTTCCTCCTCATCCCGACCAAACAATTTAATCTTCTCCGTCGTGCCAATTATCTTCTTTCCGGAAAGTTCTTCCATTTCTTCTTCAATTTCACCACCAAATAAGTTTTTGGCCAATTTAATTCCGTGCTTGGCGGACTTAACCTTAAGCCCCTCCACACGATTTAAACGACTCAACAATCCCTCTAAGTTAGCAATTTGAATAGACAATCCCGGACGCGCATTCAATTCTAAAAAAACCGGGCCCTGCTCCCTGTCAATAGCAACATCCGCTCCCAGAAATCCGAGACCGGAAGCCTTTTGAGCTTTAATAGCCAACTCCAAAATTTGATCCCAAAAAGGAATTTTGATTCCGCTCAGGGCCAACCTGGAGTCGGGAAGATACTCCAAATACTTAGATTTACCCTGAATAGCCGAAGTGGTGGTACCGGTTGCCATATCAATTCCACAGCCGATCCCCCCTAATTGCAAATTAGCTTTCCCTCCGGATTCTTTAGTGGCCAGCCTAAGCATTGCCATAACCGGGACATTGTTGTAAACGATCACTCGAATATCCGGCACTCCTTTGTAGGAATAAGGCTTAAAAACCTTAGGCAGCTTAACCCTTTCTTCGAAAAAAGCAAAATCCGGAATATTGGTTCTGGAAAAAGATCCATCCAAGATGTTGCGAATTTGAATCTTTAAATCGTCTTCGGTAACCGGAGTCCTATCTGCTTTAACCCAAATATTTTCTTTTCCCTTTTTTTTGCCGTAAACCACTAAAATCCCCTCTCCCCCCAATCCTAAATTGGGTTTCAAGACAAAACTTTTGGGAAGGGTGGAGAAATCAAAATTATCCAGGTCCTGCCTAGTTTTTATTTTAGCTATTAATTTAGGGACGGGAATATCATTTTTTTTCAAAATCAATTTGCTTCTGAGTTTATCATCTGCCAACTTCTTAGCTTTTCTAAGGTTGTTAGACCTGATAAAACGCAAATTTCGAGAATTCATCCCGAGTATTTCCCTGCTTTTCTTGTAAGTATTAAGCATTTTTTATTATTTTTTTAAAACGGATGTATTCAGAAAGCCTTAAACCGGTCCACTTTCCGAGTAAAATATTAATTCCTATGGCCGCAAAAACCATCCAGGGATATTGCTGCAGTAAAAATATCAATGCCGACCAACTGGCCACAAAATAACCAAAAATGGAGATAACTAAAGTTTCCAAAGACAAGAATATGGCTGTTTTATTTCCCTTTTCAATCTGAACCGCCACAAACTTTTCCACCAAAGTTATCATTATTAAAATTGGAAAAATGGAAACACTGGCTAATCCGGTCCTTTGAAAAACCCCTCCGATAGTGAGCATTAAAAGAGTTGATAAAGCTACAATGGATATAACTATTGCTACCCGGGGCAAATACAAAAGCCTGAATTGTTTCAAAACTATTCGGGCCAAAGTCCCCACTATGATAACTGTGGCAAAAATGGAAATTCCATACCTAATCCCTCCCCAGAAATCCCCGGAATCGGATTTTATAGCCAAAAAAGCAAAAATTATCAAAGCCGGAGTATAGATGCCAAAAGCCTTAATTCCGATAACCTGCCGAAAAAAAGCAATAATCATCACTACTACGGGTAACATTAAAATCAAAGTAACAGTACTCAAGGGAACTCCCTGGGAAATGGCGAATTCTACAAAATCACTATACATATTGGCAATTTATTTTTTATAAAAAACTTAAACAGGCCCGCTTTTAGAATACAATCGTTTAGAATCACTGTCAATTTTAAAAACAATTTTGGTATTTTATTTCTTTTTAAATTTTTCCGTTATCCAAAATTCTCCAAAGTACTTGCCCAACATAATCCTGGTTTGAGCATCCACCGCCGGCATAGCCCCAAGAAAAGGAGCGATAAAGGGAGCCATAAACCATTGAAAAAACATATTTAAATACCTTCTCTTGGAATATCTATCCGGTCGAGGAGGCATAAGCAGAAAACTTAAGAACATCGAAATGACCAACCCAACCAAGGCTATCGTCATTAAAGTGCGGGTAATATAGGGAAGATTATGCGCCAAAACCGATTCACTAAAAGCCTCCCCTCCCAAGATAAGCGGGAGCCACCCCAATAAAGCCAAGATAAAGGGGGCGGTGGCCCAACTGTGATGACCTTCCAGCATCGTAAACAAATGTTTTATTTTTTTTCCAAACTTTAATTTTTTATTTTTCCTGAAAGCTCTTGCCAAAAGAGGGAAATTCTCAATTCCATAAGCCCACCTTCTTTTTTGGCGATATTGATTAACCACGGTGTGCTGATAATTATGTCCCAATACCGCATCCAAAGAAACCGGCAAATAGATAGGCTTAACCTGATAATCTCCGGCAAAGTAATCGTAAGCCTTCCAATAAATCACCGAATCTTCCGAAATTACATTAACCGGCCAATAGCCAACATCTACAATGGTTTTAAACGGCTCGCTATGAGAAGAAAAAGTAACCATATGCTCCGGCCTCATAGACTCCACCATATGCCAAAAAGAAGAACCTGTCACAATCACTCTTACGGGAGCAATGGTGTCCCACAAATTATTATGATACATAGGCAAAGGCTGATAAGCTTGCCTCAATCGGTTAGGACTAACCACGTACTCATAAGTAAGATAACTCAGATACTCCGGATGAACTTGGGTGTCACAATCAAAATTGGATAAAATAACGTTTTCCAAAGGTATATTATTTTTTTCTAAATATTTTTTTAGCTGCTTGCCGGCATAAGTAGTATTAGAGGCCTTGCATTTCATTTCCCCTGCGGCCACTTTGTGCTCTGTCACGATAAAATCATAGAATTTATCTCCAAATTTGCTTTTTAGGATATTTATTTTTTCTTTCCTTTTTTCTTCCGGCTCTCTTTCTTCCGTGGCCAATAAGATAATAATTTTATTGTTAGGGTAAGAAGACTTTTCTACAGATTCAATGGCGGGCTCTATGATTTCAGCTCCTTCTGTAGCGGTTGGAAGCATAATAACATGATAAACATCCTTCCAATTCAAGAAACAGCCTTGATGCTTTAAATCCTCTTTATACCTTTTTAAAAAATCTTCCCTCTCTCTGATGTCGGCATTAATAATTTTCTTTTCTTTTCTGCTAATTCTTCCGGCTCGTTTCTTTTCTAAATTTTTAATTTCTTCTTCTATGGCGCTAATTAAATTGTCTTTGTTGTGCAGATTGGCAACTCTAAACATCCAATCCGCCCTTTTGGAGCGTTTCATTTTCCTGTATGCCAAAATAGAATAAGTGGCAATATATATAGTTCTATGAAACCAATAAACATCATACACTATAATAAAAACAGCTATCCAAGTCGGTAAAATAAAAGATAATAAAATCATACCCAATAAAGTTGTCCAAGTTAAGGCGCCCGGAATTATTTCAAAAAACCTCTGCCAATTGTGCTCTACAGGGTCTTCTGTGCGAGGGTTGGGGTAAGACCATTCAGTTTTGTTCATATCCATAATTAAATTAATTTGAATTATAATAGCATAATAACGATGATTGCTTTAACAAATACAAAATAGGCTACCTTCAAACTCCGAATTTTCTAATCTTTCAGTTATTTACTTTCACAATTGAAAGAGTATACACTAATACAATAATTTGTAAAGCGCAAGCAGAAGCAATAAGCATCTTAGAAGCTAATGTCCGGGGGTCTTTTTCAAGGTGATTTTCTAAAACTTCTCCCTTGTCTTTTAAATTTTCCTCCTCCCTGAAACTAAAATAAGAAAAAAAGAAGGCTAAAACAGAATTCAAAACCAATAACACCGCCGCCAAAAAAGAAACTAAATAAATTTCCATCCAAGCGCTTTTAGAATTATAGATCATTCTATCAATGCCTAAGTAAGAATTGTAATGCAAAATGATTAGAGACTTATGAAAATCAAGTTTGAAGTGCAAAATCAACCAACCGGCAATATTTAAAAGAAGGCCGGCGCTTATTAAGATTAAATTAAACTTACTTTGAAAAAATTTTTTTAAAGCCTTCTTCATAAAAAATCTTATTAAAGACCTCCAAGCAATAATGAGTGGTATACTTTTATTTTTTTAAGAAACCAACTTTACTTCTATAATAAAATAAACAACTCCCTTCGTTTAAAATTATCCTCTCATTTTCTGAGCTTCTTTTATCATATTCTCCACCTTGTTGATAATAATCTCGTGAGGCTGCTCCAATAACTCCAATATAAATTTATCAAACATTTTTAATCTGTAGCGAAATTCTTGTAAATCCATTAGAGAATAATTTATTTCTTTGCCCATTTCCGCTTCCAAATCTTCAATTAGATGTTTAAGTTTAGCCCTGGAAACATTATCAGCTACTATTAATAGATCCGTTTTGGATTTGGCGCTGTTAATGAAAAGACCGGCCACTAAAGCCAGTTTAACCTCTCCCAAATTTTTAATTCGAGTCAACTGCTTGCATTGCGGATAAATATTGGATTTAACCACTAAGCCTTTTAATTCACTATAGAAGGGAGAACGAGTGTTGAGGTAATAAAGCTTTTTGCCTTTCTGATTTCTGGAATAAAGAAAACGCCCCCTTTCCAAATGCATCAAAACTTTTTTAGCCTCCTTCTTGGTTTCTTTTCCTTCAAATTTATTTTTTTCAAAAATCTCCTGGGCCGGAAAAGCTTCCTTGGCATTTAATATAAAGAATTTTACCAATCTCCACCTAACTCGAGAGCCGAATAGAAAATCCAGGTCGTTTTTCATAATTATCTCTTAAGTTATTATTCTAAAATAATTTTGGAATTCAAAAAAATTCGATAAAAATCAAATTTAACAATATAAAGCCTTAATATGCCTCAACTGAGCTTTGCGAATGTGAAAATCAAAAGCTACGCCTATAAAATCCACTCTCCACTCTTGCTCCATACATTCCTGATCTCTTAGGTAAAGATGGGCTATTTTAAAAATATTTTGCAATTTTTTATTATCAATAGAGGTTTCCGGAGAGACTTTGTTTAAATTGCCTTTTCTGGTTTTAACCTCTATAAAAACTATAATGCCATTTTTATCTCGGCTTATCAAGTCTATTTCACCAAATCTATAACCCCTCTTATTGTAATAATTCATTTCCAAAACCTCATAACCCATAGCTTTCAGATAATTGGCCGCTAACAGCTCTCCTTTTTTACCTAAATTAAACAAATGAGAAACTTACTTTTTAAATGCACTCTCTCTAAGCATTTTCAAAAGCTGCGGCGGCGTTTAACAATTCTTGTTCTTGCCACCACTTGCCGATCAATTGCATTCCCACAGGAAGTTTGGCTTCTTTTTTTTCTACAAATCCTCCATTTATAGAGATAGCCGGAAGCATAGCCGCATTAACCGGAACTGTGAAAATATCAGCTAAATACATATCCAGCGGATTCTTGGTTTTCTCTCCAAGTTTGAAAGGTTCTACCGGACTGGTGGGGGAAATTATCAAATCCACTTCCCTAAAAGCTTCTTTAAAATCATTTTTAATCAATTCCCTGACTTTCTGAGCTTTTTTGTAGTAAGCGTCCTTGTAACCGGCTGATAAAGAATAAGTTCCCAAGATAATTCTTCTTTTAACTTCAGCTCCGAGTCCTTCTTTCCTGGAATTAAAATAAACATCCATAATATTTCTATTGACTGAGCTCCCGGTAACTGGGTCGCTGTAGCCGTACTTAATACCGTCAAATCGAGCTAAATTTGAACTAACTTCCGAGGGCATCATCAAATAATAAACTGCCAAAGAGTACTTTATATTGGGCAAAGAGATTTTTTTAATCTCCGCTCCCTGTTTCTTGGCCCAATCAATCTTTTCTTGAATAATCATTCTAATTTCTTTGTTTAACTCTTCGCCAAAAAATTCTTCGGGCACACCAATTTTTTTATCTTTTATTTGCGGCTGCAAATTTTCCGCAAAACCGGTTCCGCTTTCGATAGTAGTGTTATCCTTGGAATCCTTGCCGCAAATACTGTCCAAGACAATAGCGGCATCTTCCACGCTTTGGGTTATCGGACCTATTTGATCATAACTGGAGGCCATCGCTATCAAACCGCTTCTAGAAACTCTCCCGTAAGTAGGTTTAAGGCCAACTACTCCGCAAAAACTGGCTGGCTGGCGAATCGAGCCGCCTGTATCCGAACCCAACGCCCAAACAGCCTGGCCGTCACCAACCGCCGCCGCTGATCCACCAGATGATCCGCCGGGAACCCGGCTTTCATCCCAAGGGTTTTTCGTTTCCCCAAAAGCTGAATTTTCAGTAGAAGAGCCCATAGCAAATTCGTCCATATTAGTTTTTCCCAAAAAAACGCAGCCTTCTTTTTTAAGTTTTTTAACCACAAAAGCATCATAAGTAGCTTGATATTTTTCCAAAATTCTTGAACCGGCGGTAGTTGTTTTTCCTTGAACACAAAGATTATCTTTCAAGGCAAAAGGGATTCCTTCCAACAAATCAATTTCTTCTCCCTTGGAAATTTTATCGTCCGTTTTTCGAGCCGACTGCAAAGCTTCTTCTTCATAAACATCCAAGAAAGCATTGATATTTTTCCTCTCTCTAATTTTCTGAAGGTATTTTTTTGTTAGATCTTCCGCAGAAATCTCCCCCCGACTAATTTTTTTATGCAGCTCTTTTATCATAACTCTTTATCTACATAAGCTCTACCGATTTAGCAGCGCTTAATGTGGAATTTTTATATTTTTAAAAATAATAAGCAATTAACAGCAGCCGGCCATAGCCCGAGCTCTTCCCCTATCTTTCCCTGTTTTAGTAATTTTTATTAAAATAATTATTCCTCATTCTAACTAACAAACTTGAGCAAGACTCATTCGCTCCAAAAACTCAAGATCAATAACTCCTAAATAGGTTCACAACAGCAGAGGACATAACTTTCTACTTTTAATTTCCAACTCTTAGATTCCACGCCTTCTTTGTTCTTTATATGCTTTCGCCTTTTTTGCTTTCTTAACTTAATCCGACTTTTGTCTTTTTGCCGTTTATCCCTCTTCCAAAACAGCGCCTTTAATAATCCCTTAACTTATTAGTGTTCTTCATCGATCTTATTTTCTCTAAAGCCTTGGCTTCAATTTGACGAATTCTTTCTCTGGTAACCCCAAATTCGTTTCCCACCTCTTCTAAGGTGTGAACCACGCCATCATCCAAACCAAATCTAATCCGAAGAATTTTTTGCTCTCGAGAGGTAAGTTGATCCAGAATCTCATTAAGATGCTGTTTCAAAAGCGTTCGAGAGGCAATTTGATGAGGCATTATAGAGTCAGTATCTTCTATAAAATCGCTCAAAACACTCTCGCTATCATCATCTCCTATGGAGGTCTCCAGAGAAATCGTCTCCTGGGAAACTTTAATAACTTGACGAACTTTTTTGACATCCAAATTCATTTCAGCCGCTATTTCTTCCGGCAAAGGTTCTCTCCCAAGCTCCTGAACCAAGCTTCTTACCACTTGAATATATTTATTAATAGTTTCCACCATATGAACCGGAATTCGAATAGTTCTGGACTGATCGGCAATCGCTCTGGTAATAGCCTGTCTGATCCACCAAGTTGCATAAGTAGAAAACTTATAACCCTTGCGATAATCAAATTTATCCACCGCCCTGAATAAGCCGATATTTCCCTCTTGAATAAGATCCAAGAAAGACAAACTGTGGCTTCTTCCCACGTATTTTTTGGCAATAGAAACCACTAAACGCAAATTAGCCTCCGTCAAACGCTGCTTAGCCCGATAATCACCCTTTTCAGATGCCTTAGCCAACGACACCTCTTCTTCAGAGCTCAGCAAATCAACTTTTCCTATCTCCCTAAGGTAAATCTGAATGGAATCGGAATCCTGAAAATCATTAACCTCCTCCTTTTTTTTCTTTTTTTTCTCTGTTTGATTTTTTTGACTCTTCTTTTCTTTCTCTTTTTCAGTTTCTCTTTCTATCTCATCCTTTAAAACTTCATCGGAAGAAATAACTCGCACACCTTCTTTATCCGCTTTATCATAAAGCTCTTCCAGCTTATCCAAATTTTCTTCAATATTACCCAACTCATGCAAAATCTCTTCCTCAGTAACAAAACCTCTTTGACGGCCCTTTCTAAGCAAATTTTTTATTTTGGGATCTTTAGATTCTACAAACGGAGTTCTGGGCTTCGTTTCTTTCTTAACTGTCTTTCCGTCTTCTTTTTTTGAATTTTTTTTACTTGAATCGGAAAATGATTCTTGAGAAGATTTCGAAAAATCCCGTTCTTTTTTTGAAAGGGCTTTTCTTTTGTCCTTGTTTTTTGAAGATTCTTTTTTGGAAGAATCCGATTCAACTTTCATCATAATTTAAAAATATTAAGTTTAATGAGCTTATTTTGTTCCAATTCCTTGAAATTAATAAGCCCTAAGTAAAAATGTCGCCTCAATTAGTTAAAATTAAAAAGTGAATTTATATTTATTTTTAAATCGAAGCGGCTCAAAGTTATCTTTATCTCATTTATTCATTATTCATAAAATTTTAGTGAAAATAACTCCTTGAAAACAATGCTTTTCTTAAAATCCGAAACATTTGAATAAGCGCCAATAAATATAATCTTCTCAAATCAAAAAACCATAAAATCCTCTTTAATAAAAATAAGAAGCAATTCCCCGGCAACTCCCGAATCTTAACAACATTTAAAGATCTTATTCTTGAATTTCCTTGGAAAGCTTGTTAAAGTTTTCCAACAAAAAATTGAGCCCTTCTTCATCTCCCTCTTCTTCGGCCCTTTTGATATCCCAAACAATTTCCTTCAATTGTTTTTTCTTCTTTTCCCTGGCCAACTCTTTAATAATATTATCCCACTCCACTAAAGGATCTATCTCCATTTCCAAAAAACCCTTTCCCGAGTCGTATTCATATTTTACGCGAGTTTCATATTGATCAATAACTCCGGAGGCGTCTTTTTCTTTCCCCGATTTTAATTTTTCCCATAAAGCCAAATATCTTTCCTCTAAAAGACTTTCATCAAATTCTTGGCTTTTTTTAATCAACTGGTCTCGATATAGGCTAAAAACCCCCAGCAGCCTCTCTTGCAGCCGCTGTAGCTTGCTTTTGGATCGTTCTTGAGATTTTAAGCCTTCCCCGGAAGATCCATTCTCATTCCTGTCCGTATTTTGTGTGGCTATATTTTTTACTTTAACCTTTTCTAAAACTTGCGTCAATGTATCTTCTTCCACCCGAATACTATCGGACAGCTTTCTAAGCCAATAACTCTGCTCAATAGGGTCGGCAATATACTTAATAATGTTCAAAAGCTCGTGAGCTATCAATCTTTTCCCTTGCGGAGAATTACAATCATGCTTGTTCATTATGGCGGAAAAGAAATATTCCATCACGGGATAAGAATTCTCTACCGCTTCCGCCCAAAGATTTTTATCTTTAATAGTCAGCTCATTTACATCTTTAAACCCTTTCGGCAAGATAATCACCTCGGTCTCCATTTCATTTTCCAGGCAAGTTTGGGCGCTTTTGGCTACCGCGTTTTGACCGGCTTCGTCCATATCAAAACATAATTTAATGTTTTGAGTGTATCTTTTTAAAATATTTACTTGCTGAGAAGTTAAGGCTGTTCCGGACACCGCCACAATGTTCTCCAGGCCGGCTCCAAAAGAAGCAATCACGTCCATATTGCCCTCTACTACAACAACAAAACCTTGTCTCTTGATTTCAGTCTTGGCCAAGTTGAGTCCGTACAAAACATTACTTTTGTCGTAAATATGAGTTTGGGGTGTATTGATATATTTAGCTGTTTTTTCATCACCGCCGGGCATAACTCGAGCCGAATGACCAACAACCTTTCCCATTGGATCAAGAATGGGAAAGGTTATCCTTCCCCTAAAACGATCATAATAGTCGCCCTTGCTACCTCCCGAAGTATTTTCTTTTTGCACCAACAAACCGGTTTTGGCAATATCGACAATATCATAACCCTGATTTAACAAAAAATCCAACAAATAACTCCACCCCTCCGGAGCCAAACCGATACGAAAGTTTTCTATTTGCTTTTGCGGTATAGATCTTTCCAAAAGATATTTTCGAGCTTTTTCACCGGAGGAAGACTTTCCAAATTGAGCCTCAAAAAATCTATTAGCTACCTCCATAATTTCATAAAGAACTTCTTTTTTATTCTTCTCCTGAATATTGGCTTTTTGAAACCTGGGAACCTCTACTCCGGCTCTTTCGGCTAATCTTTTTAAAGCTTCCGGGAATTCCAATCCTTCCATTTCCATTACAAAGGTAAAAATGTCGCCTCCTTTTTGACACCCGAAGCAATACCAGAAATTCCTTTCCGGATTAACCATAAAAGAAGGAGTTTTTTCATTGTGAAAAGGACATAAGGCCTTATAATTGGTTCCCGCTTTTTCCAACTTCAAATACTCGCCGACAAAATCGGCCACGTTTAAACGTTCCTTAATTTGATCCGTTACATCCGACATTAAGTGAAACTTATTTTATTTATAACAAAAGAAAAAATGCCTCAGTTATTCCCAGACTTAAAACGCTTCTGCATTTACTCTATGCTTAAATAATACCACGATAATAGCAATACCGCAAACAATAAAATAAAAATTCAATCAAGTTCGGCGTACGGACTTTTAAGCAAACTATTTTGGAGTTACAAAAGAATAAAACTATTCTTTTGCCTCTTTAATTACTATCTTATTGCCCTGCAATTCCACTTCCAACTTTTGTTTATCTTTCCAATTGAACTTCCTAACTATCTCCCTGGGAATAGTTACGCCGAAACTATCACCAGTCTTAAACATTTTTCTTGTCTTTTTTTGAATCAATTTATTCATAATGACTAATATATTTAAATTTAATTAAACCCTGTTATTAAAACAACAAAATTGTACATATAAAGTAAGAAACCCGAAACCCTTTATTTCTTATTGCATTTTTTTGTGTGGCAAAAAAACTCGCTTGATTTATCACTTGTAGTGAAATAATTTTGGGTATATACTCATAATAAATAGTAGGTCTCTTTTATTTAATTATTAAACAATCTTATGCTTACTTTACTACGGAAAGGGGGTGATTATTATGCCACGATTTGACGGAACCGGTCCAAGCGGTATGGGGCCCGGCTCGGGAAGAGGAATGGGTCCTTGCGGCGGCGGATTCGGATGGGGACGCGGAAGAGGATTTGGAAATGGAAGAAGATTTTTCTCACGCAACAACGAACTAAAAGCGCTGGAAGAAGAAAAAGAAATGCTCAAAGAAGAACTGGAAACTATTAAAGAAGAAATTGAAGCGCTTAGAAAGCAAAAGGAAGAGTGACAAAACCTATTCCCCGCTTGAAAAAACGGGGAATGGTTTTTTCATAATTTTTTACCATACAACGAATCAGATCTCCAAGTTCTCTGAGATTATGCAAATAGCGTTTAAAACAATACTTTTAAAAACTTTTAAGATAAATTAAGCCTGAAAGTTAACCAATGAAAATTTTTTTATGCCAAGACCAAGAAGATGCCGGAGGATTAAATTCCGCCCTAGAGTAAGTTACTTTAAGCCCCGAGGTGTTCCCATAAGAGAGTTAGAGGTTGTTATTCTATCCCGAGAAGAAGTCGAGGCCTTAAGGCTCAAAGATCTACTTAATATGAATCAAGTGGAATGCGCTAAAAGCATGAATACTTCCCGGAGCACTTTTCAGAGAATTGTCTTTGGCGCCAGAAAAAAAATCTCCCAAGCAATCATTCAAGGAAAAGCTCTTGAAATAGAAGAATAGAGAGAGCAAGCCGGGAAGAAAAATAGGATGAGAGCGGAATAGATAAAACCTCAACAACTCTACTCGCCGTCTATTTTCGTAATTATTGCGATAGTTATTTTCGTAATCATCACAGCAGTCGCTATGACGCTTGAAGCATTAAAATCAAGCGAAAAATAAACTCACCCAAAAAACAAAAAAGATATTGCCGGCCCAGGCAAACAAGAAAAATTTCTTAAAATCATAACCCGCCATTCCAAGTGGAATTACTATAATATCATTAGGCAAGGGAGCAAAAGAAAAATACAAAAATACAAAACTCCGCACCATCCAAAGAGATTTACTCTCAATAAAGTCGGAGAATTTTTTGATCCACTTTTTTAAAAAGGGACGAGCGACTTCTCCGCCTTTCCTGCCGAGATAATAAAAAAATGAATCCCCCAAAAATAAAGCGGATCCTCCTATTAGTCCCAACAAAAAAGGATTTAAACCGCCCATGGCAAAAGAAATCAAAACAGCCAAAAAACCCGAAGCCGTAAGTCCGGAAAGCCCGCCCGAAGCTCCCGCCAGAGCGACAAGCAAATATCCATTAGTTACTCCGACTTTCTCAACTAAATTATCTATCCCCGTCTTATGCACAAAAAGGGTCCAGCCTATCAAAAAAACCAGCAAAAGCAAAAAGATGAGAAAATTCTTTAAAAAATCGGCATTGAATCTTTTCATAGTTGAAAATATTTTAGCGATTTAAAGCACAATGAAAGCTTCCTGTTTAAAAATTGTAATAGATAAAACAAGAAATTAATTAATATTAATATATCTAAAAAATAAATTATGGAAGCAGTAAAAATATCCAATTCAGGAAAAAAGGGATGCGAAAAAGTTATAGTAGACAAGCTCCGCGAAATTGAAGCCAAAAACATAGAAGTAGATTTGGATAACGGTGTTGTTTTATTTGAAGGAGACAGAAAAAGGGTTGCAATCGCCCTTGAGAAAAGCGGTCACCCTGAAGAAGGAATCTTAAGGATGCACAATAAATTTATTCAAGCCAAAATAAATTTTAGATGCTTCTTGCAAAGAACCTTTTTAAATAAAATAAAAGCAAAATCTTCCAAATAAAAGCAAAAAATGGAGTAAGTTTTTTTAAAAAAACATCTACTTAAAAAAATACTATCATATAACGTAATAACGTAATATGGTAGTAAAAATTTTAGACTATGTAAAGATGCGCTCTATTGCAATTCCGGTCTTTATTTTTTCTATCTTAATCCCAATTGACTCTTAAGCTGCTCGGCTTCTTGCTTGCTCATTTGGCCGTCTTTAACTGCGTCATCCAGTTGTTTTAAAATTTTATCTTTTTCTTTATACAACGTCTGTGGATCCATCATTTGTCTAAGAGCCTCTTCTTTTTTAGATTTAGGCATTTTCTTAAACAGTTTCAACGCCCATTTTTCTTTTTTGGAAAGCTTGGATTGATCTACTTGGTCCAACATATCATCCACTTGATCCATCGGATCATTTTTTGCCGGAGTTTCACTCTCCTCTTTTTTCTTTTTAAAGTTAAAAAAACCCATAATATTAAAATTATTTATTAGATTCTTGAAGGTATTTTCTAATAGCTATCACGGAACTAACAACTCCCAGCAATACTCCCAAAGAAATTTCAATTAAAATAATCCAAAACAAATTTTCCGCAAAAAAGCCATTTAAAAACTCGTTCAAATAAATTCCGCTGGAAAAAGGCATAATGGAGCCGGAAGATTCATTAAGAGCCACAAATTTCAAATACCCGAAAGTCAAAGGCAGCGCTATTATAGAAGAAATTATTCCATAAAACAAGCCCTCCCAAATAAAAGGCATTCGAATATAGTTATTAGACGCTCCCACCAATTTCATAATTTCCACTTCTTTGCCGTAAGCGAACATAGTTATTCTTATACTGTTGAAAGTAATTAAAACAGCGATTAAAGACAAAGTTCCTCCCAGAATAAAGCCTATTTTTTGATTAGAGTCAATCTGCCCGCTTAAACTGTCAATTATCGAATCATACTTATCATAATTAACGCTGGAAATATACTGCTGATGCTCACTACTTTTTATGGACTGGGCAATTAACTGATAATCAGAAGGATCATAAGCCTTGACACTTAAAGAAGCCTCAAAGGGATTTTCATCCAACTCCTCCATAGATTGCCGCAAAATTTCGTTATCTTGATTTTCTTTATTAAATTCTTCCAGCGCTTCTTCTCTGGAAATATAATCTATGGATTTAACCTCTCTGTATTTTTTAAACTCATCTCGAATATTCATTATTTTGGATTCGGAAGTGTCTGTCTTGAAATAAACCGAGATACTAACCCTATCCTCAATATCCTTCAATAATAAGCTTTCCGAATAAGTAACCGCCGCCTGAATATTTATAATAAACATAGCAATCACAATAACGCTGATAGTCAAAACAGACAACAAGCCATTGCGATAGAAATTCTGAAATCCCGTTTTGAAAGTTCTGGCCAATTTTAAAAACATTTTATTTGGTTTAATTATAATTTCCTAAGCTGCTTTCTTTAGAAAAATGACTCTTGTTAATTGGTTAAACAATACTTCCCCTTCTCGCTGTCTTTAATGATTTTTCCATCTTTCAGAACAATCACTCTTTTACAAATTTGATCCACGATGTTTTTATCATGAGTAGCCAACAAAACAGTGGTTCCGTATTTGTTTATTTTAAGCAATGCCTGAACTATTTCCCAGCTGGCCTCCGGATCCAAATTCCCGGTCGGCTCATCCGCTACTAAAACTTTGGGCCTGTTAACCAAAGCCCTGGCAATTGCAGCTCTTTGCTGTTCTCCTCCGGAAACTTCATGGGGATATTTGTGCATTTGCTTTTCTAATCCCACAATCTCCAAAACCTGGGGAACGTCTTCTTGAATTTCATCATCCGGTTTACCGGCCACTTCCATAGCAAAAGCCACATTTTCAAATAGATTTTTTTTGGATAAAAGCTTAAAATCCTGAAAGACAACTCCTATATCCCGGCGATGATTGGGAAGATGCCTTTTTTTCAAATTAACTATGCTTTCCTTGTTAAAAACAATATCGCCGGTTGTAGGCTTTTCTTCGGCGTGCAAAAGCCTAATGAGGGTTGATTTACCCGCCCCCGACTGACCTACTATGGAAACGAATTCTTTATCGTTTATATGAAAATTAAGATCCTCCAAGGCTGTATTTTCTCCTGAATAAACTTTGGAAACATTTTTATATTCTATCATTTTGTTGTTTATATTTTAAAAAATACGACCATAACAATATTCCACCCACGTTTATTTTAAAACATTTTTTGTTTTTTTAAAAGAGCGCATTAGGTTCCACTCTTTACTAAACTAAAACAAAAATGTTTTCGCTTCATTATTTCGAAAAATCCGCTCGCGAAAATTGAGTTGACGACTGAAAAATAGCTAATCTATTCAAAAACACGCCCGGGAATACTCTAAAATAATTTAGCGCTAAAAATTACCTACAATTCCCTGGAATCATAAGCCCAGTGCAATAGCGCTTGCCTTTGTTTTTTCCGACAATCAAAATCCCCGGCTCGGCAATTTTTTTCTACTGCGGACCAATGGCGAGCAAAAGATTTCCATCTCTTGATTTGCCTTTCATCATCTTTATGTCGCCGACCCAAATAGTAACGGCAGTACCACTGAAACCAGCCCCTGGGATCATCCGGGTGAATCCAGCCTTTCCTACGCCAAACCGACAAAGGCTGGCTGGCATTAACTCCAAAATAATTTAGCTCGGGATCATGTTTTTCTGAGCACAATTTCGCTTTTTTAAACCAATTAGCCGGAAATTCCTTCTTGGTGTCCGTCATGTATTTTCCTCCAAAAATACCCATTTCAAGCATTTCTTTGGGCGTCAAATGAGGCTTAAAGTCCGGGTGAAAATTTTTCCCCGCCGGTTCGGTCAAATAATAAACATACCCTTGCTGCATTTTGTCATTAACAAAAATTTTCTTTCTCATTTTTCTTTAAGCCCGCTGAATTACGTTTATTCAAAACTATTATTATAAATATTCGCCTGTTTAGATAATTATATAACTGATGTTACACGCATAGACTTATTATAGTTTAATATGAACGCATTTTCCAATTACACAACAGTTTGAAGTTCGAATTCTGCAAATACTGAAGTCGAACTTCAGGGATTTTTTAAGAAAGATTGCTTCAAGAAGTGCGTAACATCAGTTATATAAATTCAAAAATGAAACAAAAACAGGAACCAATAACGAAAGAAGGGCTTCAAAAAAGCCAAAAAGAGGGCTTCAAAAAAAATTTAAACTATCTCATTCTTAAATAATTATTCCAGTAATCATAAAGCTCGCCAGTGGAATAAACGTCTTGCAAATTATATTCGGCAATTTTCTTATATTCTTTCTTTTCAAATAAACTAGCCACCTCATTGCCGTCCACTCCATCCTCCTTAGGACTCTTGATTCCAAAAGCCCTACAGCATAAGTGCAAATTGGGCCGCTTGAAAACCGCTCCGTAAAAGATTAACTGATCCATTAAGTCAACATGTTTTGCTCCGGCTGTTTGCAAATTTAAATATCTGTTGGACATTAAATCCTTGCTAGGTTTAATCTTGTAGATAGCCGAGCGAATCATCATAAAAGGAACATCAAACCCTTTGCCGTTAAAAGTAATAAATTCCTCCGCGTGCTGCGCCACATTCCAAAAGTTTTCCAAAATTTCTTTTTCCGTGCAAGGTTTGTATTTTATCCCGTCTTTTTCAGTCTCTTTTAATTTTTTACCGGGAGACTGAAAATAAACCGCTCCCTTTTGGGAATTATGCTCTATCATAGCAATAGAAACTATTTCCCCGGTAAAAGGGGAAAAGCCCAGCCCCTCCTTAATATCCTGAATAGCTTTTTCTTTCTCCTCCTTGCTTTTAGCGGTTTGCTCAACCCAGTTGGTTAAAACTTTTTGAGTAGTTTTATCCATTTTATCAAAATTTTCCCCTACCGTTTCAATATCAAAAACAATTTTCTTCATAAATCTTTATTAAAAATTATCCTTGAAAAATCAATAAAACAGTGAAAATATTCTTGAGTCTTAAAACCATTACCATTAAGACCTCTCAGCAAATAAACTCAACTATGCGTTAATGATAACATCTTTTTCCGGATATCTCATAATTTCTTTAACCGCTTTCTCCATTTTCATTCCTCTGGAGCCTTTTACAAGAACAAGATCTCCCGCCTGAATAAAATCCTGAAGAAATCTTCCCGCTTTAAGAGAATTTTTAAAAAAAACGGTTCTCTCTTTCTGTTTTTTAGTTAAGGCCTCGGAAAAATTCTTAAATCTCTCTCCTACCAACAAAACAGCATCCGGATCAACCTTAAAAGCTTCCTTTAAAACCTCCTGATGAGCATTTTCCTCTTCTTCTCCCAATTCCAACATATCTCCCATAACCACAATTTTTCTCTGAGCTTCTAATTTGGCTAAAGTATTGAGCGCCGCTAATGTGCTTGCGGGGGCGCTATTGTAAGTATCGTCTATAATCATTGTTGACTTTATCCCCTCTAAAAAACTCATCCTTCCCGGGCAAGGTCGAGTCTTTCTTAGCTCCTTAGTCATTTCTATTAAATTCAAATCAAAATATAATCCCGCCGCCAGAGCTGCCAGCGCCGCATAAACACTTCCTTCTCCCACACAATAATCAAGCTTAACCGGAATAAGCCGCCCTTGATAAGTCAGTTTAAAACCTAATCCGTTTAACATTAATTCGTGTGTTTTTTTGTTTTCCTTGTAATCATAATGGACGTCCGAAGCTCTTAATTTGCATTCTTTGTCAAAACCATAACTTAATTGGTTAGCGCTCACCTTCTCGCTTACTTCTTTAACTTTTGGATTATCAGCGTTATAAACCGCCAAAGACTCCGGAGGCAAACTTCTAAGCAAAACGCCTTTTTCTTTGGCAATATTTTCCCTGCTCCCGAAATTTTCCAAATGAGAAATACCAACATCAGTTAGTATGCCCACGGAAATAGGCACAAAATCGCATAAATAACTTATATCCCCGGGATGATCCGCTCCAAACTCCAACACCAATACTTCCGGATAGTTCTTACTGGTTAATAAACTAAAAAGCCAAGCCGAGCCAATTTTTCCCGCTTGTAAAATCTTTGACCTTTTCGGCTCTATCGATCCGCCGATAATTGTTAAAGGAACGCCTATTTCATTATTGTAATTTTTCTCGCTAAAGCGAACTTTCTTAAACTTTCCCAGCATCTTACCAACCATTTCTTTGGTAGTAGTTTTCCCCACACTTCCGGTAATAGCCACCACTTCCGGATTTCTTCTCTTAATGGTAGCTTTGGCCATCATTTTTAGAATTTTCTGAGCTAAGACTTTTTTCATTCTAATTTACTAAAACATTAATTAACCTCGTCCTCCTTGTCATCTTCGATTTCATCCTTTTCCTCTTCTTTTTTCTTTTCTTTAGAGAAAGATCTTAAATATTCATGCTTTTCATCAAACGTTTTTAAATCTTCCGAAGTAAAATCTTCAGTAGGTTCTATCCCGTAATAATCGAACATAAACTTGGCTAACTCGCCAAAAACAGGTCCGGCAGTGCTTTCAGCCCATTCCACGTCTTTAGGATTATCAATTACCACCAGCATAGCAAAACGAGGATTATCAACGGGAGCAAATCCGGCAAAAGAGCCAACGGTAGCATCTTCTTCATATCCCCCCTTCTCCTTATCGGAAATCTGAGCAGTTCCCGTCTTACCGGCCACTCTGTACCCAGGCACTCCAGCAGTTGTTCCGTGGCCTTCTCTCACATTACTCTCCAGCATTAATCCAGTCTTATTAGCCGCGTCCCTGGAAATAACTTTTCTCTTAATATCTTTTTTCAATTCTTTTTTACTTCCATCGGGTTTAATTATATAATCCACCGGCGAAGGTTTTATTAATTCTCCGCCGTTGGCAACCGCGGAATAGGCGCTCACTAACTGAAGAGGCGTGACTGTAATCCCCTGGCCAAAAGAAGCGGTGTAATAATCAATATCCCTATTATAATCCAGATTGGATAAATTGCCACCTATCTCTCCCGGCAGGTCAATTCCCGTAGGCTCTCCAAACCCAAATCTTTTAACGTAATCATAGAATCTTTTATTTCCCAATTTTTTTTCTACATAAATTACCCCCGTATTGATGGAATTTTCTATAACTTGAGTCATCGTCTGTTCCCCATAAACCTTCTCCTCAGAATTTTTGATTGTATAACCGGCCTCTTTTACCCTTCCCGTATCAACATATGTTTCATCATATCCCACCTCTCCACTGTCAAGCCCGGCAGCCATAGTAAAAGTTTTAAAAACAGAACCGCACTCGTAAGTATCGGAAACCAAAGAATTTCTAAACACGGAAACTTTCTCTTCTTCAGAATATTTATTTAGGTCAAAATCGGGAAATTGGGCCATGGAAAGAATTTTTCCCGAATGAGGCTCCATGATAATCACCCTCCCTCCGTCAGCGTCATGCTTTTCCACCGCCTTTTCAAGAACAGTTTCCACTTTATGCTGAATAGCATAATCAACAGATAAAACCAAATCACTTCCATCTTGAGAAGGTCTTAAAACCCTCTCTCCAATAGATATCCAATTATCGCTAATATCTTTTTCTTGGCGTAGGTAACCCGAAGAACCCTCCAATTCTTCCTGGAAAGCTTTTTCAATACCATAAATGCCAACTCTTGAATGATCTTTGTAACCCACAAAACCCACTAACTGGGAAGCCAAATCCCCTCCCGGATAATAACGCCAATCCTCCTCTTGAAGTTTAACCGCTTCGTGTTTTATCTCCTTGACTCCGGCAACTTCTTCTTCTGTTAATTTCCTCTTTAAGGGTTCGTACAAATCACCTTTTTTAAGAAGTTTTTTTATAATATCCTCCTTTTCCAAGTCAAGAGCCTCGGCTATTTTTTCAGCTAATTCCTCCTCTTCCCCTTCCTTGATCATATCCGGAATCGCATAAGCAGTCGGCATATTCTTATTAACTGCTACGGGATATAAGCCTTCTTGATCCTTAATAAAAATTTCTCCCCGATCTGGCTCCAAATTCCTTTTGACCAAATATTGATTTTGAGCTTTTTCCTTGTAATGATCATAAGCTCTTATCTGGAGAGAGTAAAGCTGAAAAAAAACCACTCCCCCGCATAAAATAATCAACAAAGAGAGTAGTCTGACACGCTGAACAGAAAAATTATCTTCGGATTTTTTTCTATTATTATTTTTAATCATAATAATCTTTTGATTATTATTTCTCAAACACCCCCTGTTGCAATTTGCCCTAAAGGTTTAATTCTAATCCTACCCTCCGGAACTGTTTCCAAACACTATTTAGTTACGAAGTTTCTAATTTTTTAGATAAATTTTTCAAACAATTTTTGGAAAATTTAGCAAAAAAGTGGGAATTAAAGTGGGAACAGTGTTTGGAAACAGTCCCCTCTAAGTTTTAATTACTGATTTAGATTTCTCATTCCTTTATTTCATTGCCACCGCGTTTTGATCATCAATTTCTACATAACCCACTTTTTCCGGAGTAACCATATGAGCAAATTCCTCTTCCTTATTAAATCGATAAACAGACCCCGTACCGGCCAACTTTATTTCAAGTTCTCGTTTTTGCTCCTTTAACTTATCCAATTTTTCCTGCTTCTCGCTTACATCATAACCCATAGTAGCCAGTTTATTAACCTGAAAAAGATAAACTGCTCCCGCCAAAAACAGCAAAAAAAGCAAGGAAAATCCGACAAAAGAGGCAGTCAAAGCAAACCCGCTTTGAGATTTCTTTTTAACTTTATTTGACTTGCGACTGCAAAAACTATTGCAATCTTTGATGCTTAATGATTTGGCCATTTTTTTAAACCCCCTCCTTATTATTTTAAAAATTACTACAAAAAAACTTTTTTCAATAAAAAACAAATTCGCTTAAATTTTCTCCGCTATTCTCAACTTGGCGCTTCTTGCTCTGGCATTTTGTTGCAATTCCCCCTCACCCGGCACAATCGGCTTCCGAGTAATAACTTTCAATTTCGGCCTTTTTCCGCAAACACAAATCGGGAATTCTTTGGGGCAAATACATCCCCCCGCATTTACCCTGAAAAAATTCTTTACTTTTCTGTCTTCCAAAGAATGAAAACTGATTATCGCTAATCTTCCCCCGGGATCAAGCAGATCAATGCTTTTCTGTAAAAAAACCTCTAAATCGGCAAGTTCGTTATTAACAACGATTCTAAGAGCTTGAAAAATCTTGGTAGCCGGATGAATTCTGGATTTTCGGTAAAACTTACCAAGACTTTTTTTGACAATTTCCGCCAACTGCACCGTGGTTTGAATCTGAGCTTCTTCTCTTGCTTTCTCTATGGATTCAGCCGCCATCTTGGCATATTTCTCTTCCCCGTATTGCTTAAAAATATCCGCCAGTCTTTCCTTGCTCCAATGGTTAACTATTTCCTCGGCAGTAAGCTTTCCTTCTCTTCCCAATCTCATGTCCAGCTTGGAATCCCTCTGAAAACTCATTCCATAAACAGGATTTTCGACTTGTTCCGATCTCCAACCCAGATCCGCCAAAATAGCATCTGCCGCTTTTATTTCGTTTTCCTGTAAAATCTTATCTATTTCCGAAAAATTTCTATTTTTCAAAAAAACTTGCGGTTTATTTTCCAACACCTCCACACGCTCCTGAAATTTTTTTATCACTTCAGCGTCAACGTCAATTCCGACAAAAACCCCTTTCTCACCTATTTTATTTATTATTTCCAAGCCATGGCCGCCTTCTCCCAAAGTCGCGTCCACCGCCGTCATTCCTTTTTGAAGCTCCAGCCCCTCCACCGCCTCTTTCAATAAAACCGCTTTGTGCATATTATAAAAAACTTTATTTTTTCAATTAAATCCTTACCTGAAAATTTACCTATGAATCAACAATAACAATCAATTCCTCAAAAAAGATTTAATAAATTCCAAGTTTACCCAATTCTTCGGCAATTTTATCCTGATTCTTCTCTGCATTTTCTTTGTATTTTTCCCAAGCCGTTTTATCCCAAATTTCCAATCTATTAAAAAGCCCTGCCACAATAACCTCCTTGCCTAAACCGGCATAATCTTTTAAATAATCGGGAACTAAAATTCTTCCCTGAGAGTCAAGCTCCACATCCACCGCTCCGGCCAGCATCAATCGCACAAAACTTCGAGTGGAACTCTCACCTACCGGCATATTTCCCAATTTCTCAGCAATTTTTTTCCACTCCTGCATCGAATAAACAAACAAGCAATTATCCAGACCCCGAGTGATGACAGCCTTATTTTTAAAACTACTTCTAAATTTAGAAGGCAAAGCCAATCTTTTTTTGGTATCTATAGTATGCTTATATTCACCGATAAACATGGTTTTGGCTTATTAGCTGATTAGCTGATTAGCTGATTAGCTTGTATCTTGTAGCTTATTGGCTGATTAGCTGGTAGAGACAACCTCTTGCAGAATGGAAATTTATCGCCAACCAAAGACTAATCAGCTAAATTTTCCCCACTTTTCACCACTTACCAACATTATATTCCACCAAGCTCCCCTTGTCAAACATTTCCAACCCTTTTTAGAATATCAAAAAAACGGCTTAAATAAGCCGTTTTAAAAATATTTACTTGATTTATCCACAACCTTTCCACAGGTTTAAATTTCGAGTTTTAACTAAAGCTATCCCCACCAAAAACAAATGAAGAGATTTTTACTGAAAATTATCTCAAATTAGACGGGTTGATTTCTTTAAGGAAAAAAATTCTTATCGTACTCCTTTGTGTATGAAAGGAATTTGTTAGATGTTTCTTTATTTAAATATAGACAAAATTAAAATATTTTTTAATATGTTAAAGTTTTTCAACTTTTACTCCTGTAAACCTGCTTGGATCTTGGATAGATTTAATGAAGCCTGCATCGTATTTATTACTACTTAAATCAATATTACTAGCTTTTAATAATTCTTCTTTCTCCTCATCCGTCACCCATGTTTCTTCAAGAGGAATATTTTTTCTGGCCTTTGAAAAGAATATTTCCACCACTTCTCCATTATTTGTATTATATTCCACAGATATTCCGTACCCATCTTTTTCAAAACGTTTTGTCCAAGTATCCGCCGAGTTCCCCTCAATTGCAGTCTCTGTTGGTTCGGGGTTATCATTAGTTGGCTCTCCATACTGTTTAGTAAAATAAGAAATTTTTTTGTTTAATAGACTAGGCACATCAAAAACGATACTCTCTTCATTTTCTTCCCTGACAACCTTTTTATTGTCCTCCTGAACTTTTTCTACATTAATCTCCTCCTCAAATGAAGAATTAATAGCAAAAAGTAAAACCAATATGATTAAAGTTGATATAATTTTTATTGAATTATTCCACTCTGTTTTCGCCCATATATACCAAATTAGAAAAAGGGGTAACAACAATATTACTAAAACCAAACCCCAACCAGAAGCATACCACTCTTTTTGTTTTTCACTCTTTTGATTTAACTCATTGTTTTTTTTATTGTTTGGTTTTTCCATAATGCAAATTAATGATAATTTATTATAATTTTAAAAAAATACTAGACTATTCGAAAATAAACATTATTTAACGAAACACCTTTCTGTCACCATTTGCAAAAACATTTAGAAAAAATGTCTATCATAAAAGTTGAATTCGCCATTTTTTTCTTCCTAATTTTAGGATACTCCACCAAGCTCTCCTTGTCAAACATTTCCAACCCTTTTTAGAATATCTAAAAAACAGCTTAAAAAAGAAGTTTTAAAATGGGCGACTAGAGGGGCTTGAACGATGACTTTCCTGTGAGCAGAGAATAAATCCTTAAAATCATCTCTTGGTTCAACGGCTACAACTTTCTTATTTTTTACCCAAATTCTTTTTATTGTCATTCTTATCCAGTCCCTTTTCTCTTCCTTAGAAAGTTCTTCTCTCCAGAATTTACCAAATTCTTTTAAAAATTTTTCGGTCTTTTTAATTCTTTGTTCTTGTTCTCTGGCAGTCATACTGCCTGTAACGCCTTTTCTTTCAAAGGATTCTATCTCTTCTTTTGCTTTTTGCATTTTATAAAGATATTCGTTTTCTGGTATATGGCCATTTTCAAACATTACTTTCAATCTTTTTTTTCGAGATAAAATATTATGAATCTCTTCATCTGTTTTTTGATTTTTTGCGTTTTTCTTAAAAAGCTCTCTAAGACTTTCCAGTGTTAATTTTATAACATCCTCTGGCAATTTCATGCCACTCATAAACTGAAAAATTTGTTTATCAATAATTTCGCATTCCACCTTAGGTTGCTTACAACTTTTATTCTCTTTCGCAAATTTGCAGGTATAAAAATAATTTTCTTTTCCCGTTTTATTGTTTCTGTGATATTCACAATACATTGAGGGATGCATTCTTCTTAAACTACTCTTCTCGTTTCCTTTTAAATGTTTTATGCAATTATAACAATAAACTAAGCCTTGAAGAAGATAAAAACGATGTTTGGCAACTGGTCTCCCAAACTTTCCCTTTCTCTCCGCTAAAACATCTTGACATTTATCAAAAAGCTTTTTTGAAATGATTGGCTTATGAACAGTGCTCTTGATATCTGGCAATGGTTTCCTGGGAGACCAAACTAACCCTAGATAAGATTTATTTGGAATAATACATTTGACTGATGAGAAGGTGAAAGGATTTCCCATTCTTGTTTTATACCCTTCTTTCGTTAATATTTCAGCTATTTTTTGGATAGAGTAATTGCCGGAAGCATACATCTTAAAAATTCTTCTCACTATCTCTGCTTCCTTTTTATCTATGTGCCATTCTTTTGAATACAAGGGGCGATTTCTTTCATTATCCCACCCAAGCTTTTTTCTTTTATAACCAAGTGGCAAATTTCCCCCTATTGGTTTCCCTGAGCTTCTTTTTTGCATTAAAGCGCTTTTCACCCAAAAACCAAGCTGTCTTGAATAATATTCATCAAATAATTCATTTATTCCCTCATTAAGGAAAGCGGACGGATCATTGAAATCTCCAAAATTCTGAGTTGTTGAAATCACATCAATTCCCTGTTTTTTTCTCAGTAAATTTTTGTATTGCCTGGCCTCCTCGACATTTCTTGCAAATCTGGAAGTGTGAAAAACAATAATAACCTCAAACTTTTTTTGCATCGCATCTTCAATCATTACCTGAAAATTGTCTCTTTTTGAGGCTATTTTTCCAGAAATTAGGTCTTTGTATATATGCTGGATTTCTATATTGTTTTTCTTGGCATATTCCCTTATTGCCCTTTCTTGGGCTTGAGGAGAAAACCCCTTGTCTTGCTATTCCGTGCTTTCTCTTATATAGCCAACGCCAATATTTTTTATCTTTTCATCTTTCATTTTGAGGATTTATTAAATAGACTATCTTAATGAAAAAATTTTTAATTAAGATGTGAAGTGTGAAATTCATCAAAAAATCAATAAACATCGCCCTTTGGGGTGATTAATCTTGTTTTATTGCTTTATTATAAACCAAGAATCGATTTTTTCTTGGCCTGGAATTCTTCTTCGCTGATAATTTCTTGATCTCTTAGGTCAGCTAGTTTTTTAATCTCATCAGCGTAATTATTTGTAGATTGTGGTTTTGTTTCATTCGCAACATCTGCTATTTTTTGATCAATTAATTCCTTGGCTTTATCTGCCTCTTTTTTATTAACAGCTTTAATAATTAAATTTCCGCTTCCTCCCTTATTAACTATTTCAATATCAGCAGTTAAGAAACCTCTTGTAATATTTATTTGAGCGATATTTTGGTAAAGTAGGTGCATTTTTACCCTTTTCCCTACAACCAATCCTTCTCCATAAACCCCATCCTCCAAAACTTGTAATTCTTGCTTCCAAGTGTTTGATAATAGTTTACTTCCTTTTACTGTCATTAAAATCTTTGCCATATTTTTTATTAATTGTTAATTTAAAACTAGTTATTTATAATAAGGTTTCTTTTTATCTCATTAAAGCATTCACTTGGGCTTCTTGGGGGATTTATCGCCTTTTTTTCTTTTTCTGCAAATTTATTATATATTTCTTCAATTTTTTTCTTCTTCAAATCCAATTTTTTAATAATTTTTTCTATTCTTTCAATTACTCCTGGAGCTAGAAAAGAAAATTCTTGATCAAAGGGCTTCATAATATCATCTTCTAATTTTACTACGTTCTCAGAATCGTCCAAGGGCATGTTTTGGGGTCCATTCAAATCTAGGTAACATACAGCCAAATAAAAGCCTAAAGCATACTCCAATTTGTTCTGCCTTCTAAGCATTTCCCCCATCTGAAATCTTGTGTTTCTATATAGTCCCCATTGATGTTTTTTTGCATAATTCAAAATGTCCTCATTCAACAAGCTCCATTGAACATCAAAATCTGAAATTTTATTTTTGCTTTCTGATTTATTTAATAATTTCTCTTTTCTTTTTCGATACCTTTCCTTTTCTACTAAGTAAGCCTCTTGTGTACCATTTTTAATTCGCCATTCTTCATCAATTTTATCTGCTTCGCTTTTTGTCACAGTTAACCTGACACCTCTTGTGTTGGTGCGAACATAAATATAGTTATCACAACTTGAGCATTTTGTTTTAGCGCCAGGTTTCTTCTCTAAACATTTCCCACAGTAAGGACACTCAGCTTTTCGCTGATCTTTGCCCCTTTTTTTAATATTTATGAAATTAAATATTTTCACAATAATCAATCTGTTTTAATGATTGAGCTTATTTAATCGCAGGATGTTCTTGATAGAAGGCTGCCACTTTTTCCAGATTTTCTCTCAAGAAATTATCCCAATTTATCTCTTTTATATCTTCACTTTTTAAAGAAACTGTTAAAACATTCTCACTAGACTCATTCCCTTTCACATCAACCAATGGCAGTTCAGCTACTATAGTTACCCGACGGAAATTGTCCAATATTTGATTATTTAAATTGGAAAACACATTTACCATGTCAGTTTTAATACCACCTGCTGTCATGCCGGAAGTAAAATTTTCGCTAGCACGAAATTTAATCCACAATTCATTCCTCTCTGTTTTTATTGAAATAACAGTTTTTTTATCCATATTGTTCTTTTCTCCGATTTGGTTAACGACAACTGTCTCTGCATCTCGTAAAAGAGTGTCCTTTTTTGTTTCCCACTGATAGTTACTCTTTTTTTCATCTTCTTTCTTATCTGAGGAATCTTCTTCCGTTTTAGTATCCCCAACTTGTTCCTTTTCTTGATTAGTTGCCACATCATTTTGAGGTGGTTCACTATCACTATCTAAAACAGCTATGTTTACGATTACAAATATAATTGTAATCGCAATTTTTAATTTCTTATTCCAATTTGTTTTTACCCACATATACCATACTAAAAAATATGGCAAAAATAAGATGGCAATAACTATGCCCCACCCTGTTTGATACCATTCTTTTTTTTGGCTTTTTTGTGCCTCGCCACTAGGCATTTGTTGATCATTCATTTTTTTAAATAAATTGTTAACTAGAATTTTATCGTCCATAGGTACACAAAAGGCCCCACGAATCGACGACAGTCCTTTCGGAATGCCCAATGTCCTTTCAGATCATTGACCTAGCTAACAAGTGTCGACCGCGAGGCCGTCTCTGTTAGCTAGGATTTGATGCCATGCCCACGCAAAAAGCATGAGTTTAGGCTTTTTTCTATCTTTATTTTAAACCCTTATGGCTAAAAGATCAAGGTTTTAAAAAATTAACAACCTAAACATTGGAAATATTTTTACCCCCCCCTGAAAATTATTAACCATTAGATTATTTAGCCGCTCAATGTGTGTAAAAATTTACACACATAATGGCGTAATACTATATTGATATTTCACAAGAACATTCATAATTTTTCCATATTTTATTAATATAATTCAATCTTGATAAATTTTTATGCAACAAAGATAAGCAAAAGGCGACTGCGGTTGCCTTTTGCTTTAAGATTCAAGATGTTTTAGTACAGCTGAATTTCAACATTGTCGCTACTCCAAAAGTCAGGAGTAAATTGTAATTTAAATTTCTCTGAATCTTCAGGCGTTTCAAATGTAACCCACCCTCTAACTTTTCCACCAGGATTAAGTGTTCCAGAACTCAGTTCAGGTTCTTTATCTTCCGTCATGCCTTGGTCGAAACTATAACCTTCGCTGTCATAAAGTTTCCAATCGAAAGGATTGTAGCTTAGTGATTTATCAGAGGTATTGTTCTCGTATTTAACTTCTATAGCCACAAGCTTATTCCCCGCTTCCGGTTGCATAAACTCGTTTTTCGCTTTGAACGGGTCTTCCATGTCCGTTACTGTCACTGCATAGTCGCCAAGTTTTATATCCTCGCCCAATTTGAACGTTTTTTGGGCTTCTTTTTTTTCTTCTTGGGAGGATTTTTTGGATGAAGAGTCATCAACCTTTTCTGGTTGTGTTCCTTGAGGCACACCCGAAGAACCTGTGCATCCTGCCAGGAAAACAAGTGCAATAAAAAATGCAGACAAAGTTAATGCCTTTTTCATATTATCACCCCCTTTCCACGAAAATTTATTTGCATTAGATGATTAATTAATTTAATCTTTCACGTAAATTTTGAGACTCTTGTTGCAACCTCTCACCTCTTTTCTCCATTTTATCTAATTTTTTATCATTTTGCCATATTCTAAACACTCCAAACAAAAATATCGCAAGCACAACAGAAACAATAACAAGAGCTAACCTGCTAGGTTTTTTCATTATTTTTTATTAAAGTTTAAGGTAACCAACTAATTTCTTTTTTTGACTGAGGAAACAAAAAAGGACAGCCGAGCCGTTCACCCACAACAAACTTCGCGAGGAAGTCCAATTATGGAACTCGACTGCCCATTACTATCCACAATCGGATAAATAGGCAGTGCCTCGCGAAATCTGAGTTGTAGGTGAACATTTAAATTATAACAAAATATATAAAAAAAGCAAAAACAAGAAATTTATAAAATGAAAAGGCTTCGTTCTTAATAAACACAAAGTTAGATAAAAAACTGTGATCTTCTTTTTGTCCAACTTATTAGACACATTTTCACGTAATACTTAAAAAACAAGAGGCATATCAAAATATGTCTTTTTAATAGTGTAATTATAATAACTTTGTTTGCCCAAAAGGCTTCAAAGCAAATTCGGATAAAAAATAATTATGTATTTTACTAGCCGTTAAGTTGTTTAATGATGCAAAGTTTATCTGTTTTGCTATTTTATTAATTTCATTTATATGGTTGTAATATGTTTGTCGGCTCTTGTAGTTATTAAATGAATATTCCTTAAATCCTTTCACCCCGCCTTTTGACTGAATTTTTTCAATAGCATATTTCGCAAGCATCCTTTTATCAATGCGTTTTATATTTTTATCTAATATTGCTTCTACTAATGGAGAGTTTGAGCTACTTAAAAAAATGAAGTCTTGTAGAGGGTGAACGAAAATTCTTTTAACTTCTTTTTTTAATAATTCTTTCCAGATTTCATTCTTGAAGATATTTTCAATAGTTACTTCATTGCAATTATAGAGCTTAAGTCTACTCTTAATCGTGCTTTTTCTCTTCAATGTCAACTCTACTCTTATTAATTCGCATAATAACACCTTATTTTTCTTGTATCTCTCGTTGCTCAAAGATTTAATGACATTCTTTTCCTTTGGAGTAATTGCATTTGATTTTAACTCCTGTAACTTTGAATAAACCTTAAAAGTCGAAGATTTTGTACTGTAGTATAGCTCAGCTCCTCCGTCTCGGGGCTTTATAATATAGCAACTGGATCTAAAACGATCATCAAATTTTGACAATGTATCTATAACTTGTTCACAGCTACAAATTTCTGTGAAGTCTATATTTTTACTAAAAGCCACCAAGGAAGGTTCGGCATCAAGAATTTCTTTCGAAAAAATCTTTCTTGTACCAATGTCATTTTCTAAGAAAGATTGCATCTTTTCAACAAACGGCAACAAGTCACTATCTCGTGGAATTGCAATATTATGACCATATAGAAATTTTGGAACTGAAACTTCTATAAACAATTTTTTGTTTTGAGGATTTAAAAAGTCTTCTTGAAACCATATTTTTGGTGTATATATTCCTCTCTTTTTCCTCTCTTTTCTCCAGTTATTTGCTGTATAGACATATCTAGAGCTTCCTTTGTCAACAGGGCTATTTATTAATTCTTTATACTTAATTTTTTCTGAAAAAAATTCCTGGGCTTTTCTATCAAACTTTATATTTAATGCAAATTTCACAGTATCCATAGAGGAGTTTTGAAGAAGAAGCTAAGTCATTGCCCTAGGTTCTCGGGAAAACTCCTCAGAAAACCCTTTCCTAGGGCAATGGCTTTGCTCTTCCTTGGTTAATGGATTATTTTCAAAGTGTCTGTTATTCCAAAATTCAAAGAAAAATCCGGCTAATTGTTCTGCAACCGCTTTATTTTGTTTATCAGTGATTTTTGGATTCTTATTATTAGTCATTTTCAATTAAAAAAACTGCAAATTATATTTGCAGTCTAAGATAATTAAAAATAACGTGATATTACCAATAAAGAATCCTTATATGTCAGTGATTCGTTTTTTAATTCTGTTCAGGATTATACCGATATCATCGTATAATAATGCTTTCCCTTTAAATTCTTCATTTATCTTTTTTGCTATCTCAGAATAAGACAGTCCCTTTTCTCGTAAATCATAAATTCTTAAATCCCTATTGAAGTTTGTTTTAGGTTTATTTCTTCCTTCTTTGTAATTCATCGTCCTTTTCTTATATCGTTTTATTAAAGGCCATACATTCTCTATATCCTTTATCGTTGTGTTACTAAAAACCTCTAAAAAGAGTCTGTAAGTTTTTTTATCTTCTTTATCTCTTTCAAACCAAAATCCAACATTATCTCTTGGAATGTAAACTAATGTGTTGTTTGTAAGATATAGCATTACTGTTTTGTGGTAGTGCTGAGAAATGCTATATTTTTTCATTATTTCATCAATTTCACTATAAAACTTATTTAAGGGTGTTTTCTGATCTAATTTTGTAAGTTTGCTTTTACAGCTATCATAGGTCTTGTAATCCTTGCTCTTTTTTGCTTGTTCAATCTTTTTAAGCAGAGTTCTTCTATTGTCATTATAATCTTTACTTGCTATAAACTTATCAGTTTCCCTTCCGAGCCAATGCCACCATCCCTCTACTTCTTCATCCTTCAAGCCCTCATCTCCAATAAGCCATTTTTTACGAAAAGAGAGCGCTTCGTCTTGGAAGGATTTTTTTCTTATCAACAATTCAAATTTTTGCCTATTAAAACTCGAGGAATTATTTTTCATTTTTTTAAATATTTACTAAAAAAGAACTGCAAAAACAGTTCTTTAAGCTGAAATCTGCAGAGGGGCGAGTAAAGGGAATTGAACCCTTATGTCCGGTGCCACAAACCGGTGTTCTACCATTGAACTATACTCGCCCCACTATAGACTTCCACGAGATAATTAACGAAAATTAAAGATAAATTATATCATATAAACAATTATATTACAATAGTTTGTTGTAATCATACTGAACATCTTTTGGTGCAAATATAATGCCAAAGCCATTTACCCTCCCTCCCTTATTGTCTCTAATGTTATCTTTAATAACGTCATAATATTTCTTATTATCTTTTTTAAAATATTCTCTTACTGCTCCAGTTGTGAAATCCGCTACTTGCAAGAGTTCGCAATATTTAGCATGAGTGTAAAATAAAGTCTCACGCAAACAATGTCTTAACTCAATTTTTTTCCAATCCTTTCCTTCAATGTATATATCTTCAAAATCATCACTATACATATGACCTTTTTTCCATAAATCGTTATAAGTTTTTGCAAGATTCACCTTTTTTTTAGGTCCAAGATAATCTATTATCATTTGTCCATGAGGATAATATCCTTGTTTTGTTGCATTAAAACCAACTTTCCCTGACAAGAAAAAAACAAATCTTTCAGCTAACCTAGAAAGTGCGAAACACTGAGAATTCCAATAATTATCATCGTTTCTTATTACTGAACAAATTATTGTTGTTTCATATTCCTTCAATAGATTAAGAACTTCTTCTCGCAATTTGTTTCTTTTAGCAGGAGGGAGGGCATATTGTTCAGGACATTCTCTTTTTGTTGGAGACCATTTTATATAAGCATCTTCATTTCCTAATATATCCTGTTTTATTTTTTTTAATTCAAGTTGAAAATTTGCCTCCCTCATTCCATTTTTTATAATAAATCCGCCTAGATAACAAGGATTCTCATTGGTTCCAGAATCATCTAGATAAAAAACAAATCTTTCAGGCACTTTATTTTCAGTCAACATTATAAAATTACAATTTAGTATGTAAAATCATTTCAACGCAGAATTATGAGATTGATGCACCTTATAATGATCACATCCCAATAATTTTATTCTTTTCCATATCTTGTAGCTAGGAAAGTCATTGTCTTGGGGGAATTGAACCCTCATATCCGGTGCCACAAACCGGTGTTCTACCATTGAACTATAGTCGCCATATGTTTTTAATGTATCTCAAATCAATGCTTTTTCCTATAGTCAGCCCGGCATTCGCCGGGTTCTCAATTTTATTGCTAAATCAAAGATTTAGATAAAATTGGAAAACTATAGTCGCCATAAAATTAAAAATACTAATTTACTCACTGTCTTTTTCCTATAATTGCGAGGACATAGGATTTTTTTAGATTCCTATGGGATAAGTTAAAACAAGACTTACTCACTCGGCGTACAAGGTTAAGAATAGCATAATTATTGATTTTAATCAATAGGCCGTAAATTGATGGTAAAAATTCAAGAAAAAACTCTTAATAACGGACTAAACATTCTTGCAATCAAAAACCCTTCCATGCAAGGATTGAATGTCAGTCTTTACATTAAGTCGGGTTCTTGTCAAGAAACAAATTTAAATAATGGCATTTCTCACCTGTTAGAACACTTAATCTTTTATGCAGCTCTCCAAGACTCAAGATCGCATCACTCCCCCTTAAAATTGGAGCTTAAAGCCTTGACCGGAAAAGAGTTTACTTTCTTTGAAATAACTCATCACAAGGATTACCTAAAAAACATTCTGGATATCTTATTTTCAACTATAACCGAAGCCGAATTTAATCAAAAGTTGATTAAAGATCAAAAAAGTACCATTGAGCAGGAAATCGCCGAAGACGAAGAAAATCCCTTTTCCGCGCTGGAGAAAAAACTGGATGAAAAAATATACGCAAAAACTTCCCTGCAACTGCCGATTCTGGGTAATAGAAAAAGTTTAGCCAATATAAGCCTCAAAGAAGTGGAGCAGTGGTATCAATTTTTCTACACTCCCGAAAATATGCTCCTGGCCGCAAGCGGAAACTTTGGCAACAAAAAACTATTTTCCATTATTGATAAAACTTTCGCTAAGTTAACTTCTTCAAAAAATGAGAAGGCCGGCTTGGAAAAGAATGGAATGAAAAGGATTCCGTTAAGTCTAAAAAAACGCGTGTTTGATTCAATTTATTTGGCAATAGCCTTTCCAATGCGCTTTAAAATGGGAAGCAGAAAGTATTTTGAATGCGTTCTTTTGGCGAATATTTTCGATTACAAATTTAAACTAATAAAAAACAACTTTAAGGAAATTTATGATGTGGATATCTACTTCCATCAATTACTCAAAAGAGGCGAAATCAGGGTGTTGACTTCCGCGCCCAAGGCAGAATCAAAAGATTTGATTAACAAATTGGCCAATGAAATTATTACCATTGATTTTTCGGAAAGTTTTTTCGCAAAAGCAAAGGAGTTAACTGAGAAAGAGTTCCTACTCAGAGAAGACAACCTGGAAGCACTGTCTTCCCTTGCTTTATACAAATTATCCGAAATAAATACTCTCCAACCGAAAGAAGAGGCGAAAATAATAAATTCTATTAATTATTCGGATTTAAAAAAACTGCAAAAACAATTAATAAACAAACAAAATTGCATTAAGGCCGAAATATTTTAAAGAAGAGCATTTATGATAAATACTCTTCTTTGTTTTATCCGGATGGTTACGGTTTGCTTCTCTTGGAACCGCCTCCCTTGGTGTTCCCTGTCTTGCCGGATTTAGCCGGACTTTTGCCGGAAGATCCGCTTCCCGAATCATGAAATGATTTTCCTCCTCCGGGTCGGCATCTGTTTGAGCCATGCCCCGTCCCTGTCCTGCTGGGCTGATTCTTCTGAGCCATCTTGCAACCCCTTTTTGCTTTTCGGGTTCGACAAATTCCAAACAGCTTTGTTCTTTATTACCCCATCTAGTTAAAAAAATTTCTCGAGAGGAACTGGCCGCTAAATTGAAAGGTAATATAGGACAGTTAGAGACAAACATTCAGAATTTCGATTTCTGCAAATGCAAAAGTCAAACTTCTAACTCCCCTTCAAAGAAAGTAATTTACCAAGCTTGCATAGCATCAACAGATAAAATTGCAACAATTTTCTCTATACTACCATATTACGTTATTACGTTATATGGTAGTATAAGTTCGTCAAGGTAGTGAAAATTAAAGGTCTAGAAAAGATTAGCTTGTTTTTTAATAAAAAAGCGGGTGGTTTAAATAAACACACCCGCTTGATTGAAATATTTTTTCAGTATCTTAGAAAAAATATTTGAAGGTTAAAAATACTGCATCGTTTTCGTACTGCCCCCAGAAAGAATCTTCGGGGCCGTTGGTTAACTGAATTCCTCCTTCCAGTTGCCAATCATCTTTCTGATAGACAACTTTCGGACGCCAGAAGGAGTCCGAATCGGAGAGATTATAGCTTCCCTCTAATTCCAATTTCCAGGGACAGCCTCCTCCAAATTCATAATCCGCTTTCCAAAGAAAGGAATTTTGAAAAGACCGGCGGAAATCGGTAACCTCCACTACCGATTCCGAAGCTTCGGAAGTAACCTCTTCATTAGTGTATTGAAACAACAACACCAACGAATCCGTTGCCCGAAAAAGTCCATAGAATTCCTTCTGAGCTCCCAGGACGTATTGGAAGAAATCGTCTCCCTTGTCCTGGTCATAATATCCGGCTTCGGATTTGAGGATGATTCCCCAGGGTATCTCTCTGACCAAAGCGCCGGAGATAACTTTCTGGTCGGAATATCTCAGCTCCAGTTCCGGCCCGGTTAAACCCGGGTTGATTTTGCCGTAGGGATTATAGCTGACACCATCGTAGTAGGCCAGCGTCATATCAAACTCTTGCCAAATTTTGTTAACCTTAACCGCGTATTGAAAGCGGTTTTCATTAACCATCTCCTCTTTGCCAGCTAATCCTGCCGGCAAATTTTCTTCCCACCTGCCTTGAGGCAGTTTTGAGGGAGTAAATTCCGGGACCGCCACTGCCTGAACCGACCAGGTCCAGCCGTCATAGCGGGTATTAAAAGCCGGAATACCGACTCGCTCCCAATCGGGAATCAAAGTCCAGTCCCGTGCCGATAAATTATCCATCGGCGAGACCGTATCCGTTGTGCTCCAGTCAAAAATTTGATTACCCACTTTGAAGGTAAGATTCTGGTAGAAATATTCCAAGTAAGCTTCCCGGATATTAGCTGCCCAACGCTGCTCCTCCTCAGTGAGAGAGTCAATAGCGCCGGTGGCAAAATCTTCATTGTCTATCCGAAAATCACCGGCCAGGAACAAAGATAGATTGGGCGTTTTTTCGGAACTCACGGTCACTTCAGGCAAAACCCGAACTTCCCCAAAATACTCCTTGCCTTTAGGAGAATTTTCCAGATAAGCCTTTCCGGTTGTCCTGACTTCCACTTTGGGATCGATTTCGACTTGAGAACTTGATCCCACAGAAACAAAACCAAACAGCAAAATCAATGTAGCAATAAGCATCTCTCTAATCATAGCTCTCCTCCCTTTGCTGAAAAGGGGCTCTGCCGGCTGGCAAAACCCCTTTTGGTTTTTATCTGAGAAAATTTCGCTGCCAAAAACGCGACGGCATGTTCGAATTAATCTGACGATCAATTACCTCAAATTCCGTGCTGCGATCTTGAAATTCGTTTTCTATAACAATCTTATTCGATCTCCAAGCTTGGTCATAAAACTCAATTTTTTCATTGTGTTGAGTTTTATTCAATCGCTCACCTTGGAAATATTCAATTTCCTTTATGACAAGAGATTTTTTTTCAATATAGAAAATTCTCTTACTATAAATGGCTTTAATATTTTCCTTGGGCAGAGCTTCAATTTTCCAATGATCTTCATCGGAAGAGTCAAGAAACTCATAGGTATAACCGGAAAGATTTTCCCCGGTCAACTGGCTGGCATCCCGAAAGGTGAAATCCGTATCGGCAAAAAATCGTCCTTCATCTCGGCCGGAAACTCTTCTGGCTCGATTCCAGGAGGGCATTTTCAGCCAGATGTTGTCCGGTTTTTCCTGAATCTGCCAGACCAAGAGCTTCAAACCTTCCACTCGCATAGGACCGGTAAATTCAATGGAAACCTTATTTCCATCAGACTGATAAAGAGTCCGGCGGATCATAGATTTCTCCTCCACGTGTCCACTCTCATAAACGACTCTAATGTCCGCTTTCTCCAATTCAGTTTCCACTCCCGACTGGAAGTTTTCCCAGCTTTGAGAAACTGCTTCCCTAGCTGTAAAATCCACTTCAGCGCTTCTGGCCAAGGAAAAGTACAGCAAGGAAAAAACCGCCGCTATGCCAATTAAAAGGATGGACAATCTGCTCATTTCTTCTCTCCTTTATTGTTTTTGAGAGCGGAATTGTTATAATTCCGCTCTCATCCTTGTTCTACACCAAAGGACGACTCCTTTCTAAAAATTCTTACCTAAAGACAAGAACCAGAAATGGAGTCTTTTCCAGCTTATTTGAATCGCAAATCTAACCAGATCAAGACCAAACCGCGAAATAGCTTTAATGTCAGCAGAGAAAGATTTCACCAAATAGTAAAATCGATCCGCCCACACAAAGCTCTTGGCGGTTGAATTAAAAGGCTTTATGCAATAATAGAGAATAGACGGCATAATCACCAACGCTCCAAACCCGCAGGCGAACATCATAATCGCCAAAAGCATTCCCAAACGAGAAATCGGGGTGAAACTAGAGAACATCAACATGGAAAAACACAGCGCATTCACTACGATGTCTATTATATTAATGCCACCCTTCACACAAAGGGCATGTTCCAAAGCGTCCGAGTAATCATGGCCATCCGAGAGCGCCTCATTGAAGTCATCCACAAAATGCAGATTGAAATCAATGGCGGCGTTCACCGCCAGTGCCATAATGCAAGCCGTTGCCTGGTCCAATGGAATCTTAAAGATTGCCATCAAATAGACCATGCAAGAGCAAGCAAAAGCAAACGGAACCGCCATAGCGATGCCGGTCTTCCAATTACTCATCACCGACCGCCGCTTTCGAAAACTCATTCCGTGAGTCCGGATAGAGATCCAGATCGCGGCACAAACAGCCACTATCCAAAAAGACGTCACAACATTGGCCGGACTTTTTTCTCGAATGTATTTGTCTGTTCGATGATAAGTATGCAACCGACCAAATGGAATTACTTCCAAATTGGGATAGTTGTTTCTCGCAAGAGAAAACAATTCTTCGGATTGCCCGGCTAACTGATTAGAATCATTAGCCGGAACAGACAAAGCAAGCGTTACTCCATTTTCATACCACAATTGAGAAGAGATTTTTTCTCCCAAGTCCCAATCAATGGTAGTGAAAATGTCCATAGTTTGCCTCGAATTTTCCGGAAAATCCAAATTGTATTGACGTCCGGAAATAACTCCCACTGTGTCAATAATAGATTGAGAGGTTCTAACCCCCTCAATTGCCAAAGCCTCTTCCTGAAGACTGTGAACCTTTTTAACAAACTCCGGGTCGTGCACATCATCCTTCGGTTGAACGAGGAATTTAAGAACGCCAAAACCCGCTCTATCCTCTTGATTCAAGAATTGCCTGGCTCTATCCACGATAGTGCCCGGCAAATAATCAATCGGATTGGTGCCGATTTTGATGATCGGTGTTTCTCCGGATTTATGAGCTTGGTAGTCATGCCAGACAATTCCCAAAACTCCGCCAACTGTTACCAAGGCAAAAACGGAAAATCCCGCAAAAGTTTTTCCCGGAGAAAATCTAGTTAGAATTATAAAACATCCCCGAGTTATCTTTTGCAAAAAAAGCTCGCCCGCTCTTAATGCGGCATTGCTTTTTCTTTCTTTAACCTCCCCGCCAAACAAGGTTTGCAAGGCCGGCAACATCCACTTAGTCATGAAAACCAAATAGACTATGCCGACGGAAGCCAAAAAGCCCATCTCCAGAATTCCTCTGATTTGAATCTGGTAAAGACCGGCAAAGTTTAAAATAGCTATAATAGCTACAATATAAATTTTGCCGTCAAACCAGCTTGTTTTCTTCCAGCGATTTCTGGCGCTATCTGATTTGAAATAATTGAAAGCGTCAAATTTCCTGGAACCAAAGGAGATTCCTTGAATGATAACCGCGGTAAAGGTTAAAAGTATATACACCCTCTCTTTTACCGCTTCACCATACAGTTCAAATCCGGCCATTTCCAGCCAGCCAACCGTCCCTCTGGTCCAAAAAAGACCAAGGATGATCATCAGCCAGCAATAAAAGGCTTGCCGCCAAGATCCCAACAAAGGATAGAGAATCAATACCACTAAAATTAATCCGATAGTTGAATACTTCAAGATATCGGAAATCAAAGCGGCGTCCATTAATCCTCTACCAACCGGCCAACCGGCTACAAGAACATCTTCGTATTCTTCGACCGGATGAATATCGCTTTTGATGAACCACTCCCATTTGGAAATTTTTCTTTTTTCCAAAAAGGAAGCCACTCGGTTTCTAAGCTCAATCTCGTTATAATCGGAAGGCAAAAAAACGATCACCTGAGCATAATCAAAGTCCTTGCCAACAAGAACATCATATACCCCGGGATCTTCTTTTACTCTCTTCTTCCAATCTTCAAGATTAAAGTCTTGGGATCCGAGCAATTCCTCGTAAATATAAGGATCGCCCAAGTCTCCGGTTTCCGGGTAGTGGACAGCTTTAGCTAAACTAAGCAAACCGTACTCCGGAAAAGACTCCCTGGTCTTTTCGTGAAATTTAAGCAATTCCTTTAAATCTTTTTTGGTGAAATTTTCACCAAAGGGCAGCACAAAACTGAACTGATCTCCGCCTTCAAAACCCTTGGGACGAAGATTTTGGACTTTATGCTCGGACTGAAAATAATAGTCTTTTTTATTCAAAAGACCATTACTTAACAATCCTCCTTTGGGGCAAACCCAGAAGCCATAAGCCATTACCAGGCTGATCAAAGCCGTCAAAGCTAAAATTAGCCACTCTTTTCGATTTTCTCTCCAGCTGGGAATTCTCATAACCTTCCTCCTTAATCTATCTGAAATATTTTATTGTCAAGGTGCCTTCGGGCCGGCTTCCCCGGCTCTTATATAAAAACAAAGCCAACCTCCTAAAAAGTTGACTTTTGTTTTTGCCCATTTTAAATTAATCCCAGCTGACGTTTTTAGTTAATCTTACCCAGACATAAAGGCAAAAATCAATATTTCCAATTTCGTTTTCTTATAACATATTTTTTCAAATTTGTAAAGGTTTTATATAATTTTTTTATCTCTTTAAAGTGTTTTTAATTTAGAAATGAAGTCACCTAAAAAATACCTTAAAATAATTTCTAAATTCACTTTCAATAAGACAAAACCCGGATTCAGATGAATCCGGGTTTTAAAATTTTATTGATTAAGTGGGATTTTTTCCGGGCTCTTGCCAGGCATACACCTAATCAATTTGGATGCCCTCATCCTATGAGCTTCTTTAATCGCCTTTGCCGTCGTGCAGGGAGGGAGATTCACCCTCACCCCATTCTCAAAAAAAGCAACATGTTGGCCTTCTTCTAAATGTGCGCACATAAACTCCTCCTTTTGATTTGATCTTAATGCAAAAAGAATAAAATAAATTTTTCAGATGGTCAATGCTTTAATCTTTAACATTTTTTCTCTTTTGCCGATTACTCAATGAACGGTAAAAGAGAATGAAGATTTCAAGTTGAAATGCGCGCCTACTAATTCTCCGCGACTATTAAACACAACCATTCCAGCTGCCTCCCGTTGGAAAACCACGCCCAGAGCAAGATTAATGGCCTCCAAGTGGGAAAGAGGCTGATCAAAACAAACCAACTCGCCACTGGAAATCCGACAAGAGTAGAGATCTTTATTTTTAAGATCTACCATAAAACCTCCCTCGATAAATTAAATAAAACCTGTCGGCCTTTAAAGCAAAAGAGTGGCTTTCTGTGTATTTTGAACAAATTACTTTTAGCGCAAAATATTTCTCTATTTTCTAATGGATTTTAGAGGAAGCAGTTTTTGGAAATAGCAGTCTTTTAGCTTTCTTAACACTTCTCCAGAAAGCCTAAGCCAACCTCAATTTAGAGCATTCCATTTGATTTAGAACCTCCTTCCCCCGCCAAAGCTCTTCTCTTGTGATCCTGGAAGAGAGTAAAAACAAAAAAATGTCATTTACTTGGACCCTAACAAATATTTCCTTGTTCCAAAAAATTCGACTTTTTGTCTTAGCAATGTCCAGTAGATCTCCTCTGGTTTTGTGATCATTCTTTGGAAAAGCTATCCTTTCCAAAACCAAGCCTTCACTTCTCAATTTAAGATAAAAAACGGCCACATAAAAACGCTTGATTTCGAATCCCCCACTCATAAAGCCTCCTCTTCTTAAAGATTTTAAATTCTATCCTATATTTAAAACATCAACAAATTCTCAATCACAACGAGAACATAAATGACACTTCCTTAATTTTCAAGGTTCCTATTATATTAATCTTTTTAAGACCAATAAAATATATGCAATATTTAATGACTTTTTTATACCATCTTTTATAACATCTCCCGACTTGCTTTTCAAGTTTTCAATAAGAAGTAGCATTTAGCGGGTTTACAAATAAAGATCTCCTTACGCAAAAAAGCGCACATTAAAGTGCGCTTTTTTGTTTTTTATAGCAACAGTTCGAAAACTCAAGTTAAACATCTACCATTCCTTGAAATCAAATCTTAGAAACTGTTGACATTGCCTTCAGTTTCAGTTTCAGTCTCAGTTTCAGTTTCTTCTTCCATCAAAGAATCATTTCCCGTTTCTTCTTCATCTTCTTCCATCGAAGAATCATTTCCCATTTCTTCATCTTCTTCTTCCATCGAAGAATCATTTCCCGTTTCTTCTTCAGTTTCACCCGACTCATTGCCGGAATCCATTTCCATCTCGGGTTCCGGTTGAGGAGCAGGTTCCGGTTGAGGAGCGGGCGATGGTTGAGGAGCGGGTTCCGGTTGGTTCATTTGATTTTCTTCCATCCCTTCAGGCAACTGTTCTGTTTGCTCAGCATCTTCCTGCTGGCCGCATCCAGCTAAGAAAATGGCTGCCGCAAAAACCGCTGTTAAGCCTAAAATTTTCTTCTTCATACTTTATTTATTACTTTTTATTAATTTATAATTATTTTAAACTGCTACAAAATTACTTAATCTTGCAGCAGACAATCTCTTCGCCTAATAATTATTCATAAAAACTAAAACACTCACAGCCCAGAGAAAGATAATTCATGGAAATAAATACTAATTACAATTATCTAAACACTCCTGTTTTGCCCCCTCCGGCAGATTCTCGCACATTCCACAATCAATTTGTTGTGTTTGTTGAGGTGACGCGCCCTCTTCATCCGAGTCCGAAGAATTGTTTTCTTGCGCCTGGTTCTGAATTTGATCTTCAACTTGTCCCTGCATTTGATTCATTTGTTCATCCAAATCAATAAAATCAATATCTTCGGGAAGATTAAACTTGGATTCATCAACACTCCAGCCGGAACAGTTAAAATCAATGTTTTCATTGATGTCAACAGTGTTAGGTTCTTGATCTGCTTCTTGTTGTTGCGCTTGCTGGCTTTCAGCTTTCGATTTTTTCATCTTCATACCTTGCTTGGCTTGATCTGTCCAATTATAAATAAATTCGCCATCGCTAACAGAATAAGCTTTCATAGTTTGAGGCTCAGTCAAATTAACCTCTTGGCGGTAATCCTCCCCGGAAACATAAACCACTCCCTCGCCCTTTTGACCAGAATCGTCCATCGACCACTCGCATTTTAGGGCATTGCCTCTTTTCATTAAATCGGCAATAGACCCCGTAAAAGATTCTTCGGCTCCTTCTTGTTCCCGAGATTGTTTTTTATCAGACTGCTGATCGGATTGTTGATTTTGATTTTGTTGCTCGTCTTGATTTTGTTCCTGTCCGCAACCGGAGAGGAACATGACTGCAACAAAAACTGTCAACAACCCCGCAATTTTTTTCTTCATATTCTTTTATTAATTTTTATGTAAAGTGTCGGACTGCTGGGAATTGAACCCAGGCTACACGCACCCCATGCGCGCGTACTACCATTATACTACAGTCCGAATTTAGGAAATAGCCCGCCATAGAGTGAGGCGGGATTTATTTTATTATTGAATCAAAGAATCAAAGATTTAGAAAAAATGGCAAAACCGAAACCGCACTATCTCTACGCTCGCCTACTATCACCGTACTACGTCCCGCTAAGCTTATTATAACAAAATCAAATAATTCGAACAATCGCCGCGGGCAATTTCAAACACAACATACATTTAAACAAGCGCCTTTTTTGGCAAAACCACATTACCAAAATCGCAAAACAACTACAGGAAGCATAAATAAAAAAAATTATTTTGTCAAAAATAAAATTATGCAAACTTTCTTAAAAACTTATTTATCGAAAAAACTTTTTACTAACTGATACTACGCGCGCTCTATACTCTATAATACAACTTGACGCATTTTCCGTCCACAGCGAAGGGCAGAAGTTTGGCTTCTACGGATACAGAAGTCGAACTTCCGGCTTTCCCGCAAAGGGACTAATTTATTGAGTGCGCTTAACATTAGCTACTGATAGAAAAAAAAAATTATCTATAAACTTATCCCAACTAAATTTTTGAGCGGTTTGGAAAGCTTTGGCGACTTTCTTCTCTCTTTCTTTTCTTTTTTTAAGGCATCTTTGCATAGTTTCCGCCAAATCCTTATCATCTCCATTTTTTGCCACAAAAGAATTTTTTTTGCTAACAATTTCTCCCAGAGAGGAGTTTCGAGAAGCAATTACCGGACAACCACTATTAAAGGCTTCCAAAATCGGCAAACCAAAACCCTCATAAAGAGATGGAAAGCAAAAAGCCTCCGCCCCCCGGTATAAAGCCGGTAAATCATGTTGCTCAACAAAACCCAAAAGTTTAATTTTTTCTCCTGGAACTCCGTATTTATTCTTAGCTTTAGCTATTTCAACTGGCAGATCGGTTACCAGCGGCACCAAATCGGGATTAAAACCTCCGGCTATAGCTAAATCCGGAAAATCTTTTTTTTGAGAACACTTTTGCCAAAGTATTCCATAAGCATTTATCAAGCCTTCCACATTCTTTCTTGCATCAAAACCGCCAACATAGAACACATAATTTCCTCTTTTTAGGTTGTGTTTTTCTAAGGTCTTCTCAATATTTCCCCGAGATATTTTTTGCTTAAAAATAGGATCGCAATCAATCGGATTTACTGTAATTTTTTTATTTTCAATTTTACAAAATTTTTGAATATCTCTTTTGGAGCTCTCCGAAATTGTCATAATCTTATCGGCTTCTTTAATTCCTTTTTCGACTAAATCATAATACTTTTTTTTACGAAAATTATTAATGTAATTGGGGAAAATTTTCCAGATGCAATCATGAGTCAGCATAATATGAGGTACCCCCTTTATTACGGTAGGAGATTGATAAAGAGAAAAAAGAACATCACATTTGTCTTTTTTAACCTTTTTAGGCAAAAGATGTTTTTCCCACCAAATTTTGCGAATCAAATCGTCTCTCTTGTATGGGGGCAAAAAAATTCTTTTATGAAAATTTTCCGGCAGCTCTAAATCAATATCTTCTTCTAAGTAAAGAAAAAAAACGAATTTTGAGGCTTGAGACTTGAAATCGGTTTTCCCCAGTTTTTCTAAAAAATTGATTGAAACTTGCCCCATTCCCGAATCCGGCTTTCTGGTAAAAGAAGTATTGATGCCTATTTTCATTTGAATAATTTATTAAAATTTGTACCTTTTGAGCAAATTTATGAATTTACTTTGAATTGCTAACTGATGTTACGCGCATATACTTATTATAGTTTAATATGAACGTATTTTTCAATTACGGCAACAGCTTGAAGTTCGAATTCTGCGGATTCAGAATTCGAACTTCGGGGGAATTAGTTCAAGAAATGCGTAACATCAATTACTAAATAAATTTTTCTTACTCCTTATATTCTCCTCCTATTATAGAAACATACCCGGAAATATTATATAATAAGAATTAAAGAAAAG
>CAZDHE010000003.1:0-53946 GCA_964505305.1 uncultured Bdellovibrionales bacterium
TTGGAGACCGTCGTTATACCACTTAACTAATCCCGCGTGGTTATAATATTACAAAAAACAAAATAATTTGAAAAGCTAATGAGGATGAGCCCCCCCCTTCGCAAAAAAAAGGGGGGTGCCACTTAACTAATCCCGCATAATTGATTCCTTCCAGTTTTCAGCAACTAATAAGCGCCAAGCCTCTTCATTAATCTTAATTATTTTTGATAAACACAAAAAGACTGCGATTTATAGTTTTTTAATCGGATTTTAACCTGTCTTAGACCAAAAACCACAATTTCAAAACTCAATATCTTTTACCTTGCCTCTTCCCTTAATGTTTGCCCCACTTCTTTTTCGACATTTAACATTTATTTATTAGAATTTGATTTGACATTTAAGCTTGGTCCCGGTGAAAGAATCCCGAGGGCTCGGGATTAAGATTTTTTCAAAAAAACCCTGAAGTTAGACTTCTGCATCCGCAGAATTCGAACTTCAATCCCCTTATCCCTTGCTTCTGTTTAGTTTTGTCTCGAGTACTCGGAGCTTAATTTCTTAATCTCCTACTCCACCTTCACGCCCATTGACCTGGCGGTTCCTTCCACAATTCTTATTGCCGAATCTAAATCATTGGCATTTAAATCCGGCATTTTTTTCTCGGCTATTTCTTTTACTTGATTTTTGGTTATTTTACCGGCTTTTTCGGTTAAAGCGTTACCGGCTCCTTTTTGTATGCCGGCGGCCTTTTTAATTAGCTCTGAAGCCGGAGGAGTTTTGAGTTTAAAATCAAAGCTGCGGTCCTCAAATACGCTAATCTCCACCGGAACAACATCTCCCTGCATTTCCTTGGTAGCCTCGTTAAATTTAGTGCAAAAATCTTGAATATTAAGACCATGCTGACCCAGAGCGGGACCTACCGGAGGAGCCGGATTGGCTTGCCCTGCTTTTATTTGAAGTTTAATAACGGTTTCTGCTTGTTTAGGCATAAAAGTATTCTTATTATTTATTCTGCTAAAATTTATTCTATTGAAAATGAAAAGCTTTTAAGTTTTGCTTATTTGCAAAAAATCCAATTCCACGGGAGTTTCCCTGCCAAAAATATTTACCAACACGGTTATCTTTCCTCTTTCTTTATCCACTTGGCTGACTTTACTGTCAAATCCCTTAAAAGGACCGTCCACCACCTTTACCATTTCCCCTTCTTCTATATCTATATTATACTTAGGCTCTTGTTTGTCCGTTCTTTTTTTAATAAGTCCAATTTCCTCCGGGTCAACGGGAGTTGGGGTGGTTCCCAATCCGATAAAACCGGTCACATTGGGAGTATTTCTAACCACATACCAAGAATCGTCCGTTACAATCATATCCACCAACACATACCCGGGAAATATTTTCTCTTCTACCGTATACCGCTTACCGTTTTTAATCTTAATCTTGGCTTCTTTAGGCACTAAAACATCAAAAATCTTGTCTTTAACTCCCATAGATTCAATTCTTTGCCTTAAATTTCTAGCCACATTATCTTCATAACCACTGTAAGTATGAAGAACATACCAAGCGCGTCCGTGATGTTGGGTTTGTTTAGCCATAATCCAAATAAATTAGATAATTAGTCCTTTTAGTTGAAAATAAATCTTTCGATAGCTCCGGAAAAAAGCAAATCCAATAATCCAAGAAAAATAGCCACAGCCAAACTGACTCCTATCACCACTCCGGTGTATTTAAGAGTTTGTTCTCTGCTTGGCCAATTCACCTTCTTCAACTCCTCTTTGGCTTCTTTAAGGAAATTAATCGCCTTATTCATTTAGGTAATTAAAATAATTCTTAAAAAAACAATTCTTTCTGGATTTAAAAACAGCCTCGAGGGCTATTGTTAATTTATTAAAATTCTACATTCTTTTTTCAAAAAAGTCAAATGCTTCCTTTGATGGTTTTTGGAAACGGCCCCTTGATACTTAAACTCAAAACTAAGATGTCAACTAACAATCCCGGGTACTCAGGGACGGGAAGATAGAGAATAAGGAGTAAAAAACAAAGGGCGAGAACTTGAAATGTCAAATGTCAAACCCGCTCAAATGTCAAATCAATGACAAATGACTAAGCTCAAATATCAAATGAAAGGGGTAAGGGTTCAATAAGTCAAAAGTCAAAATGACAGCTCAAAAGTCAACCCGGTGGAACTCTTGCGAAGCAAGATTGTTCCACTCGGGTCAAAGCCACGGCTCAAAGCTAAAAGTTTAAATAGAAGCAAGAGGTAAGTATTAAGAGGCAAGGGATTGAAATGACAAATGACAAACCCGCCCAAATGACAAATGAATAAATGACAAATGACCGCCTATTAAGGGGCAAGGGGCAAGGGAAGAGAAACTCAAAGCTCATCCCGAGTACTCGGGACAAAAGTCAAATCTACAACTTAAAGTTCAAAGCTACGGTTAAAAACTTAAATCTAAAATTTACCTAAATTAAAAATGTCTGATAATAAAACTAAGCCCAATAATTTAAAACACTGAGCCTATTGCCTCTCCTTGGAAACAGCCTCTGAAAAACGGAACTGATTACGGAAAAACCAACCAAGAATCCAAAAGATTTGAAAGAAATTAAAGAAAATTCCAATATGCTAGCCTCAAGCATCTTAACTATGAAAAACAAGGAAGAACATTAAAACGTAAAAGTTTTGACTTTTAAGTTGTGGCTTTGAGATTTGACTTTTGAGATTTGACTTTTAAGTTCTGCGGATGCAGAAGTCGAACTTCAGGGTTTTTTCGAAAAAAGTTGCTGGTTTAAACGCATAATATCAATCCTGATTACTCAGGACAAATGTCAAATATTAAATCAAATCCTAATATCAATCCCGGGGGCTCAAAATCAATTATGCTAACTAAATAAACTTAAAAGAGGCCGGCTCGGATGAGCTGGCCTCTTTGATTTTTTTGCTTAAGCACTTTGCTTAAATGGCAAAGTTCTTGGGTCGAACTGATAGTTGTTTCTTGATTTTTTTAAATGATAAACCTCCCTTGCAAGTATCTCGATCGCTTCTTTGGGGTAAAACTCATGCTTAGCCAAGATTTCTTGCACAAACTCATTCTCCCTTTCCTTTTCCTGCTTTTGCCGGCATTCCGGGCAAATTAAATAATGAACCACCTGATGCTGATTCTCCTTATAATAATAACTGGTTTTAACCTCATTTTTATTACGATCAACACATTCAGTACGCACCTCAAAACACTCCGGGCAAACCACAGTTAAATCTTGAAAAAGAGCCATAACAATCCCCCTTTTTATAAATTTTGGTTCCCTGGGAAACTCTGTGGTTAAATATAATAAAATGACTTCAACCGAGCAAACTTCATAGATTCAATGACAAAAGTCAAACCCGTGCAAATGTCAAATCAAAGAAGCAAGAAGTAAGTATTAAGGGGGCAAGGGGTTGAAAATTCAATCCCGAGTACTCGGGACAAAAGTCAAAAATCAACCCGGTGAAACTCTTGCGAAGTAAGACTGTTCCACTCGAGTCAAAGCCACAGCTCAAAGCTCAAAACAGAATCAAGGAGAAAGAAGCAAGAAGCAAGGAAACTGAAGTTCGAATTCTGCGGATGCAGAAGTCGAACTTCAGGGTTTTTTCAAAAAAAATTGCTTTGGCAAAAATACGCAACATCAATCCCGAGCACTCGGGATTGAGTTTTGAGTTTTTCAAACGTATCTCCTCTTCTTCAGCTTATCCGGCAAATACTGCTGATCAGCGCTATCTTCTTTGGGGGTATATCGGTAGCCCTTGCCATAGTCAAGGTCTTTCATTAATTTTATCGGCGCATTTCTAATATGTAAAGGAACCGGTAAGTTGCCATAGGATTGAACATCTTTTTTGGCCTTTCCGAGCGATTCATAGGCTAAAATACTTTTTTTGGTTTTAGCCAAGTAAATTACGCACTGAGCCAAATGCACCTCGCACTCAGGCAGACCGATTTTATGGCAAGCGTCAAAAACCGCATTAGCCAGAACCAGCGCGTGGTTATCCGCCAATCCCACGTCTTCGGAGGCAAACCGCACCAGACGCCTGGCAATATACAACGGGTCTTCCCCGCCTTCAATCATTCGCGCCAGCCAGTAAAGGCTTGCGTCGGCATCTCCGCCCCGCATAGATTTATGCAAAGCTGAAATGATATTGTAATGCTCCTCCCCGTGCTTGTCATACATCAAGTGGCTCTTTTGCAGAATTTCCTTGACCAGCTTTTTACTCACCGGCTTGTCTTGATTTAAAACGGCCTCCAAGGTGTTCAACGCCATCCGCGCGTCTCCATTGGAAAGATCCGCTATTATTTTGAAAATTTCCCACTTGATTTTCTTGTCCTTGCTCTCTCGAGGCGCTAAACCTTGGTTTTTAAAGATTTTTTCCGCTCTTTTCAACAACTTTTCCACATCTCCGGTTTTCAGCTTATGCAAAATCATTACCCTACATCGAGACACTAAAGCCGAATTGACTTCAAAACCGGGATTTTCCGTAGTAGCGCCGATTAAAACCACGGTTCCGTCTTCCACATAAGGCAGTAAGGCGTCTTGCTGGGATTTGTTCCAACGATGCACTTCGTCCAGAAACAAAATGGTTCGCCTGCCTTCGCTGCGGTTTCGCCCCGCTTTCTCAACAATCGCCATCAGGTCTTTCTTGCCGGTGTTAACCGCCGAAAGCTGATAGAATTCCGAATTAGTTTTTTCTGCAATAATTTTGGCCAGTGTGGTTTTGCCCGTTCCCGGCGGTCCCCAAAAGATCATCGATGGCACCTTGTCGGCCTCAATGGCATTTCTTAAAAAGGAATTTTCCCCAACCAATTCCTCCTGTCCGACAAAATCATCCAATCTCTTCGGTCTGACCAGCTCCGCCAAGGGTTTATATATTTGCTCTTTCATGTCTTTATTGTAACTCACTTTTTTATTTTTGTAACTGATTTTACGCGAGTTGATAAATTAGCCCTGCTATAGAAAACCCTAAAGTTTAAATTCTGCAGCCACGAAAATCAAACTTCTATCCGCCAATGTGAATAGAAAATACACATTGGAGAATGTGTGTGTAATATCAGTTATTGACTTTTTGAAAGTGGGCATGGGGAGAGTCGAACTCCCATGAGCTTACGCTCACACGCTCCTGAAGCGTGCGTGTCTACCAGTTCCACCACATGCCCTCTTTAGTTGTAAAGTGTGAAAGTGAGGGCAATTGAGAAAGTGGAAAAGAGTGATTCACCTAAGCCTGCTTGAAGGCAGGCAGGTATCTTCCCTTAAATTCCTTGCTTCTTACCCCTCACCCCTTGCTACTAATTTATGTCGGGCCGCCCGGAATTGAACCGGGGTTGCACGCACCCAAAGCGTGAGTAATGCCATTATACCACGGCCCGAAAACTTCTTAAGATTGTAACACCAATCAAATCAAAAATCAATCCTCGCCCCGAGTAACGAAGAAGAAAATAGCAACAAGAGGTGAACAGCAAGTAGTAAGGGAAATATCTTCCTGTCCACCCCCTAAACCAGACAAACAGTGTTTGTCGGGTTTAGTTAAAAAAAGGCAAATTTTAGAAATCCAAATGACCAAACTCAAATTTCAAATCAATGTCAAATGATAGAAGGCCAATATCAAGTTTTGGTCTTTGAAATTTAAAATTTGAATTTCAGTTTAATTCATTTTGCATTTTATTCTATCATTTTGATTTTTGACCTTTGATTTTTGAATTTTCAATCCCTTGCCCCTTAATACTTGCTTCTTTTGTTTGTCGTTTCAAACCCTAGTCCCTTACTCCTACCTCAGACTGCAATGAAGCTTACTGTAAACCAGACTTAAAAACAAAGAAAATAAAGCTCCAAAAACAAAGAGCCAGTTAATGGAAACAAAAAAAGAAGAAACCAGCAACAAGGCAAGCATCGCAATTTTTCCCAAACAGAGACCAATTTCTCGAAAAACCACAAATTCATCCACCAAATGTTTTTGTTCGTAAGCTTTCTCAAAAACAAAGACATCCAAAGGAGTGCGGTAAAATATCTGGGTGAACTTATGAAAAGCATCCACTACAAAAATATGAAAAGCCGATAAAACAAAAATTTTCGCCAGCCATCCGATGGCGTAAAAAACGCCTCCGAATTTAACCATTTTTTCTCTATAACAGCCTTTATCTATAAATTTGCCCGCCAACAATTGCATAACTACCGTAACACTTACTACCATAGTCAAAACAGAACCTATTTTCAAATAATCATCTCCCAAAATTAAAAAAATAAAAATTGGCCAGATCAGGAAGCCGGCTACCGTCTCGGCTCCATCGGCAAAAAAGATTAAAAAGGCTTGCCTGTTTTCTTTATCTAAAATCTTTTTAATTATTTTCTTTCTGCTCCAACTAAGCTTTTCTTTGGTTCTGGGGGTAAAAATAAGCGGCACAAAAGACAAGCCAAAAGCTAAAAAAGCTAAAAAGAAAAGAGCCTTAAAACCAAAATCCTCGATAATAAAACCGGCTATTAAGGGAGTTAAAATGCTGGTTATTCCAAAAGCGACTTCAATCAAACCCAGCTGGCGGCCTCGATTTCTTTTGCTGGTAAATTTAGTCAAATCCACATTGTAAGGGATCCAATAAAGAAATCTCCATAAAGAAATAAAAATTACCGAAAAAGGCAAAATAAACCAATAATTATCCTTATCCAAAAAGAAAAAAGACAAATAAAACAAAGCCCCCACCAAAGCGCTCAATCTTAAAGCCTTGCGAAAGCTAAAACTGTTTAAACCGTGAGATAAAAAGAAAACAAAAAAAAGAAGCAAGATATAACTGGCCAGATAATATAAAATCACCCCCTGAATACTTTCAAGAATTAAATAAAGAAATATCGGCAAAAAAACCGCAAACAGACCCATAACAGCGTCTGTAATAACGCTGTTTATAAACAAGGTGATATATCCTCCGGAAACCTTGCCCTCAAAATAATGAGGCCGGTGAATATGCAAATGAAAGCGATGATGCATTTAAAAAATGGTTAAAAATTACCTATCTGATGTTACCGCATATACTCATTATAGTTTAATATGAATATATTTTCCAATCACACAACAGCTTGAAGTTCGAATTCTGCGGATGCAGAAGTCGAACTTCAGGAATTTTTTAAGAAAGATTTCTTTAACAGTTACCTAAGATAACAATAAAATCTGTTAAAAACCATTCCGATCACAATCGAAGCGACAACTCCCAAAAGAAAAAGCCAATTAAGGGAAACAAAAAAAGACAAAACAATGACCAACGATGTCATTACCGCTCTCCCCGAAACTAAACAAATCTGTCTAAAAACACTAAATTCATCCACTAAATGATGTTGCTGAGAGGCTTTTTCAAAAATAAAAGCATCCAAGGGAATGCGGTAAAAAATTCTCATAAACTTATGATAAGCATCTATCACAAAAACATGCAGAGCCGTGAAAGCAAATATTTTCAAAAGCCATCCGAGGGCATAAAAAAAGCTGCCGGTTTTTAAAACCTTTTCTTTTTTGTGATCCGCCAATTTTCCGGCAAAGACTTGCAAAATAATTGTAATTGCCACAACAAATGTAGACAAAAAGCCTATCTCCAAATAATTGCCGTTTAGCAATTCATAAAGAAAGATCGGCCAAATAAAAATGGGCAAGGAAGACTCCATTCCATCCAGGAAAAACAACCAAGCCGCTTGTCGATTTTCTTTGGAAAAAATCTTTTTGATAATTTTGTATTTGCTCCAACTGAATTTTTCTTTGGTTCTGGGTAAAAATATATAAGGAATAGCCGAAGCGCCGAAAATTACAATGCCGAAAATAAACAAAGTATTGAATCCGGAATTAGCTATGATAAATCCGGCCGCAATCGGCGTCACCACACTTAAAAAACTCAACACAGCTTCCACCACCCCCACTTCCTTGCCCCTGTCTTTCTTGTTGGTAAACTTGGCAAAATCAATATTGTAAGGAATCCAGTATAAAAACCTCCAAAAAGCGATTAAAAAAACCATTATGGGAGCAATAATCCAGATATTATCTTTGTTTAGTAAAAAAACAGCTGTATAAAACAACGCCCCCACAAAGGAACTCGTTCTAATAGCTCGACGAAAGCCAAACTTGTTCAAAGAAGGAGAAAGAAAAAAAACCAGCAATAATTGCAAAAAAAATCCGGCTAAATAATAAAAGGCCACATATCTAACACTTTCCCCAAATGTTTCGTATAAGAAAATAGGCAGAAAAACGCTAAACAAACCCACCGCCACGTTGGTTATAGCCTTGCCGTAAAAAAGGGAAAGAAACCCCTTTGATAATTTTTCCTTAAAATAATGAGGTTTTCTGATATTAAGATGATGGTGATTACAATAATACATTGATTTAAGTTAAAGCCCTAAAAACAAAAAACTCAATAACCAAAAAGCAGCTCCGGGGAATTGCTTTTAAAAGGAGTTATTTCCAAACACCGCTCCCACCGCAACTCCACCTTTTTGCTAATTTTTCCAAAAATTTTTTGCCTTAGCTCCGGCCATTCCGAATACTCGGAGCAAAACAATTTATCTAAAAAATTAGAGTTTTCTTGACGAAGCGGTTTTTAAAGCAGTCCCTAAAAAATTTGATCGCAGCCTTTTTGGTAAGAATATTTTACTAAATCTCCCCTTCTTATTTTTTCCCCTCCGATTTTTTGCAAATCGCCCTTGATGTCAAAACTAAAACGGCTTTTTCCAACAAAGGTTTTTTCTTGTCTATTTAATCTTTCCACTACCAAATCCATTTCCCGATCTTTAAAATTGGCTAACTTTTCTTCTCTTAATTTATCGCTCAACTCGCGAAGACTCCGGGAGCGAGCAGTTTTATCCGCTTTTGAGTTTTTGGATCGCAATTTTGCCGCCGCGGTTTTTGGATGCTCGGAATAAGTAAATACATGGATTTTGGAAAATCCGATTTTTCGGCAAAATTCCCGGGTTTCTTCAAAATCATCATCCCCCTCCCCGGGAAAACCGACTACAACATCCGTGGTTAAACAAATCCGAGGAATTTCTTTTTTTAAAAAAGCAACCTTTTGAATAAAATCTTTTTTCCGATAAGGTCTATTCATAAGCTTTAAAATTTTATCGCTCCCGGATTGAGCCGGAATGTGAAGGTGCGGGCAAATTCGGGAGTTTTGCTTGATTAAGCCGGCAATTTCAGGGGTAATCTCGTTAACTTCAATAGAGCTTAAACGAATCCTTTTTATTTCAGTTTCCCGTAAAATATTCTCCAATAAATTTTCTAATTTAATTTGCCCCGACTTATATCTCCCAATATGGATACCGGTCAGCACCACTTCTCTATAACCGGCTTGCTCGGCTTTTCTTATTTCCCTTATAACATCTTCGGGATTTTTATTTATTTTTTCTCTTCTGGCGTATGGAATAATACAGTAGGAACAAAATTGGTCACAACCGTCTTGAATTTTCAAAAAATATCGGTTCTTGCTTCTGTCGGATAAGGCGATTTTTTCCTTAATTTGATTTTTTCTGTTGGCCAAGTTTAAAAAACACTCCAATTCTCGCAATGTCTCCCGGGGATGTTGATGATTAACCGAAGATAATTTAATATCCTTGTCTAAAATTTGTTCCAGCAACTCTCGATAAACCGCTACAGCGCAACCCGTCACAAAAATTTTTACCCCGGGGTTTTCTTTTCGAGTTTTTTTAATGGCTTTTTGGCTTTTATTGAAAGCGCTTCGGGTAACAGCGCAGGTGTTTATTATGACAAAATCACCCTCTTCTTCCCCGCCTAACTCTATTTTTTCAAAACCGTATTTTTTAACCAGCCGGGAAATTAAAATCCCGCTATCATATTGGTTAACCTTGCACCCAAAAGTGATTACTTTAAACTTTTTCATTTAATTAAGCCCTCCATTACAAAGCTTTTAAAGACAAGGATGAACATAAAAACTTGTTGAATTTTAAGTTTGCAACTGATGATGCCCGCATATACTCAATAGTTTAATATAAACCGATAGCGAACTAAATCAGCAACTACAGAAGTCGAACTTCAGAGACTTTTAAAGAAAGGCCGGCTTGACAGAAGCGCTTAAATCAATTTGCAAATTCGACACCCGGGAATAAGAAGAAAGCCAAGATTAATTCCAATCATTCAAGGGCAATATCAAATCCTTATCCAGCCGAAGTTAAAAATCCGGATTAGAATAGTAAATAATAATCATTCAGTATTCGTTTTAAAAAAATCCTCCTTTAATAATTTTACAGAAAACAGCGAAGAACTCTTCATAAACTTTGTAGCTCGGAAATAAAACTTTATTAAATCAATAGCTTCACTTTCTATCTTTCGGCTTTTTTATTACTCGATTTTTCCCAGCTTTGATTCCGCCTTTGTATTTTTACTCCAGGTTTTCCTTTACCTTTTCCAATATCTCTTTGGGTTTGTAATCGGATTTGACTAAATAACTTTTAGCTCCCAAGGCAAGAGCTTTTTGAACATCTTCCATTCCGCTTAAATTGGTTAATAATAAAACGGGGGCCTTGATTTTTTCCCGCTTAACTTCCTCCAGAACCTCAAATCCATTTTTTTTGGGCAGAATCAGGTCCAACAGAACCAAATTGTACTTATTTTCCTTGATTTTTTCTAACCCCTCCTTGCCATCGGAGGCGGCGTCAACCTCCAAGCCGGCTTCCTCAAAAACATCTTGGAGAGTTTCTCTCATAGTAACTTCATCTTCAACTAAAAGAATCTTTTTTTTCATAGCATTTATTTAAAAATTACAAAGGTTTAGCAAAGTTAAATTTATTTATATTTTTTTAATCTACTTAAAGACTCTCGGGGGAATAATCAACAAAGATGAAAAGAGACGTAAAAGTCAGTGCCTTTGTCTTCTTCCGAATCAAACCAAATCTTTCCGCGCATCTCTTCGATTAAAGTCTTAGCTACGTAAAGACCGACGCCGGTACCGTCCGATGTCGCTTTAACTGCATTTTCCGCTCGGTAAAATTTCTCAAAAATACGTTTTTGGTTTTCTTTTTTAATTCCGCATCCTTCATCCTTAACCGCCACAATCACTCTACCATCCTCTTTCCACGCTTCAATTTTTACTTCGCTTTTTTCATAGCTGTATTTTGTAGCATTATTAACGAGATTATCCAAAGCAATTTCCAGTTTTTTTCTATCCGCCTTAACGCAAAATTCATCCTTGGAAAAAAATTTTGTTTTAATCTTAATTCCCTTGGCTCGAGAGAATAACTCATTTTCTTTAACAACCTCTTTTATTAATTCCTTTAAGTCCACTTTTTCCAAATGAATTTCTTTTTTGCTTCTGCTTAATCTCGACAAATAAATAAAATCACTAACCAATTCTGACATCTTTTCAGCGGAGTTGGTTAATCTTTGTATATACCTCTCCTGTCCTTTGGTCTTCTTTTCATTTAAAAGCTCTATGTTCCATTTTATGCTGGTTAAGGGGGTTTTTACTTGATGAGAAATTAAATCAATAAATTCTTCTTTTAGCTTATAATTGTCTATAACCTTCCTGGAAGACTCGGCAATCAAATTACCTATAAATAGAATCAATACAGCCTCGGCCGCCACCAGCAGAACTCCTTCCCTGGGATCGCTCATTGCGCTTTGAGCCCACCAATAAGTCGCCACCATGGCAAAGATGTTAACCGCCGCCATCTCCAATAAAAGAACATCCGGCAATTTCCAAATCGAAACTCCGTACTTTTGAGCATCTTCTTTTAGTTTTTGAAACAACATTTTGGAAGTTTAATTTTTAGGATTAAAAAAAATACCAACTAATTAATCACTAATGTTATGTGTTAAGGCTATCTTTTTTGAAAAACCTCTAATGTTTGACTTCCGCATTTGCAGAAGTCGAAAGTCTCTCCCCTTACTTTTTGCTTCTTGTCCCTTTTATTTGCCATTTGAGCTTTGTCATTTGTCATTTCAACCTCTCTTACCCCTTAGCTCCTTACAATTCCTTCATAAACGTCCTTAATTCACCCCTAATGTCATCTCTCTCTACTGCAAAAGAAAGAATGGTTCTCAGATAATTCAACGGGTCTCCGGTGGTCATCCACTCCCCGTCTTCCACTTCCTTTGCAAAGCATTTGCCTCCCTTTTTAATATAATTTCTAACAGCATCCACTACCCAAAGCTCATTGTCTTTGCCTAAGGAAGTTTCTTTTAAAGATTCCACAATTTCGGGAGTGAGAATCATTCTACCAAAACTTGCCAGGCGAGAAGGGGCTTTGTCGACATCCGGTTTTTCCACAACATCTTCCACCTGATTATCTTTATCCTTTAAGCTGATGATGCCATATTTATTCACTTCTTGCTTTTTCACTTTTTGAGCCCCCAGAATGGGCGATTGTTTTTTTTCAAAGTCTTTTACCATGCTTTTAGTAAAGGATTCTTTTGCTTTAACAATATCATCGCCGTAACAATAAACGAAAGGCTCTTTCTCCACCAATCCGGAGGCTGATAATATAGGGGTTCCATTGCCATAAGGACCTTTTTGTCTAACATAAATAAAATTGGCCATATCGGAAATTTTTCTTATTTTTTCCAATCTTTCAAGTTTCCCTCCTTTTTCAAGTTCATTCTCCAATGCCCAGCTTTGATCAAAGTGGTCCTCTAAGGGCTTTTTATCCCACTTAGTTACTAAAATAATATCTTTTATGCCGGCCTCCACTAATTCCTCCACAACAAGCTGAATAACCGGTTTATCAACTATTGGCAGCATTTCTTTGGGCATAGATTTAGTAGCAGGCAAGAGCCTAGTTCCGGATCCGGCCACTGCCACTACGGCTTTTTTGATTTGCATTTTAATATTTTTACTTTTTAAACAAATTATAAAGTTGTAAAAAATTGAGTAAAAAATTTACCTACCATTTTTCAGAACCGTGTCCACCTTCAAAAAGTCATCCTTTTTTCTTGGAAAATTTCCTTTAATAAGTTCTAATTCATTTTTATCTGCCTTTTCAACCTCATCTTGCCTTAAGTGAGATTTTTTTTGATTGTAATGATCAAAAAAATCCACTTTTTCAACCGGCGCCTCTTGAATATAATTAAAGTATTCCAGAATTTCTTCCAATTCCTCGGTGAAGCCGGTTTTTTCTTGCTCAGTCAAGCTTATCCTGGATAGATTGGCTATTTTATCCAATTGCTTGGAAGTAATATTTTTTTTCATCAAGATTAATTACTTATAAGAATAATTCTTGCAAATTTTTCAACACCTACTCATTCTTTGCTTTTGACATTTTAGTCCTGTTTTCCTTGAGTCTCTTTTCGATAATTTTAATATTCTCTGTTTGTTGAAATCTTTTTTTATCAAGAGTTTCTTCTTCTTTTTTGAGTCTTTCTATTTCCATTTCCAAGCGTTCCTTTTTCTTGCCAAGTCTTCTTTTCTCCACGGCAATTTCGTTTCTGCGATTGTCCAATCTTCGCAACTCTGCCGTTGAGATATTTTTTTGTCCTTCCAGTTCTCTATTTTTATTTCTTAGCGCTCTTTCATCTTCATTTGGCATAAATTTAGGTAATTCAAAGTTTATAAAATCCAAGAGTATTCATCAATAATAATCCCTTTTAAATTCGGTTTTATGGTAATTATTGCTTTCTATCCAATTTGTTAACTCTTCTTAAAATCTAAAATCAACATCAATAAAGCGCTTCTCAGCCCAATATTTTATTAAAAAACCGCCCGATTCCAAAAATTTTAAAGATAAAAATAAAAATACCCAAAACTATGAAAATGTCAGCTAAATTAAAAATCGGAAAATCTCCTATTTTGAAATAATCCACCACGCAACCAAAACTAATTCTATCTATAAAATTAGAAACAGCTCCTCCCAAAACCAGAAATAATGGCCAGTTATAATTAAAGCTGAAAATTAAATAAAATAATCCCAACAGAGCAATTGTCCACCCCATCCAAAACAACAATCCCTCTAAAGGTATCCCCCAAGAAAGCAAAGGATTGCAAACAAAAGAAATTCCAAAAAAACCTTCGCTTTGAGACAAAAAGCCTCGACTCATCAAAACTTTAAGAATTTGATCGGGGATAATAGCCAGGAAGAGAAGAAAAAGTTTATTTTTCATTTTTACTTTTGCAGGTTATACAATTTTTAGCAGCCGGGTAAACTTTCAACCTTTCCAATGGAATCTCTTCATTGCAATTCTCACAAATTCCATATGTCCCCTCTTCTATTTTCCGAAGAGCTTCTTCCACGTTCTTAAGATCTTTTTCCAAAGATTCAGTAATACCCACTCGGGTAGCATAATCCTCTACCTCTTCGGCATTGTCCTCTTTATCTCTTCCATAGTCTTCATATTTAGCTTCGTAGTTGCCGTCTTCTTCTCTATTGGCAATCCTGTTTAAATCTCCTTCCAGCTTTTTCTTTTCCTTCAAAAGCTCCTTTTGAAGAACCTGCTGAGTTTTTTGATCTATCATAAAATTTATAAATTATTTTTTAAACGCTTTTCTCCTGTTGGTAATTGTACCATCGCATTTTTTTAAAGGCAAGAGAGGGGTAAATTTAAAAATAACTCATAATCGGCAAATATTTTATCTTTGACATTGATTTATTGATTTTGCACATTTCTGCCAACCAGCCTTTTTCAAAAAATCCCTGAGGTTCGACTTCAGTCCGCTTACTGCTTACTCCTTATCCTTTGATTCCTTCCTCGCACCCCTTATTTTTCAATTCTTGCTTTTTTAAATTTGCAACTCCATCAAATCCCGGGTTTTTCTATCTATAAAATACAACTTATCCTCTTTTTTATTTACTAATAAATTAACCGCATCAACAGAAATCTTTTCTTCTATGGTATCGATTAAGCGTTCTTTCTTTCCTGTTTCTATGTCAATTTTCCAAAAAGTGTCTTGGGAATAAAAATTTTCCTCTTGCCAGCTTTTAAGCAAGTCTCCGTCTTCCTCTCCTTGGGAAGAAAAACCTGTTATCATCCCGCAATACAAAGACTCTTCATCTTCCGACCAAGCACACTTTTCAATCGTTGTCGGAAAATTAAAAGTATAATAATTATCATTTTTCATATCCAAATAACCCAAATCCAGACCCTCTTCCTTTTTATGAGATATTAACAACTTATCTCCGCTTGGAGACCACTTGCAATCAAAACCCTCTTTCCATTCTATTAACTCCGTCTTTTCCCTCTCGGTTAAATCCACCAAAAAAACTCCTTTTTCTTTTTCCGTTTTATTGTTTTTAGGATAATACAGAACCTCCTTGCTTTCCGGCCTTGTTTTTAAAGAAATTTCCGCAAAATCCGTATCTATTATCTTTTTCCAGTTTCCGCCCTCCGCATCGGAGACATCAATCTCGGAAACATCGTTTTCTTTGTCTTGAAAGTGATACACCAGCCCTCCTTCTAAAATATTCCAACCCGCTTCTTTTATCCCTCCTTTTAGATCAGCAACCTCCCCGTCGGAAAGATTAAAAACTTTAAAACCCTCCTCCGTTTGAATCAACGTCCTACTTCTATCAAAAGACCATTTTATATTTTTAATATTCTTAAATGGGTAAGACTCCAAATTTTCTATGAAAACCTCTTTACCGGGAGTTAATTTTAAAAAATTATTATTATTGTAGTATAAAACATTGCGCTTATCTCTATCAAAGACAACACTGTTAATTTCACCTTCGGCTATTTTCCTTATTAAATCACTATTCAGATTCGCGCCTTCTTGTTTTTGCTCTTTAGGCTCTTCTCTTCTTTCCGCTTCTTCGTTAACAATTTCTATGGGTTTTTTATTATCCTCCCTTAAAAAATACCACCCTCCGGACAACAGCACCAGCAAAACAAAAAAGCTGCCGGCTATTATGAAAATTTTTTTGCTTATCATTTTTCCTTTTTTAAGTTTTCAAACAGTCTTTTTCTTAACTCTTCGTCTTCGAAAAAATAAACACCATAAAGAACAAACCAAAACAAAACCGCCAAAACAGATAATTTTAATAAAAATATCGTATATTCGGGGGCGTTTTTATAGGTAGAGGCCAAGAAAAATCCCAGTGAACCCTCCCGGGCGACTTCATCTTCGGGATTAGAGTCATTGGTAATTCTAAGGGTTATGGAATCTTCTTGGAAAAGGTCTTTGACTTGATTGGGCTCTATTCCCCAGGTTTCTTTTAAGTCTTCCTTGAAAGAGCTATTAAACACTTTTTCTATCTCCACCTTTACTCCAAGATTATTGCCGGGTTTTTCAGGAATTTTAAAATTCATCTTTTTTCCCTCCAAAATAATCTCCAATTCTTCATTACTTGAAATAAATTCTTCATTTACCTCGGCGCCATTCAAATACCAGGTTAAATCAACCTCTTCTTCGCTTAAATAACTGGGCACAAAATCCGCTCTTATTTCAGCCTCTTCTCCGGCAGTTCCCAAAAAAACACTCTCCGAACTCCCTCCCTCTTCACTTCCATCATCAATCACTCTAGGCCAAACCTTAGAAGTGTCATCGCTTTTAATTATAGGCAAAGGCTCCGACACGCTCAAAGATCGATCTGAGGAAATATCCTTCCCTTCTTCTTTTTCAGCTTTTAAGGAGATTTTGTTAATACCCTTGTCTCCCCCAATAACAGGGAAAAAGAAGGTCTCGCCAAAAGAACATCCTCCTTCAAAGATACACTCGGAAGAATTCAGAGGAGCGTTTGCTTTATGGCCATTCATCTCCCAAATATGACCTTGTACCTCCTCTTCAAAATCAGCTTCCGCCACTACCAACTGAAAAGGATAAACAGGGCATAGCTTGCTATAAAGACCGTCATTGCAAATCTCCTCCCCTTTTTCATATATTCCGTCCGGTCTTTGAATCACATCATAAAAACGTATATTGGTATTATTTAGAACCACCGGCACATCAGCTTTGGAAACACTTACGATATTACTGGTCTGACTTTTCTTGGTTCTTAAAAAAACCTTAAAGTAAAACTTTTCGTCACGTAAATCTTTACTCTCTAAAAAATCCTGGGTAGGCTTAAAGTTAAATTCGTTTAAACCCAGCCCTTCGATGTAAGAGTTGGAAATTAGATCCGGAGCGCAATCTTGAGTCACATCTCCTTCCCCACAATCTTCCGTCAGCCACTCCGATTCGTTCTCGCCGATCGAGGCATCCTCGGTACAAGTTTCCAAATTATCCTCTTGGCAATAATAAACATCCCAATCATAGTAAACAAAATCCTCATCTACGTTTTCCGATTCAATGCTAGATTCCATCTCTATCAAACTCGTAAAAGATTCATTGCCCGTATCAGCCTGGGTCTTGGAAGGTTTGAAATCTAAAATCGTATCTAACTGCCCCTCGGTTTCTTCATAAACCGGCTTAGAGGCCAAGTAGGTGTACCCTAAATCCTGAGATTCGTTATCGCACCAATCGTTTTTCATAAAATCATCCTTGGGGTCTCCGTCGTAATCCGGCTCATCCGTACAAATACCTATGCCCGCCCAAGTTATTTTGTAATAAGAATTTAATCCCGCCTCCTTATTTTCCGTAAAGCCATCGTTGAATGTCTGATTGGTTTCAAAATTGATGCTTTGAGATGCTTCGGAAGAAGAAGAATCAGAAGAGCTGGAAGAAGAGCTGGAAGAGGAATTGCCCTCGCTTACGCTTGCAGAAGATTCTGACTCCGAGTCCGACTCAGCCCGAGAGTCTTGTTTCATATTAATAGAATCACTTTCGGTTCTATATTCTGTAAAACTCCCGCTTTCACCTTCATTAGTAGGCTTCATAGAAGTACCCTCCACTAAAACTCCCACTCTATCTCCCTCTTGATAATTCCAGGTAAATTGTTTTTGTCCCTTACCGGCTAAGTCAGCCTCATCCGGCGTGCCGTCTCCGTCGGTGTCCGGGTTGTCGGGATCCAATCTCCAGCAAGCTTTTTCATTGACAGTAAATTTTCCATCCCCAATCTTATAATCGTCTTCGCACTCTATTTCTTCTCCGGTTGCCGGGTTTTCAAAAGAATCTCCTTCCGGGGCATCCGGAAAATGATGCTCACATTCCACTATTAAGTCTTTTCCGGAACTGCTTTGTTGATATTTGTCATTTCCGGTGGGGTTGTTAATACCAAAATTATGCTTATAGCATCTGCTTATACAACTTGGATCAACTGTTCTTCTGTCAGTATCCGAATAACAAGATTCTTCAAATTGACCAATATTAAAATTTGTTCCCGGCTTCCCCCCAACTCCATCCGCTCCTCCAAAAGGAGCAAAGTAAGCCCCGGGGGCATCCTCATCGCCATTGCTATAATCCGATCCGAATAAAAAAGGATCAAAATCACCTCTTGCCACAATTCCCATAGCCCTTCTTTTGGCTTTTTCCATAGTATCTCCGTCATTTAAGTCATCCCCCTCTCTCACCAAAAACCAGGTATAATAAAGATTCTCTCTTTCGTTCTTAAAACCGGAAGGATTGGCTGTGGCTGTTACTTTTTCCCCCTCCTTGGGCTCATTATTATCAAAAAACACGTCCGTTTTAGGATAATTGGTTTTTCGATCCGCTCTCCTGAGTGTATTTCCATCAAAGCCATACCTCTTCTCAACATCGTCCATTATTTCTCCTGAAGAAGGAATACTTATGGAATAAACAGGCAAAACTTGGGCAACCGAAAAAGAAAAAAGGATTGCAAAAAAAGTTACGCGTTTAAAAATTTTTCTCATATTTTTTTTCATAAAATTGAAACTTGATTTTTTATTTGTTCTATATAGTAAAGTAATATCCCGTCAGTTATCAAAACAAAGATCCAGCTTACGGCAAAAGATGTCAATACGTTCCCGGTTTGCAAAAAAAGCAACCCCAAAAACAAAGCCAGCAAAAAACTCATTACAAGAAAAACCCAGTCAAAACTTCCAAAGATTAAAGCATTAAAGGAGACAAAAATAACTGCCTGAAAGAAAAGCGTATTGAGGCGGCTAAGTCTCTTTTGCAAAAAACTCATTACAAAACCCCTAAAATAAACTTCCTGGCAAAAAAGCGCTATCGGCAAAAAAATCAAATTAACAAAAATAATCACTGAAACTCCTTCTAAATACCACTCCTTTCGAGCAAAAAAGTTTAGCATCACGCTATCCGCTAAATTCAATTTTAACACAATTGCAGACATTACGCCAAAAAAAATCGCCGCTTGAATCAAAATTCTCAAAAAAGTCCATTTATCAATTCTTCCCTTAAATACCTCAAATAAAAAATTATCCTTATAAAAAAACCGGGAAACCAAAATGGGTAAAAATAATAGAAATACTAAATAAAGAAAGGTTATCTCCCAAACCCCTTCCGTATTAATACTGGAAAAGGCCACCCAAAAAACCACCCAAGTTAAAACGATTTGCGTTATTATAACTTTTATGCTTTTTTCTTTTTTTAAATTAAATGAGTTTGCCATAATAAAAGTTTAAAATCACCTATCCTTAACAATCAAGCCATAAAGTTTTTCTACGTTTTCCGATTTGGTCAAAGCCAAATTAATCAAAGCCGCCAAGGTGAAAAAGGGTAACCAGCCAAGTCCTATTCCAAAAATCTCCGCCCCTTGAGAGAGAAGCAAAACTAAAACCCTAACACCCCTTTTTCGTAGATACTTTTTTATATTCCGCTGAGCAGCATTGTCAGAATTCAAGAAATACATCAACCAAATAATAATGGAGAAGAAAATAGCAAAAATATTTCCCACCAGCGGAATAAAGGTAAAAATATCAGCTATAATGGAGACAAACAGTATATTATAAGCTCCGGTTTTTTGAGACCTACCCGCTTCTTCTATTTCCGCTATTAACTCTTTATCCTCATCAACTTCTTGGTGTTTAGCGCTCTCCCTTTCCAATCTTCGAATTTCCTCTAATTCTCTCCTTATTTTTTCTTCTCTTTCGCTCATATGTAACTCAATTTATTGCTTCTTAAAGCTTGCCGACACAAAACGCTTTCTACTTCTCCCTTTTTTCTTTTTCTATTTCCATTCTTTGCGCCGGATTGGTGGTGATAATTTTATCTTCATTATAAGAAGCTACCACCTGAATGGCCGCTCTTTTATTGCCGGCAAAAAATATTCCTTCACCCACCTTGGTTTCCATCAAAAAATATTTCTCTCTTTCAGTTAAATAGAAAGTGTCCGCCACTACATCAATAGAGGATTTAGACTGCTTCATCAAAAGCTGCAAAGAAGAGTTGGAAACAATGGATTTTCCATACCGGGAATTCATAAAATCGGAAATATCTTGAGTTATAGTAGCCAAACCTCCGTAGTATTTTCTGATTCTTTTGGCTATAGAAAACAAAAAACTGGCTCCCTCGTCATATTGCATCATCCACCAAGCCTCATCCACTGTAATTAATCGCTTTTTAACATTGTAGCGAACCTCGTTCCAAATATATTTAAGAATAATATACATAGCAATTGGCCGAAGTTCATCCTCCAAGTCCCTGATATTAAAAACTATCAATCTATTATTAAGAGAAATATTGGAAGGCTGATTCAAGAAACCGTTATAAATACCTTTGACATACTTTTCCAATCTAATTGACAAGTCTCCGGCTCCTTCCATATTTTCCAGGACTTGGTGAAAATCTGTTAATAGTGGCATTTTTTTCTTCCCCAGTTCTTGTACCGGCGTACTATCGGTAATATCCCTTACCGCATAAGCTTCTTTTAAAGCTCTCTCCAAGATAGCCTCCTCCTCGGGAGTAACAGCACCAAGCATCAATTTCATTAAACCCAAAAGATCGGCAATGCTGGATCTTAGAATTTCTTGAGTATCCTCATCTTCATTGGGTCTTAATTCAAAAGGATTGATATGATGAGAAGAATTCAAAGAAACGGATATATAACTTCCACCCACAGCTTCGGCTAAATATCTATATTCGTCTTCCGGATCAATAATAATAGAGTCTGTTCCCAGCATCAAAGATCTCAATATTTCCAATTTAACAGCATAACTTTTCCCCGCTCCGGATTTGGCAAAGACAACCATATTGGCATTTTCCAAACTAAATTTATCAAACAAAATCAGGGAATTGTTGTGCTTATTGATTCCATACATAATCCCCTGATTAGAAGTAACGTTGGAGGAAATAAAGGGAAAGACTGTTGCCAGGGGGGAGGTGTTTAAGTCCGATCCTATCATTAATTTATCCGTAGCAAGGGGCAAGCAAGAATCAAATCCCTCCTTCATTCTAAAGATAGCCTTTTTGGTATAAATGGACATTGACTCTAAAGCGTCTTGCACTACGGAAGTATTTCTCTCCAACTGATCCAAGTCTTTAGCATAAACATTTACATAACAACCGAATTTAAAGACTTTTTCTACCCCCTCTTGAAGTTTATCTCTTAATTCTTCTACATTTTGGTAAGCCATTTCCAATTCCGGATCCCTAGTGTAACCCTTTTCCGCTTCTATGTTCAACTGCGATTGAATTTGGGTGGCTTTTTTCCTCAACTGTTTTAGAACCCTGGTGGTCTCTACCGGATGAACATAAAAAGAAATATCCATCGGCAAATCTAAGGTAATTATTTGCCCGGCCCACCCGGAACTTAAAACTCTCGGATAAGCTGAAACAAAAACAGTTCGACAATAAACACCCCCAATTTGCAAGTGGGAGCTGGAAACTCCCATCGCTGAAGGAGCTACAAAATCTAAAATTCTAGTTAATCCTTCCTCATAAATTTCTTTCTTGTTTAGAATATCTATTTCTTCATAATTATCCTCTTTCCAAGAGGAATTGCCTTGAGAAGAATTGTCTTTATTTTCCTTTTTTTTAAATAAATTGAACATAATTAGATTGGTTTTTAATTTTTATCTATCTCCACCTCACTCAAATTTTCCAGGTTGATATACTCAAATTCGGAAGGGTTGTAAGAATTATAAAACAACTCTATCAACTCATTGGTATTCAGCATTACCCCATTAACCTCCATACTGCTCAAATAAGATCTAACGTGGTCTACTCTCTGAAAAAGCTGATTTTTATAAGTCAAAAAGTCTTCGTGTCTCTGATTTATGCTTCTCCTGGGATTTATAGCCGAAGCCATTCTTTTTAAAACGCCTTCATTGCGAGATTCAACTACGTAAAAAGGGACTACCACGTAAAAAAGCTTGGACATAACATTGGAAAGATTAACCATTTCTTCAACAAAATCAACATAATCCTTGATTTGATTTTTAAGCAACTCATTTTCTTCCACCCTTATTCTTTTCTTGAGTGTGTTTATGTAAGGATTAATATTAAATTTCCTAGAAGAAATTAGAATCTGAAAGGAAAAATCAAAGGAAGTTAAAAACTGCTGAAAACTGTAGATAATGGCTTGCTGCTCTTCATCCGACTTTAGATCCAGATTAACCGAAGAAACTGCCAAAACAGCTCTCAAGGAACCATCTTTAAGTATCACCACATCTTCTTTTATTTCAGCTATGTCTAACTTATCTTGTATGGATTCACTCATAATGTAATTTAAAAATTTATTTAGAGGCAGTCTTCCATTTTCAATGCAAGCGGGAATTATAAATAAGTATTAAAATATTTAAAATCAAACTTTCTATTTATCTTTATCTTAAAAAATATTACTTCTCAAAAATATCCAGGGCTTTAGACGCTTTTTTAATCTCCTTTATGTCTCCAACCTTTTTACTGCTTTCTTTTTTATTCTTGTCGCTCTGCTCTTTTTCTTTTTCAGCCCTATTTTCAAAACCACTCTTTTGAGTTTTCCTACCTCTCCTCCAAATATAGGTCTTGGGCTTAAATAAGTAAAAAAAGATATTTTTAGCAAATTCCGGCATTGACATTCCAAAGGGACGAACAAATAAAATAGCCACGATTAACAACGAAACAATTACGGCAATAATAATAAAATAGGTTTGCTCCAAAAAAAACCACGCTATAAAAATAAAAAACCCGCCCAAGCCGGCCCATCCCAGCTGCTTTGCCGTTAACTGAAAAGCTATCTTGTCCTCGATGTCAATAAATTGTGGAACTTCTCTTTTTTTCATTGATTATATATAATCGTTTAAATCTACGGTATTCGTTTTTTGAAAATCCTGTTTTGAAGAATTTTCAACAGACTCATCTTCCGTTCTTTTTTGGGGGTTTTCTCTTCTTGCGTGAATAGGATCATCCTCTTTCTCGGATTCATCTCCTTTTCCACCCTTCTTTTTTTGAAGATCCGTTTCATAAAAAGGCTTGTTTTCCATTTTCTTTATATTAAAAACTTTTTTTTCCGAATTATTTTTTTTACCCTCGCTTTCTCCAAAAACCCTTTCCGGATAAAGAATTGCCTCGAAGTCCACTTCTTCATACAACTTATTATACCATATTTTTTTCTTATTATCATATGAATCTAAGATAATAGACAACTTTTCCCTTTCTTTCCTTTCTAATTTTTTCGCGTTAACCGAATTATAAGCATAACCGCTTCTCTGAAGAGAATTGTGGTTGCCCGTCCCCAGTTTCATTTTGTAATCATAGAGCCAATTTTCTATTGTGGGCGGTAAGAGTTCGCCCTCCACCCCCAAACCATCAATGCCCACCATTTGCTCCCTAACTTGTTCGTATTTACTCATTAATTCAATAATTTTTTCCTTTTCCAAGTCTTCCCGAACCGCTTGTTCTCCGCCTTTCTTGATAAAAGCCAAAACCTCCTTAAGTTCTTTTTCTAAATCATTTTTTCTTGCGTTTTTCAGTCCCATTTTCTTTTCTATTTCCATCCCAACCCGGGAGGATTCAACTTCTCCGCAAAAAACTCCTCTAATTAATCTGGACAACTTCCCCAAATCTTGAGGATTCTTAAGTCCAAATCGATTAGCGGTTTGGATAATTTTTTCCTCGGTCTCCTCTTTAATCATCCCATACCTTAAATAACGGGGTAATCTTAAAAATTTCTTGCCCCAAGAAAGCCTATCCTCCGGTTGCTCCTCATGAGGATTCAAAAGCACGCTGGCATAAACCGGGTTGGCCTGTTTTTTTATAATATTAGATGTATTTCCATTATCTTGTGGCATAACTTCGCGTCTTAAAAAGCATTATTAACCAATTTAATTTATCCGTCTTTAATCATTTCTATAGAATATTCTTCTTTTTAAGTACATCTCTAGCTTTGGTGCTTGCCATATCCGCGGCAAGTCTATTTTTGGAAGCCGTGTCAAGTTCCCGAGTTTTCTCCAACAAAAATGCTTCCACTTCCGGTTTCAACTTTCCTTGGCTGTCAAGAAAAAATTCCTCCCCTTGACTTAGGATATCTTTCAAAGAAGCTTTTCCGTAATTCTCCTCCAGCGCCGTCTTTAAACCTCTTGTATTTTGCTGCCCCGGAAGCAGAGCATTAGCCTCTTGGTCGACCACAGCAGCCCCGTTCTTCTTCTTGGTTTCTCTTTTTAGTTTTTCCGCTACCCCCTTATTGTTCTCAACCCCCTTAATTTTCAATGCTCTTGCATAGAGATTGTGTTGCCTGCCACTTTGATCTTTATACATTCCCAATCCATCATTTTGGGATAAATACATAGCCGTTGCCAAATCCCCTTCTCCGGAAGCCATTTTTTCCTTCAGCTCATCCATATCGGGCGGATCATCTTTCCATTTTTTAATTTTTTCATTAGCTCTTTGCACATCCAGGGATTTTTGAGCTGAATCATCCCCAAGCCTGTCCTTCCAACGAGCCTTTCCTTCCTCGCTGGCCCTATCCCTTCCTTTCTGAGTAGTGTAACGAAGGATTCCTTTGTCTTTAGTTTTATCTTCCCATCTTTCTTTAGCCGCCTCTTTTAAGTTGCGACGAGTCCCGCCAAGGGTGGCTGCCGATAACCCCGCCTTTCCATAACCCCTGGCCTTAGATGTCCAGTCACTCATCTTCTTATCTCCCCACTTTAAAACTCCCTGAGCCGCCCCGGTGGAAACCTCGTTGGAAAGCCTATAACCATAATACAAAAAAAAGATAGCCGTGGAATAAGGGATTAATACTATAAACGTGGTCTTAGCATAATCCCCTAAAGCGCTTTCCCCATCTGATATCGCTTCCGTGTTAAACTCTAAATTAAAACCATCCATACTCCCAAAAATAGCAGTAGAGATAGCATCAATTAAAATCAAAGCCAGCCACAGAAAAAAAAGCATTATAGGTCCATAAAACGACCAGCTCAATAGATTTTGCGACCAGTTGTTTTTTAATTTGGAGCCCAAATTTCCGGGTATCGCCATTCCAAACATTGCCATGGGAGACAAGATTATCAAAACCCAAAAAGCTACCAGCCTAATCAACAAAGAGAGCGCTAACACAAAAATCATAAAAGTCATTATCAACACAAAAACAATGGAAAATAAAAGCATCACAAAAACAACCATCGTATCCATAGTTTCACCTTTTTCTATCACCGGCAAAAACAAATCTTTTATCTTAATATTTTCCTGCATAGTGACTGTAAAATTATTGCCGGATTGATGAATAGCTTCGGCAAAAAACCTCATCACCACCTGAGAAGCGTCGATTACCGCCAGAGTGATCGGCATAGAAAAATTTATTAGCAAGGCCGCCCCTATAACACTTAGAATATTTTTTTTGGCGCTGAATTTTTCTATTTTCAAGATTGTGCTAATAGCGATAAACATAATAATCACTATAAAGAACAAATTAAAAAAATCCCTCACAAAAGACCAAGCCGTTCCGATGGCGCTTCTGGCAACATCTGAGAAAAAAACCTGTTCATAAACCGCCGGCTTGGTAATAAAATCCAAAAGCCACATGGAACCGTCGAAACAGATAATAACTAATTTATAAATTCCATACAAAGCGGCGGTTACACCTCCAAAAAAAACACCTCCGACCTTTTCCGCTACCCAACTAATGGGATTACCGCCAGTAGGCACATCCTCCTTATCATAATTACCAGCATCAGTGTGCCAAGGAATATCAGTAAGTGTATTACCTTCTTCTGCTAAGGCAAGATCTCCTAAACAAAAAAATAGGCAAGCAAACAATAAAAAAACCAATAAAGATTTATTTTTTCTTGTTTTATTTGTCTTATTTCGAAAAATTTTCCACATAACTAAAAATATTTTTTATTTCTATTTTCTTTCATTCTCCATCCCATAATTAAATTAAGCCGAAATTACTCTCTACTCCCAATAAATTTTCAAAAACCTTGCTTCGGATACCCCACCCTTTTAAAAAAGGAGCGGCTTTTAATAAAAAATTTAAAAACCACCCATTCCCGAATCAAATTCTATTCCGTTATAAATATCATTTTGCATATTAGAAGATCCCCCGGATTCCCCAAAGGTCTGATTGGACTGACTGGAAAATCCTCCGCTGCCCCCTCCGCTACCGCTGCTTCCGGTTACTCCTTCTTTTATGCTTTGAGTTAAAATTCCGGCAGCTAAAGTTCCCGCCAGTTCGGGAATGCTGGTGGCGTTATTTATCAAGTCAAAATAATTGCTTTTACTTTTGGCGGTGATATCAGCCAAAACACTGCCGGGCAAATCAATAAGGTTCCCGTCCCGGCGGCTTTTAAAGCCTTGACCGGAAACAGCCTCCACCTCGGCTTTCTTTTGCTCTACTTCCATCCTCTCGGCCAATAAAGACTGGCTTTTTAAATACGCCCCGAAGGGATTATTATAATCATTGGTCACCGACGCCATCAAAGCTTGAGTTCCGCCCCCTTCGCTTTGCTTGAAGATGTTTTCCGACCCCCCGCTAACATACTGATCTATAGTGGAAGCCTCTTTTGTGTTTTGCTTGGAGCTTAACAAGCTTTTTTCTATCGTCTCATACATTCCGGAGGTTTCTGAGGACACCCCGCTGTTTAAATCCCGGAAAAAATCATAAACGTAAGCATTGGCATTTTCCCGGGAGTTATTGTAAATAAAATTTTCATAGTCTCCAATCACCAAACCGCTATCTCCGGATCCCCCAAGCATCCCCACTATCTGGTCTTTAATAAGATTATTAGCTTCCATTTTAAGACCAGCCACCATAGCGTTAATAAAAGCCTCCCTTATTTCCACCCAGGCCTCATGCATCAAAACCGACTCAATAGATTCCCCCCAAACGCCGGCTCTAACCGGGTTTTTCACTCCAAAAAACCCCGCGGAAAGAATTGCCGCCAGCAAAAATAGGGCTGTTTTTTTCTTAATCGATTTCAACATCATCGTATAATTCTATGGTGTTAAGCTCATACTCGGTTAAAATTTCCTCCATTTCCATTCGAAGAGAATCAAATTCCGCTAAGGCCGATTGAAATTTTCCCAAATACATAGCCATAGCCACGGGATCCTCCTTGGAGGATAATTTCTCTTCATCTACGCTTTCTAATAAATAACGCATCAAGGAAATTCCTTCGATGTGGAGTTCTTTTACCACATAAGGCACCTCCACTTTTTTCAAGGCTTTTAACGTTCTCTCCGCCCGCTCCCTAAATTCGGAAAGTTTTTCCGTGTTTCCTTGTTGAATATAATCATTGGCTTCTTTTACAAAATCCACCCCGTCTTCGGACAAATTTTCTTTTTCACTTAACTCAAAAGGCTTATTGGCCGCCGCTATATACAGAACTGAAACCAAATATTCCTGAAGTTGTTTTCTCTCCTTCTTTTTAACCCTCTCTTCGCCACCCTCGGGCTTGTCAAGAATATTTAATTCTTCCTCTTCAAAATACTCCATATCCCTACTTATCTGAGTCTCTCCGGATAAGCCGGACAACAAACCCTCCAGGTCTTGCTCCGTAATAGATATATCCCGGGCTTTTTCCATATTTTCCTCTTCATTTAAAAAATCGGGATTAGAAGATATTTCTTTTAAATATTCAATCTCCTCGCCTTTCTGGTTTTGAAATCTTTCTAATAATTCTTGGGTTAAATTCTCCTCTTCCTTTTTTTGATCAGAAGCCTTCCCTTCTTCCTCTTCTTCTTCCTTTTTGTCTTCATCTTGACTTTGCTCATCACTTTCCCCTCTCACCTCCGGCTCCTCTTGGTTTTCTTGAATAATTTTATCCCCCGGGGCCGGCTTAAGCGGATCATAACCGCTCTCCACCTCCACTCCATCCTCATAACCGTCTCCGTCGGTATCCGGATTATTCGGATCAGTTCCCAGAGCCACCTCCTCGGCATCAGTCAACCCGTCTCCGTCCGAATCCTTAAAAATATTATGCCCCTCGACTCCCGCTCTTGACAAACCAAACCAAGAAACTCCCACCACGCAAACAAACAAAGCCACTTTCAAAAAAAGCTCTCTGGAAACAATTTTCTTTTTTTCTTTATTTAATTGCATTTATAGTATTGCTTTTATTTTTTTACTCCGCTTTATTTTAACATCTTATTTAAACTATAACAAATTTAAAAAATATATCAAGTAAACATTATCCATACCCCGATCAATCCATAACACAAAACCCCCGCAAAAAGCCATCCGTAAAGCCAACTCACTTTTATTTCTTTTTTTGCAACAACAAAAAAACTTACCGAACCGAACAAAACAGCCCAAGGGAAAAGTTTGTTTTCATTAAATACATAAACAGAAAACAAATAAAAAAACAAAATCAGGGAAGCCAGCGCAAGCTTAGCATTTCTTAATCCGATTAAGACCGGCAAGGTATAAATTTTCTCTCTTCTATCACCCTCCACGTCTCTCAAATCTTTTATAGATAAAACAAAAAAATAAGCAAGGCCCAGAAAGCCAATTACCTCCCAAGAAATACCACTAAACAAATCACCCCCGGAAAAAACCAGAAAGCCTATTCCCAAAAAAAGCAAAGAGGCGGTCGCCGAAATCAAATTAGCCACTCCGAAAAACTTCTTTAATCGAAATGGATAAGCCGAATAAATCCAAGTCAATAAGTGATAAAAGACTATCAATAAAAAAATCACCGGTGAAAAAAGCAGCGCTATAATTAAAGACAAAAACAAAAAAACCAAACCGTAATCCATATACTCTCTTTTTTTCACAATCCCGGAAACCAAGGGTCTATCCGGGTTGGAAATTTTGTCAATTTCCGCATCAAAAATATCATTAATAAAAACCGAAAAAAACCAAGCGCAAAAAACCATCAAAATTAAATTCAAAATGCCCACAAAATGAAAAATATCCCAACCAAATCTTTCCGGGTAATAAAACCACCCCAAACCCAAACCGATAAATAAAAGCCCTCCGTTAAAAAACATCTGGGGAAAACGAATATTTTTCAATAAAGCCTTGAATTTGGTTTTTTGGCTCAAATAAAAATAAACAAAAAGAGTTAAAAAAATCAAAAGAGTATAAAAAAGCGCTAATTTTCTGGGCAAAAAAGCTTTCCAAACCTCCCCTTTAATCCCAAAAAACTCAAAAGGGGACATAAAAACACTCGCCACGTTAAAATCTTGCACCAACCAAATACCCTCTCCTTTCAGCAAGCTCATCAACAACACTACCAAGCTGGGAAAAACCCCGAAAAGATAAAAAATAAAGTAACTCAACAAAACAAATCCGGCAGATGACTTAAAACTCGCCTTTTTGTGATAAACATAAATAAACAACAAAAATAAAACCAGTAAAATTTCCACCCTGGTTCCCAGAGTTATTCCCCAATGCAACCCCTCGCCAAAAAAAAGAAAGAATCTTTCCACTAATCCTCCGGCTCCATCAAAAATGTAAAAACTCTTAAATTCTTTTCCTTGGGCAATAAAAGCCGCCCAATCAATCAAGGGAGGGAGAATTATCACCCAGAAACCCCACAACAAAACTGAAGAGGTTTTTTTAATATTTTCCTTTAAAAAGAAAGTTAATAAAAAAACAAAAACCAAATAAACCAATAAGAAAAACAAAAAAGTATGCAAAAAAAGCACCAAGAAATCTTCCAAATCCCGCTTTGGAAAACCCAAAATTAACGCCTCCACAAAAAGCCTTACGGCAATAATAGCTGTAAAACCGCCTATCCAGCTTTTAAAATTAAGCGGGACGCTTTCTATATAACAAATTATTTTTTGAATCAAATTACCCATTTTGAAAAATTCTTGAAAATTTATTTTACTATTATTTTCCCAACCGCTTTTTGTTTTAATTTGGAATTAATATTTTTTATGATTTCCCCGCTTCTCAATTTAACCTCACTTCTCCAAACAGAAGACTCCATTTTCAAAAACAAATTGCCTTCCTCAAAGTCAACTATTTCAATATTCTGTTTTCCAACCTCTCCAAATAAGCTCTTCACAATTTCCTCTGTCAAACCAAGAATTAAATGTTTATCTTTTTTGAGATTTTGCTGCTTGTTAACCCTGCCTTCTAAAACTTTTTGAAAATTATTCCACATAATATCAACAGTTAAAAATTACCAATTCCAAATCCTTAATACCCCGATAAAAATGACTAATTTATCAGCGGACTGAAGTTCGACTTCAGTATCCATAAATAAAAAACTATATACATAACAAATTAATCTTTTACAATAGGCATTACAATATAAGAATAATCGGGGTTTTCTTTATTATTTTTATTAAAACCTCTAATTAAGGCCGGTGATTTTTGCTGATTTAATTTTAACACAATATTTTCATTAAAAGACTTAACCACATTTAACCCGTCAATTAAAAACCTGCAGTTAAAAACAACTTCAAAATCATCACCCTTTGATTCCATTTTAAGCGCCGATTTATTCTCGCCCGCTTCCGAGGATTGAGATAAAATTTCCAAAGTATCCTCCTTACTCTCTTTTTTATTGCTCTCTTTTTTTAAAATAACCTCGCCATCGCCATCAGAAGAAACCAATAAAGCTATCTTTAAAGCGCTTAAAAATTCTTCTTTGTTTAAAACTAATTCAATAGAATATTTTTCCGGTAAAATTTGTTTGTAATCGGGATAATTACCATTTATCAAGCGAGAGATTATTTTTACAGTGTTGCTTTTCAAAAATAATTGGTTTTGACTAATTACAACCTTAAAACTATCCCCGGTTAAAACCCTTTGTAACTCACTAAAAGCTATAGAAGGGGCAATAACAGAGTTATTACTTCCCAAGAAAGCTTTAAATTCTTCGCTGTTTTTTGATTTATCCAACCTCACAGCAGCCTCGCTTAACCTACAGCTATCCGTTGAGGCTAAAATTATTTGATCCTCGCTCATTTCCATATAAATACCGTTTAATTCCTGGCGGGTATCATTATGAGCAACAGAGCTTAATACAATAGGAATAGTGTTTATTAGATCCTCCGTTTTTAACTCAAAAAAATGTTCTGATGGAAATTCCGGAATAATGGGGTAATCATTGGCATCCATCCCTCTGATCTTCATACTGTGATTTTGAGTTGTAATTTTTAAATCATTATCCACCAACTCACCTTTAATAATTTCATCTTTAACCCCCGACAAAAAACCGTTTAACATCTTAGCCGGAACAGTAATCTCACCCTCTTTTTCTATCTTAGCTCCAATATATGTTTCAATAGCTATTTCCAAATTAGTAGAGGCTATTAAAAGCCTTCCTTTCTGGGTTTTAATTAAAATATTAGATAAAATTGGAAGACTGGGTTGTTTGGATACAATTCTTTCCACTTGAGAGATTGCTTCTTTCAGATTTATCTTTTTACAATTAAATTTCATATAATTTATTTACTTATTACTTATATTATATTAAGAAACTAAAATTTGTTGATAAGTTAGTTTTTTACCTTTTTTAAAGACAAAAACTTGTTAATAAAAGTGTTTAATTTTTTAGTGATAAGCGAGTTAATAAGGTTAACTGAAATGTTGATAAAAAACTCTTTTTTAAAAATTAACAATTTATTAACAGTAAATTTTAAAAATCTTTAACAATTTATTAATAAATTTTCAACAAATAATTTTAATAATCAATATACTTTTCTCTGATAAATTTTATTTGATCTTTAAGAATTTTATTGGAAGATAATTCTTTTTCTATTTTTTTATTGGCATACATGGCGGTGGAATGATCTCTCCCTCCCACGTTTTTACCAACCTCTGGAAAGGATAAGTTTAAATCTTTTCTTAAAAGGTAAATAGCCACTTGCCGAGGTCTGATAGATTGTTTTTTTCTTCCTTTTTCGTAAATATCACTTGGTTTTATGTCAAAAAATTCCGCCACCGCCTTGATTATTTTGTCTTTGTCTAAATTTTTTTGCCTATTGGTCGAAATTAAATCTTCCGTTATTTCCATTACCTCTTTTAAGGATGGCTCCTTGTTTCTTAATTGGTAGGTAACGATTATTTTATTTAGAGCGCCCTCCAGTTCTCTTATATTGTGATAAATATTTTCCGCTAAGTAATTTACTATCTCCTCACTAAGAAAGAATTTTTTCTCTTGAATTTTTCTCTTGATTATAGCTAAGCGGGTTTCTATGTCGGGTTTATTTACATCAGCCATCATTCCGCCTTCAAATCTGGACCTCAGCCTATCTTCCAGGGTGGGAATAGACTTGGGCGGCCGGTCTGAACTGATTATTATTTGTTTTCCGTGTTGATAAAGCGATTCAAAAACATGAAAAAACTCCTCCTGGGTTTTTTCTTTTCCGGACAAAAATTGCGCGTCATCTATAATCAAAACATCCAAACGAATGTATTCATCTTTAAACTCTTTTGCCTTGGAAGATTGAATGGCGCTTATTAATTCATTGGCAAAGCGTTCCATTCCTATGTATTTGACTCTATTTTTTTCGCCTTTGCGAGTTATGTGGTTGCCGGTGGCTTGAAGAAGATGGGTTTTTCCCAGCCCCACCCCCCCATATATAAACAAGGGGTTATATTCAGTGCCGGGATTTTCAGCTACTGATTTACAGGCGGCATAAGCCAAATCGTTGTTGGAGCCCACCACGTAAGAGTCAAAATGATATTTGGGATTTAAATTGGAATAAAAGTTTTGATTGTTGTTCAAGAAGTGATTAGTAGCGGATTTTTGATTTTTATTAAATTGTTGTTTTCCCGAGTTGTTTTTTTGTTTATATTTTGTTGATAAGTTTACGGGATGGTTTCCGGAGTGGTTTACTATTGAGTCTACACTTTTTTGGTTTTTAGCTTGAGGAATTTCTGTATTTAAAAAACAAGACAACTTATTTATTCCGGGATCGTGGCGTCTTAGGGTTTCTAAAATAATACCTTTGTATTTTTTTTCCAGCCACTCTTTGGCAAAGATATTTGGAACTATTATTTTAATTTCCCCTTCTTCTATTTTGTAAATAGAAGTATTCTTAAACCAGGTAGTAAAACTTGCTTTGGAAACGGATAGCTCTATTTCCCCCAAGGCTATTTTCCACAGTTCTTCCTTGTTCATTGTTTTGGGCTTACTTTTGTTAACAAAGGCAAAAAACTCTTAAGTATTTTTATTGTATTAAAAGAACTCTTTTAAAGCAATCTTTTATGTGGATAAGTTGTTGACAAAATGTTTTTAGTTTATTTAATAAGCGTTAATTATCGTTTTTTAGGTAGTGATTCTTTTTAAAGCAACCCATTGCAAAATATCACCAACTTTCCAGTCTTTGTGCTGCTTAAGTGTTTCACCAATTTTTTATTAAACAATAATATTTTAATTTGTCAAGGGTGCTGAGTTGTTGTAGTTGATTTATAAAACAAAAGATGTTGTTTTATAATTTATGTCGATTTTTGTTTCACGTGAAACAAAAAAACTTAAAAAGATAATCACAACAAACAAGGAGTCTAAATAATTTTTTTAAATAACTGATGTTAAGTACATATTTTTGCTCTAATTTAACATAAGCGCATTTTTTAACTGAAGTTTGACTTCTGCATCCGCAGAATTCGAAATTCCGGCTTTCTCGCAAAAGGATTGATTTATTAAGCGCGCGTAATATTAGTTAAATAAATTTAAAAAGAACGTAATTATTTTGTTTTGATAATTGTTTCACGTGAAACAATTTTAATAAGGTTGCTTTTTTTGAAATGGTTTTAAAGTTGTAGTGGTAAAATATTTTGTTTCACGTGAAACATTTTATTATTTCAATCTTTTTTAGTTGTTATTCAGACATTTTTCCAAGTTTATTTAAAAAATTTAATCAAGTCGAAAATAAGTAAAATAATCAAAAGAGGATTGTTTCACGTGAAACAATTCAGATAAAGCAGAATTGTTTTTTAATTTATCCTAATAAAAAGGCTTATTTTTGTTTCACGTGAAACAATTGATTTTTAATATTAGAACGCTTTTTTGTGATAGCATTTTAAAAGCATCCGATTTTTCTGGTAACTGATGAGGATGCTTTGGTTTAATTTGTTTCACGTGAAACAAAAGCGCTGTGTTGAATGTATATTTTTATCTTTTATAACGGGTTAACCTTATCTTTTTAATTTGATTAAGAAATAGAATTCAAGACAAAAGCTTCGCTTCTGAACAGCTGTGTTTAAATAACTGTATTTAATGCAAAAAAATGGATCTAATGTGATAATTTTAGTTTTAAATGTTTCACGTGAAACAAAATATAAAAGTTTTTTAAATAAAAAAAGAGTTGAGTGTGGTTTGAGATTGCATGATTAGGGGTTAACAGGGGATTTTTGATTTATTTTTAAGTTTCTTCCTCGTTATACCGGAAAGATTATATCGGTTTTGAGGAGTTTTTTTAGGACCAAGCCCCTTTTGATTAATATTATGCCTTTAAAAAACTATTCACAGAAAAAAAATAGATGGATATTTCTTTGTCAAAAATTAACATACCTAATTTTTTCCTAAAAAATCACTCATTAACACTTGTGATTAATAAATTGTTTCACGTGAAACAATTTATTATTTCAATCTTCTTTACTCATTATTTAGACAGTTTTCCATGTTTATTTAAGGAATTTAATTAAATAGAAACAGGTAAAATAATCAAAAGAGAATTGTTTCACGTGAAACAATTTAAACAAGATTACTTTTTTAAAATGGTTTTAAAACTATAGTAGTAAGATATTTTGTTTCACGTGAAACAAAAAGACCCAGGTGTCGACAAGAGATTTTTGGTTTATTTTTAACCCCTCTTTTGTTATGTCAGAAAACATCTTGCCGATTTCCAGGGAATTTTTTTCGAGGATAGTCCTTAATTTAAAAAGGATTAGCCCCGGAAAAATCTAATTGCAAGAAAGGGAGTAAATATTTTTAGTAAAGCTTTTTTCTTTAAAAAAGAATGTAATTATTTTGTTTTGAAAATTGTTTCACGTGAAACAATTTAAATAAAGTTAATTTTTAAAATGGTTTTAAAATTTTAGTAAGAATAAAATTTTGTTTCACGTGAAACAAAATAATCAAGATTGATTTTTTGGTACTACTATGAGATTTAGGGGGTTTCAAATAGCGCTTCGGTTGATTTTTTAGGCAAAAATAAATCTGCTTATGGAATTATGACAACCAAAAACCCTTTAGCTGATGAATCTTAATTGCTGATTATTTTCTCAGGGCTAAGCCTTTTTAAAATGAAGGCTTAGCCTTGAGAAAAATTGGGTTGCATCAATCAATGCATGCTTAAACTTGGCATTCCAAGGAAGGATACCCCCCTCTTAAATCTCTCACCAGTACCAGTTTTTTAAAATAGTTGCAAGAAAAATAATTTGTTTCACGTGAAACAATTTATTAAATATTGGAACGCTGTTTTTATGTTAGTATTTTGAAAGCATCCGATTTTTCTAATAATTAATGAGAGTGTTTTAGTTTAATTTGTTTCACGTGAAACAAGTGTGGGGTAGGGATTTACCTTGACAAACATTTAAAATTATGTTGTTAAATATTGACCTTTAAATCTTTTTATGCTACTCTAAAGGAAGAGTTGCTGAAAAATACACACTTGAAATTAAGAGCCTCATTTTCCTCGTGAGCTTTATTTTAGCTTGATTATTGAATATATGTTTATTGAAAAAGTAATTTAATTCGGGCCTGTAGCTCAATTGGTAGAGCGCTCCCATGGCATGGGAGAGGTAGTCGGTTCAATCCCGATCAGGTCCACCAATTTTCTCTAAAGGGGTTGTTTCCAAACACCATTCCTACTGCAATTCCACCCTTTTTGCTAAATTTCCCAAAAATTTTTTTGCCTTAGCTCTGCTAAAGCGGCAAAAATTGTTTGAAAAATTTATCTAAAAAATCAGAAATTTCGTAACGAAATGGTGTTTGGAAACAGCCCCCTAAAAATCAAGACTGCAAGTCGCAGATTTTTAGCAAGAAAAATGAGTGTCCCGCTGGAAAAATTCCCCTTAAACAAGGAATACATTGAAGAAAAACAGGCATTTTATTAAATTGAGCAATACGCGTTTAGCGTGTTGCTGTAGAATAAAGCAGTATTTTTCCCGGCGGGGCACCATACTTTTATTTCTATTCTTATTTCAAGACCCTTGACCTCAATTTTTTAGGTAACAAGATAAGTACCCAATTGGAAGGTATTGATCAAAATAGGTTTTTTGCCATAATAATGGCTTTTTTTGTAGGGAAAATCAAAAAATTATTCAAAATTTGAAATTCAATATTCTTAATTAAATATACGCCCTCGTAGTTCAATGGATAGAACGGAAGCCTCCTAAGCTTCAAATCCAGGTTCGACTCCTGGCGAGGGTACAGTTGATGGCAGGCGGATGATCGCCTTCTCAAGCTTCAGATTCAGACTTGCCCGGCATACACCGGGCGTCCCGCGGATGCGGGGCGACTCCCGGCGAGGGTACGAGTGCAATTTTTAATTTCCAATTTTTAATTTTTAAACAAAAGAAAAAAGATCTGAAACTGCAAGGAAATTTGCAGTTTATTTGTTAATAAGGTGTGAATAGGTTATAATTTAGATATGAAAATTAGAATTCCGATTGATATAATCAAAATAAGCAGAAAACTTGAAGAAAACGGCTTCGAGAGTTTTTTGGTGGGCGGATGCGTGAGGGACTTGCTTTCAAATAAAAGTCCCAAAGATTGGGATATTACCACCAACGCCAAGCCGGAGGATATTTTGAAAATTTTCCCCTTTGGAAAATATCAAAATGAATTTGGAACGGTGGTTTTACCGGATAAATATTTTACCGAAAAAAACAAAGGCAAGGCCGGCAATCTTTACGAGATAACAACTTACAGAAAAGAGGGGAAATATACTGATAAAAGGCGGCCGGATGAGGTGGTTTTTGCTGAAAAAGTGGAGGACGATCTGAAAAGGAGGGATTTTACCATAAATGCCATGGCTATCCGGTTTTTGGATGTTGAGAAGCTGTGGAAAAGGGTTGGTGAAAGCTCTGTTGATACAGCTGTTCAGCTAACTGAGTATACAATAAAAGACATTTTTGGCGGAAAAATTGATTTGGATTCAAAGCTAATTAGAACCGTCGGCGACCCTTACGATAGAATTGAGGAAGACGCTTTAAGGATGATGCGGGCGGTTCGATTTGCCGTTCAGCTGGATTTTGAATTGGCTGTCTCCACTTATGAAGCCATAAAAAAGAAGGCCGACAATTTAAGATTTATTTCCAAGGAAAGAATTCAAGAAGAGCTGACTAAGATATTTTTATCTCCTCGGCCGGCCAAGGGTGTTGATTTATTAGTGGAAACAAATTTGATGAACTGCATAATCCCGGAGGTGATAGAGGCGGTTGGGGTTAGGCAAAACCGCCATCATTACTACGGCCCTTACAATACCGTTTATAAACATATGCTGGCCAGTTTGGAAAAATGCCCTTCGGAAAAGCTGGAGGTTCGTTTAGCTGCTTTTTTGCACGATGTTGGCAAGCCTCAAACCAAAAGAGGAGAAGGCATCAACTCTACTTTTTACGGCCATGAATATGTTGGGGCCAGAAAAGCAAGAGAGATTTTGGAGAGGCTGAAATTTCCCCGGAAAGTTGTGGAAAAAACAGTCCTGTTAATAAAAAATCATATGTTTTATTATAATGTGGATGAGGTTGGCGAGTCAGGAGTTCGCCGAGTGATTAAAAAAGTGGGATTAGAAAACATAAATGATTTGATAGACGTGCGAATAGCCGATAGACTGGGCTCGGGAGTTCCCAAAGCTGTACCTTACAAATTGAGGCACTTTAAGTTTATGGTGGAGAAGGTTAGCAAGGACGCGGTTTCAGTGAAGCAGTTAAACATAAACGGAGATGACCTTATCAAGGAGGTTAAAGTAAAACCGGGACCTAAAATAGGAGCAATTTTGGAGATTTTATTAGCCGAAGTGATTGATAATCCACAACTTAATAACAGGCGCCAATTATTGGAAAGAGCCCGAGAATTGGCTAAAAAAGAGTTGAAAAGCCTAAGAAGCCAATCCAAGAAAAAAATTAAAGAAGAGAGAAAAAGAGAGGAAGAAGAAATTAAGGGTAAATATTATGTGAAGTAGGGCTTTAAGCTTAACTGCCTGGGTCTTTCTTTTTTACGGTCTTTAATTATTTATTTTTGATTTTATTTTTAATCGGGAAAACTTACTTTTCCTTTACTCTAATTTGATTTGACCATTTTCGGTATCTAAGCTATATTAAAAAAGCGATTTTAAGGGCCCGTAACTCAGCGGTCAGAGTAGTCGGCTCATAACCGATTAGTCGCTGGTTCAAATCCAGCCGGGCCCACACAAAATTAATTATCTTTGGCGGCGGTTGCGCTTGGAAGCAGTTATTCATAAATACAAACAATTTATATCAAGTTTTTCAAGTACTCACATTTTAGTTTTAGTGGGGAATAATTTAAATCAATACAATAATGGCGGAAAAAGAAAAAAAGACAAACAAGAAGAGCGATTTAAAGAAGACGGACAAGAAAGCTGTTTCCGCCAATAAGAAGAAGGGCGCTAAAACCAGCCTTTACCGGGGCGGTTTAAAAATGCCTCCCAATAATATAGAAGCGGAGATTTCCACTCTGGGAGCTTTAATGATAGATAAAAACGCTATTACCAAGGTGGCTGATCTTTTGGAGGCGGATGATTTTTACAAAGAGAAGCACGAGAAGATTTTTCAAGTTATTCAGGATCTTTATCAAGAGGGAGACTCGTTAGACATTCTAAGCGTTTCCTCTAAATTAAAAGAAAAAAAACAATTAAAAGATATCGGAGGAAAGAGTTATTTAACAGAAATAATCAACGCCGTTCCCACCGCTTCCAATGTTGTCTCTTATGCCAACATTGTCAGAAAAAAGGCTATTTTGAGGCGCTTAATCTCAACCGCTTCCGACATTGTGGAAATGGGCTATGATGAGGAAAAGCCGGTGGATGAAATTTTAGACAAAGCTGAACAGAGTCTTTTTGCGGTCGGTCAAAAATCAATCAAGCAGGATTTTAATCCAATAAACACTCTTCTGGAAAGCGCCTTTAATCGAATTGATGAAATGCACAAAGACTCCGGCAAATTTCGAGGAATTCCGACCGGTTTTTATGATTTAGACGGTATTTTATCCGGTTTACAGAAGTCTGATTTGGTAATTTTGGCTGCCAGACCTTCTTTGGGAAAAACTTCTTTTGCCTTGAATTTAGCTGCCAATGCAGCAATAGAATCTAAAGCTCCCGTAGGAATTTTCTCGTTGGAAATGTCTTCTGATCAGTTGGTGGATAGAATGCTGGCGGCCAGATCGGGAGTTAATTTGTGGAATTTAAGAACCGGCAATTTGGATTCGGACTCGGAAGATGACGATTTTCAAAAAATAGGCGATGCGATGGGAATTTTATCCGAGGCGCCCATTTACATTGACGACAGCGCCACGGCCAATATTATGGAGATGAGGACGATGGCGCGGAGACTGCAATCGGAAAAAGGTTTAAGTCTTTTGATTATAGACTATTTGCAACTAATGGAAGGAAGGGGAGGGAAAAACTCGGACAATAGAGTGCAGGAAATTTCCGAAATATCCAGAGGGCTGAAAAATTTAGCTAAAGAACTAAATGTTCCTATTATAGCGCTATCCCAGCTTTCAAGAGCGGTGGAAAACAGAAGCCCGCAGATCCCCAAATTGTCAGATTTGAGAGAATCCGGGTCTATTGAGCAAGACGCGGATGTGGCAATGTTTTTGTACAGAGAGGACCGGGAGAAGCCGGACACGGAAAACCAAAATATTGTAGAAATTATAGTTGCCAAGCACAGAAACGGACCCGTGGGAAAAGCTTTTCTTTATTTTGACGACGCCACCACTTCTTTTAAGTCTTTGGACAGAAAAAGGGGATAAAATCGATATTTGCGGGATTAAATTAAAGTTAAACGGAGAAAACGGGAAAAATTAAGAAATTAAGAGGATGGGGAACAGCGGGAAATTTTTGAGTTGCCCTTTCTTATTCGGCATTTTGAGCCTTGCTTTTTTTGGAACCGGTCCCGCTCTCAAAAAATCCAAACAACTAAAATTGACTTGCTTTTTGCAAGAAGCGTGAAGATTAAAAAGTAATAAAAAAGCATGAAAAAAATTCTTATCGTAGAGGATGATCCTATGCTTTCAGAGGTTTATGGAAAAAAGTTTGAAAAAGCGGGTGATTACGAGGTTCTTAAAGCCACCAGCGGAACCGAAACCTTGGAAAAGATAAAAAAACACAAGCCGGATTTAGTTTTACTGGATTTAGTTTTGCCGGAAATGGACGGATTTGATATTTTAAGGGAAGTTAGAAAAGATGAAAAGCTGGACGGAGTGAAAATTGTTCCCTTTTCCAATTTGTCTCAAGAAGAAAACAAGGCCAAAGCTGAAGAAATGGGAGCTACCGGATTTATAGCCAAGTCCGAATATACCCCCGCTCAAATAGTGGAAAAAGTGAAAGAGTTGCTACAAGAAGACGTCGAAGGGAGCTTTGGTCAGGGCGGAGAAGCGGACGGTCGGCAAGAGCAAGGAGAGGTGATTAAAAAAACTCCTCCGACTTTTCAGAGGCGTTCCGGCGCGGGGGATATTTTAATGATTGAAGATGAAAGCGTTTTCTCGGAAGTTTTTGGACTAAAACTGGAAAATCAAGGGTTTGAAGTTGAATTTGCGGAAACGGCCAAAGACGGCATTTTTCAGGCCGGTTCCAATAAATACGATTTAATTATTACCGATATTATGATGCCGGATCGCAAAGGATCGGAGATTGTTAACGAAATCAGGCATACTAAAAAAAATCAAAAAACACCCATTTACATTCTGGCTGACGAGACCGACGACAAGGAGGAATTAAGAAAAGCTCAATCCTTGGGAGCGGGTAAGGTTTTGGACAAAAACAACATTACTCCGGAAGATTTGGTTCAAGAGTGCCGAGAGGCTGTTGAAAAATAATCAAGAAAGAAAATTATAAGCGGGTAATTTTTGATAATGCCAAAATTAAGATTATGTATACTGTAAAAACCGATCAATTTGAAGGTCCTCTGGAAGTTCTATTAAAAATGATCGAGAGAAACAAGCTGGACATTACTCGATTTTCTTTGGCGGAGGTGGCGGGGGAGTATTTAAATTATATTGAAGAAAAAAAGCAAAAAGAGGAAGTTTTGAGAAATTTAAGCCAATTTCTTTGGGTGGCTTCCGGCTTGGCTCTCTTAAAATCAAAAGCTTTACTTCCGGATATTGAAATTGGAGAGGGCGAAGAAGAAGATTTGGAAGAATTGGAGCGAAGAGTTAAAGAATACCGAAAATTTAAACAATTGGGGGAGGCGATTAAGATTAAACTCTTGAAAGAAGGGGAGGGGTTTAAAAAGAGTAAAAACAAAGAAGCCGACACGGAAACAAAGAGCGCCCCCCGGAGTGTTTTTATCGAACAAAACAAGCTTTTGAATTCTTATTTAAGAATAAAGAGAGAGTTTCTGGAGACTCAAGAGCAGCTTCAAGAAAAAAAGCGGGAAGAAGAGAATTTTTTTAGCATAGAAGAAAAAATTAATCAAATTAAGATTTTTTTAGAAAAAACGCAAAGAGTGTCTTTTTTGAAAACTGTAAATAATTCTTGCGACAAAGTGGAAATTATAGTCTCCTTTTTATCTATTTTGGAGCTTTTGAAACAAAAAAGCGTTAAATTGGAGCAAAAAGAACTGTTTGCCGAAATTTTTATCCAAAAAAGATGAGTAGAGCGGCGCTAAGCCTTTTATCAATAAAATAATTTGATTTTAAAAATGAATGCAGACCGATTAAAAACCAAGCGGAGAGATCAAGTGAAAAAAGAAATGGAGGCCATCCTCTTTTTGTCCGAGGAAGGGGTGGAAATAAAAAGATTAGCCTCTTTCTTTAATTTTTCCGAAAAAGAAGCGCTGGAGTGCGTGGAAGAATTGATAAAAAAATATAAAGAAGCCGACGCCGGGATATCCTTGTTTCAAGATGGCCAAAAGGTTCAAATGGTTTCTGAGGAGTCGACTTCGGCGGCGGTAAAAGATTTTTATAATAAGAAAAACTCTTCTTCTTTGGGAGATTCCGCCTTGGAAGTCTTGGCTATTATTGCTTATAGAGGACCGATAAGCAGAGCGGGGGTGGATTATATAAGAGGGGTCAATAGCCATTTGGCGATCAGAAAACTCTCCGAACTGGGCTTAATTGAGAAAGAAGAAAACCCTTCGGATTCCCGCTCTTATTTGTATAGGCCGGGAATCGGCTTTTTGAGGAAAGCCGGATTGAATAAGTTGGAAGATTTGCCGGAATATGATAAACTTTCCAAAGAGTTTTTGGGCAAGGATGAAATGTAACGCTTCAAATAAAAACTTATGCAAAATAAAAAAAGGTTAAAATATTCAATTATAATTTTTTTAATCTTGTTTGCTGGGGGGTGGTTTTTTGTTTCTCCTTCCTTTAGGGGAGGAAAGAACCTTGCTAAGCAGAGCAATTTTCAGAAAGATCGTTCTTTTTATAAAGAACAAGTTAGCGTCAAAGGCGCAGAGGCCAAACAAGAAGAGAAAAGCGCCAATATAACCTTTGAAAATTTGCTGGTCGGCCAACCGGATGCCCCTCAAAAGAAGGAGGGTTTTGGCGATTTTTATGACAGATCCAAAGCATCTATTGCCATAGATGCCGAGACGGGAACAATTCTACATTATCATAATGCCAGAGAAAAAAGATCTATCGCCTCCTTAACCAAAGTGATGACCGCGATTGTTGTTTTGGAGGAAGTTGAAGACCTAAAAAAAGAAATCGTTACCATTGACAAAGAGGCTCTTTCTCAAATAGGCACAAGGGTTGGCTGTCCCGGAAGCGGTCATTGTGTTTCCAACAGGTTGCAATTGGGGGAAGAAATATCCGCCTGTAATCTTTTTCAGGCTATGGTGATGAATAGCACCAACGATGCCGCTGTGGCTTTGGGAAACCACATTGCCGGCTCCCAGGAAGAATTTGCTCACTTAATGAATAAAAAAGCTCAAGAGATGGGTTTAAAAGATACTCATTTTTGCAACGCTTCCGGCTTGGATGACGATGATAATCCCGGCGCCTGTTATTCCACGGCCTATGACATTGCCAGAATCTCAGCTTATTCTTTGCAGTATGATGAGATTTGGGATACTATGAAAATTAAAGAAAAGGATGTCTATTCAGCCGATGGTCAAATAAAGCACAGAATTGTTAACACGGATATGCTTATAGAAGAGATGTCTAATTGCTTGGGAGGCAAAACCGGATTTACCTACGAGGCGGGCAAATCTTTAATGACGTCAGCTCATCACCCGGCGGATAAAGACAAAAAAGTAATTGGGGTGGTGCTGGACAACAATTATCGCTGGGAGGATATGAAGAAATTACTCAAATGGAGTTTTCAGGCTTATGAATGGCCCGATTCCGATAGTTGAAAATTTTTGTAAATAATTATAACCGATAGCCGGGGAAAATTTTTAAATAAATTATTTTTTATGGGTATCGCTCAAATTCAAACCATTCCGGAGGTTTTGGTGATGGCTAAGCTGATATTTCTGGGCTCATCCGCTTTTGTTTTGGCTATGCTGCTAACTCCGGTGCTGACTCATTTTTTATATAAATACAAAATCGGCATTAAAATTAAAAAGAAATCGGTAAGCGGAGAAAAGCTTTCTTTTGTGAGCCGTTTGCATTCCCACAAGGAAGGCACCCCCACCATGGGAGGGATAGTTGTTTGGTTCACGGTGGCTGTTTTGATTTTTTCTGTTTACCTTATTGCTCCAATCCTGGGTAATTTTTTTGATAGCAATTGGATCAAAGATTTGAATTTTTTAACCAGAAGCCAAACCTGGCTTCCTTTATTTGCTCTCTTAACAACCGCTTTTCTGGGGTTGGCGGATGATTATATGAGTATTAAAAAAATTGGCGGCAACAAAGGCGGAGGAATGAGATTTGCTGTTCGCTTGGGTTGGCTTTTAGCTATTTCTTCGGTGGGGGCATGGTGGTTCTACAGCAAACTGGGCTGGGATTTAATCCACGTTCCGGCAGTGGGCGACTTTGAGGTGGGACTTTGGTATATACCTATTTTTATTGCTGTTATTGTTTCTATGGCGGTGTCCTCCAATGAAACCGACGGATTGGACGGGCTTAATGCCGGAGTGCTAATTCAAGCCTTTGGTGTTTTTTCTGTAATTGCTTTTTTTCAAGGCAAAATTGATTTAGCTGCTTTTTGCGCGGTAGTGGGAGGGTCATTGCTGGCCTTTTTGTGGTTTAATTTCTACCCGGCTCGATTTTTTATGGGAGATACCGGGGCGGTTTCTTTGGGAGCGACTTTGGGGGTGGTAGCAATGCTTACCAATTCCATTTTGGTTCTTCCTTTGGTGGTGTTTATTTATTTTGCCGAATCCGGCTCGGTGATTATTCAAATGCTCTCCAAAAAAATATTCAAGAAAAAGGTTTTTCTTTCCGCTCCGCTGCACCACCATTTTGAAGCTATGGGCTGGCCGGAAACCAAAGTGACGGTTCGTTTTTGGATTATTAACATAGTTTTAGCTTTAGCGGGCTTGTTGACGGGAATTTTGGGAAGAGGAGTGTAGCAATAATAGATTGCAGGTAAAAGAAGAGGAGTTAAAACTTATAGAAATTGGAAAAAACAAATAAGGCTGATTTCTTTCTCAGTCTCGAAAGGGAACAAAAAGAAATCCCGGGTAAGAAGTTTTTTTAAATCCTTTGACAGTCCTTTCTATTTTTTGAATATCATTTTTTTGAGTGGGCGCTATTAAAACTCCATTTATTTTTAATTTATCCAAGAGATTTTCCGGGATTTTTTTGAAAGCGGCTCCGGAGTGGATTTTGTCAACCTTGTTAATTTTATGCCAGTAATTCTGGACCTTGCCTATGGTATAAATAACATTACGGCGGCAATGGAAGTAAACAGCCTTTTTGCCAAACATTCCCATAGAAGGATTTGATTCATAGGCATAAACCTTGCCGCTTTTTCCGGTTAGGGAACCCATCAAGCAGCTAACCCATCCGCTTCCGGCTCCTATGTCCAAAATGTAATCCCCTTTCCTTATTCCCAACAACTCTAACATAAAAGCCACCGTGGTTGGCTGAGAAATAGTCTGCCCTTCGGTGATCTCTATTGGTTTATCCAGATAAGCATAAGACCTCCACTTTTCCGGAACAAAATTTATCCTGTCCATGGCCAAAAAAGCTTGTTCAACCTTCTTTGTTTGTATAGCTCCCGACTCGACCAAATAATCAACTAATTGTTTATTGCTTTTCATAAGAATGGCATTAAGATTTAAATATCTCTCCTCTCTTTTGTTATTACAAAAAGAAAAGAATTGTTTTTTAATAAAATGTAAAAGATTAGCTTCAAAATATGTCTTCCAAAGTTTATTCCGCGTCTATTTATGGAATGGAGGGAAAATTAATTGAAATCGAAGTGGATACCGCGCCCGGCCAGCCGGTTTTCAATATTGTGGGGCTTCCGGATGCCGCCGTAAAAGAAGCCAAAGAAAGAGTTACCAGCGCTATCAAAAATTCCGGTTTTAAGTCTCCTAATTTTTTCGGGCGCATTACCGTTAATTTGGCTCCGGCGGATTTGAAAAAAGAAGGCCCCTTTTTTGATCTGCCTATAGCGTTAGGTTTTTTGTTGGCTTCCAAACAAATATCTTCCTTGCCCAAAAGTTCTGTTTTTATGGGAGAATTGTCTTTGGATGGCAGACTAAGAAAAATTAAAGGAGCTTTACCGGTGGCGCTTTCTTTAAAAGAAAAAGGAATGAAAAACCTTTTTTTACCTGAAGAAACCGCCCCGGAGGCTAATTTGGCCGAAGAAATAAATGTTTTTCCGGTAAAATCTTTGAAAGACTTCACCCAAGCCTTAAACAAAAATGTTTTTCAAAAATTGCCCAAAAAAGATTTAAGCGATTTCTTCTTGCAGGAAGATATGGAAGATTTTGACTTTTGTTATATTAAGGGGCAAGAACATGCCAAAAGAGCCTTGGAGATAGCTGTATCCGGAGGTCACAATATTCTTCTCTCCGGTCCTCCGGGTTCGGGAAAAACTATGCTGGCCAAGTCCGTAATTTCCATAATGCCGGAAATGAGCAAGCCCGAGTCTTTTGAGGTTACCAAGCTTTATTCGGTGGCCGGTTTAACTGACAACTCCCGGCCGCTTATTGCCAACAGGCCCTTTCGCAATCCTCATCACAGTTCTTCTCCTGTTTCTTTGGTAGGAGGAGGCGTTTTTCCCAAGCCGGGGGAGATTTCTTTGGCCAATCGGGGAGTTTTGTTTCTGGATGAATTTCCGGAATTTTCCAGGGAGCTTATTGAAAATCTTCGCCAGCCCCTGGAAGATGGAACAATTTCTATTTCCAGAGCTCAAGGGTCTTTAAACTTTCCGGCTCGTTTTATGCTGATTGCGGCTATGAATCCTTGTCCTTGCGGAAACGCCACTGATCCGGAAAAATTTTGCACTTGCACGCCGGCTCAAGTTTCTCGCTATAAAAGAAGGCTTTCCGGGCCTATTTTGGATCGCATAGATCTACATATCGAGGTTCCCAGGTTAAAGTTTGAAAAATTATCCGGTAACAAACCGGCCGAAGAAAGCAAAAAAGCCAAAGAAAGGGTGGTGCGCGCCCGGGAAATTCAAAAAAACAGATTCAAAAAACTTTCTTTGATAACCAATTCCGAAATGAACACCAAACTTATAGGGCGATTTTGTCCTATTGGAGAACCGGAAAAACAACTCCTCAAATCCGCCATCAATCAAATGAATTTATCTCCCAGGGCTTATCATAGAATTTTAAAAGTAGCTCGCACCATAGCGGATTTATCGGGAGAAAAAAATATAAACACCAATCATTTAGCCTAGGCGGTACAGTTTAGATTTAAGGAAGAATAGTTGAGTATAAGCAAGAGAATAGAAACTCCCCTCCTCAAAAAAGCTTATTCCACCGAGCGGCCATTCAGTTTTCTCTTCCCTTAGGGGGCGGGAGTGTATAAATAAATGACAAATGACTAAGCTCGAATGTCAAATCAATGTCAAATGACAAACTCGTCCAAATGTCAAATCAAAGAAGCAAGAAGTAAGTATTAAGGGGGGCAAGGGATTGAAAATTCAAAACTCAAAGGTCAAAAGTCAAAATGACAGAACAAAATGCAAAATGAATTAAACTGAAATTCAAAGATCAATTAAAATAATAAAGAAGTGCAAATGCCGGCAGACAATGAAAAAGAAAAATTTAAAAAAGAGTTCACTCAAAGACTGATCAAATTTTCCCTAAAAATCATTAAATTTTGTGAAGAACTAAAAAAAGATAAAGTATTTTGGAGTATCACAGATCAGCTAATCCGATCTTCCACTTCAATTGGAGCTAATGTGACAGAGGCTAAATCCTCAGGATCCAAAAAAGATTACATCCACTATTTTCAAATCTCCCTTAAATCAGCTAATGAAACCAAATACTGGTTATGCCTCATCAAAGAATCATATCCAAAACACCGAGAAAAAGCCAACAAACTATTAAAAGAAACCATAGAAATAGCTAATATTTTGGGTACAAGTATTTTAACGCTAAAAGGCAAGAAAAAATAATTTTTAATTTTTAATTGCCATTTTGATTTTTGATTTTTGATTTTTGAATTTTTAATCCCTTACTTCTTCCTTCTTGATTCTTACTTCTATTTTAAGCTTTGAGTTATAGTTTTGACTTTTGACTTTTGACTTTTGAATTCTCAAACCCTTGCCCCCTCAATACTTACTTCTTGCCCCTCAATCCTGCTTGGTATTTCAAATTATTGCTTTTTCTTTTAATTTTAGATATAGTATGAGAGAAATTTGAGAAATGGTCGCGTGGCCGAGTGGTTAGGCAAGGGTCTGCAAAACCCTGTACCCCGGTTCAATTCCGGGCGCGACCTCCGGCTTGTTTTCCGGTTGTTTAGTTTTCCGGTTTGCCGGTGTTTCAAATCTATGGAAAGACCAAATAACTAAACAGCTAAATTGCCCGGGTGGTGGAATTGGTAGACACGAGGGACTTAAAATCCCTTGGGATTAAATCCTGTGCGGGTTCGATTCCCGCCCCGGGCACTGAACTTTAAAACTAAAAACTTTCTTGAAGCCTCTGATTTTACAAAAAGTATGTTTTGATTTATGCTGTAAGAAAGTTGTTTTTGTAGTTGTTTAAAATAAGCCAAATTTAATAAGAAACTGAAATGTCCGGTTTTATACAAAAAAAAGTCCAATCTTACACATTGGGAGAACGATTGAAAAAAATTAGAGAAAACGCGGGGGTTTCCTTGGCGGAGGTTTCCAATTTTACCAAGGTAAAACAAGAGCATCTTCAAAAAATTGAAGAAGGAGATTTTGACAGCCTTCCTCCCGATGTTTATATCCGAGGATTTATCAGAAGTTATGCCAATTATCTCGGGCTGGATCCCAAGGAAGTTCTTAAGTATTACGACAGAGAGATAGGCGTTTGGAATAATATTAAGAAAAAACAAAAACCCTTAGCGGAGAACAAGAGTTTCCCGGACAAGTTTTTAGGATTATTTAGCGGTATTGTTATAACACCCAAGCTTTTTACTTTTCTTTTCTTCTTTTTGGGTATAGCCGGGCTTTTTTCTTACTTTTATTTTGAAATAGAAAAGTTTTCCGAAAATCCCAGACTGGTTTTGTTTCAGCCTATTAATGAAGAGTCGGTCAATAAAAGCTCTCTGGAGATAGCCGGGGTTACGGAAAGCGAGAACAAGATTAGAATTAACGGGCAGCCGGTTCAGGTTAACGAAAAAGGGGAGTTTAAAGAAACTTTGGGTTTGCGAAAAGGCATTAATGAGATTGTTGTGGAGGCTGAGAATAAAGTGGGCAGAGTCAGCAAGAAAAATTTAAACATTTCGGCCGATTTTGAATTAGCTTCCGTTAAAGGATCTCAAAATGAAAGAAAGCAATCAGAAGAAGAGACGGGCGAGTTTGAGTTTTCTGTTGAAGCTAAGGATGACCCGGTGTGGATTTTGGTGGAAGTGGATGGAAAGAAAAAACAAAATGGAACCATGCTGCCGGACTCTGTGCAAACATTTAAAGTGAGCGATCAAGTACGGCTAACCTCGGGCAAGGCCAACAAAACTTTTATTCAGATAAACGAAAAAGAGAAGCAGAAACTGGCTGAACATCCGGGAGTGGAGAGGGGTGTTGTATTTGACAAAGAAGGAAAAGTGAAAGAAAATGCAGAGGATGATGAAAAGCATTTGTCCGAAGAGGATTCTGAAGAAAAAAAGAAAGAAGACAAAGAAGACAAGGGGGAGGAAGGTTGACCCAAAGGACTTATTTGCTTTTAGTGTTAAAAATACTTTCTTAGATATTAATAGAATCGAATTATTATGATTTTGGATTTAGCGGTTGACTGTTCAAGATTTTAAAGAATTTAGGGAGGGAATTAAAAATTAAATTTACTTACAACTATGGCTAAAAAGAAAGGCGCTCAAAAAGATTCTCCGGAAAAAAAGAGCAAAAAAAATTCGGAAGAAGTTATTGATGAAATTAAGACAAAATTTGGAGAAGGTTCCATTATGAAAATGGGGGAAATAAAAAAAGTGGATGTAGCTTCCATTTCCACCGGTTCTCCCTCTTTGGATTTGGCTTTGGGAATTGGAGGACTTCCCAGGGGTAGAGTGGTTGAAATTTATGGTCCCGAATCTTCGGGAAAAACCACTTTGGCTTTGCACGTGGCCTCTAATGCTCAGCAAGACGGGGGATCGGTGGCTTTTGTGGATGCCGAACACGCCCTTGATCCGGCTTATGCCAAGAGAATCGGGGTGAATACCGAGGAATTGCTAATTTCTCAGCCGGATGCCGGGGAGCAGGCTTTGGATATTGTGGAAACTTTGGTTCGATCTAACTCGGTGGATGTTATTGTGGTTGATTCCGTGGCGGCTTTAACTCCCAGGGCTGAGATTGAAGGCGAGATGGGGGATTCTCATATGGGATTGCAAGCCAGGCTTATGTCTCAGGCTTTGCGTAAATTAACCAGCATTGTCTCCAAAACCAATGTAGTGGTGATATTTATCAATCAAATCAGAATGAAAATCGGAGTAATGTTCGGTAACCCGGAAACCACTACCGGAGGAAATGCTTTAAAATTTTACTCCTCGGTTCGAATAGAAGTTAGAAGAGCCGCTCAAATAAAACAAGGAGAGCAAATTATCGGTAACAGAGTCAAGGTAAAGGTAGTGAAAAATAAGGTGGCTCCCCCCTTTCAAACGGCTGAGTTCGATATTATGTACAACAAAGGAATTTCCAAAGAGGGAGATGTGGTTGATCTGGGAGAGAAATTCGGGGTTATCTCCAAAACCGGCGCTTGGTATAGCTACAATGGAGAAAAAATAGGCCAGGGAAGAGAGGCGGTTAAAAAGTTTTTGCAAGAAAATCCGGATCAATATGATAAAATTTTAGCGGAAGTAAATAAGAAAGCTCAAGAAGAAAATGACTGGTAAACTTTTTAAAAAGACTTGGTTTCAAGTCGTCGTTATTATTTTTGCCGGAATTTCCATTCCCGGTTATGTTTTGTGGAAAAATATCTTTCCGGATTTTAGTTATTATTTAAACGAGGACACTCAATTTGGGGTGAAGATTTTTTCCAAAGAAGTCGGCGGTAAAAATTTTTTGGTTTTGCCGGAGTTGGAAAATTACCATTTTGACAAAATAGTTCTTGATATTGATAAAATTAAAACTTCCGGCGACAAAAAAAGAGAAGTGGAGATAGATCTCTATAAGGGTTATCAAGCTCTTTATTTTAAAGAGGGAGAGTCTGTAAACTCGAAGGAGGATCTTCTTAAACTAATAAATTCGCAAAAAGAGATAAACTTTCCTAATGGAGGCTTGTTTGCATACAATGATTCGGTAAATGTTTATTCCAAGGGATTTTATTACCCGGTTTTTTCTGAAGAAGTTTTCAAGAAGATAGGTTACAACTGGGAAGATGTGGTGGAGAAGGGAGGCGATTTTGCGGGAAAAATTCAAGAAGCCGACAGATTGCATTACGGAAACGCCCACCCGGATGGAACCATTTTAATGATAGCAGGAGATCATTATTTAATTTGGGAAGAAGAAAAGAGGAAGCTGGATTTTGACGGGGCGGCAGAGACTTTAAAGGAAGAGAATTGTACAATCGTGAAAGCAAGTAAAGGCAATGCTGAAGCCATAAGTTCTTGCCGGCAAGAAAGCAAAAAATCCGGAGTCGAATGTGAATTTAAGAGAGAAAACCTTCATTCCGGTTTGGATTATGTTTTTGATTTAAATGACTTGCAAGCGAGCTCTGTTCAAGAGGCGGAAGTTGTTTTAAGCTCTACTCCTTCATGGGAGGCGCTTAGTCGAAACTCAAAGATTCTTTACCGGAAAATCAAGCAGGAATTATCGGAAAAATATAAGGGGTATTTGTTTTAATTAATTTGTTTTTTATGAATGATTTTTTGCTACGATCAAAAAATAACATAGAGGAAACGCTGGAGGCAAATTACAAATTTTTTTTATGGTTATTGCTTGTTTTGAGCTTTAACTATTTGGCTTTGTTTGTGGTGGAAACAGTTTTACCCGGTTTTGTGATGAATTTTTTTAATCTGAATTTTTTGCTTTTGTTTATATTGGCCGGTTGGATGTTTTTGGCTATTTTCACCAAAGATGAAAAAAAAGCGGATCTGGGAGGCAGGATTAGCGCTATTTTGTTGATGTCCTTTTTGGGATTACTGGGCTTGGGACTTCTTTTCTCTCTCTATAAGGCTGATTTTTTGGAAATGGCTGTTTATTTTGTTTTAGCGGCCTTGGCCGGAAAGTTGATTTTTGATCACTGGAAAGAAAAAGAAACAAAGGCCTAAAATAAAGAAGGCAAGAGCGGGAAGGCTTGAAAATAACCCGCAATTAACAATTTTTTATCTCGAGTATTCGAGATTTTTTGTTTATCGCTTCGATGTAAAATCAAATTTAAAAGGACTGTTTCCAAATATCATTTCTGCTTTAAATTTCATCTTTTTTGCTAAATTTCTCAAAATTTTTTGCCTCATCAAAGAATCATATCCAAAACACTGAGAAAAAGCCAACAAACTATTAAAAGAAACTATAGAAATAGCTAATATTTTAGGTACAAGTATTTTAACGCTAAAAGGCAAGAAAAAATAATTTTATGTACAGAAACTTCAAAATACCCATATCCTGCTAATTTTACGCGAATTACTATACAGATTTACGCGGACACTGAATATGCGAAGTTTAATTTTAGATTTTTAATTGTCATTTTGACCCGAGTGGAACAATCTTGCTTCGCAAGAGTTCCACCGGGTTGATTTTTAATTTTTGACATTTTAGTTTCTCTCCCTTTGCTTCTATTTTAAGCTTTGAGTTATGGCTTTGACTTTTGAATTTTGAATTTTGAATTTCTTTCCCCTTGCCCCTTGCTTCTTGCTTCTTGCCCCTTGTCTTCTATAGAGATGCTTTTATTTACTATAGGCCTTTATTGGGTTGACGTTTTTTGTTATTTTGTTAATATGATTGATAAGCGAGGGAGTTGCTGCGGCAGCTTACTCGATAGAACTTTTAAAGAATAATTTTTAATGAACCTAGAAAGGCAGGTGAAAATGATGGAACAGCAAGATTTTGACAGCCAGGAAGATCTTGGCACAGGAGGGAAAGTTAAAAATTGGATTCAGGACAACATCCGAATTATTATCTCTGTCTTGATTGTGGTGGCTATCGCCGGAGGAATTTATTCTTACTCCAACCGAGGGCAGGCTCCTTCGGAAGAAGAGCTGGCCTTGGAGGAAGAGTTTAATATGGAAAATCAAGAAGAAGGCTCTTCGGAGGAGGATAGCCAAGAAGAAAATGCTCCAGTTGAACAGGAGGGCGCTGAACAGCAAGAACAAGAAGCTCCGGAACAAGATCAAGAAGAGCAAGTAGATTCTGATTCGGAAGAGGTAAAGGTTGACACTCAAGAAGACACTCAGGAGCAACAAGAAGCTCAGGAGGAGTCACAGCCGGCAACCGAAGCTGTTAGCGAGGAGACCGAAGACGCTTTTATAGAAACGGCTGCAGCCGGAGACAGTCAAACCACATTAGCCAGGAAAGCTTTGAAAAGTTATTTGGAGAAAAATCAAGACTCTGAATTAACTCCCGAGCATAAAATTTACATTGAAGATTATCTAAGGAAAAATGTAGATCATTCCGGCGGGGTGAATATTGGAAGCCAGGTGACCTTCTCTAAGAATTTGATTAAAGACGCTATCGAAAAATCAAAGACTCTAAACGAAAATCAACTGAAAAACCTGGAGAAATATTCATCTATGGTTTCGAATCTGTAACAGATTAGAGTAATTTGAAAATATTGGTCCAATAATTTGAAGTTCTTTACTTTTTTATAAAAACCGCAAGTACCCCCAACAATGTTTGGGGGTTTTGCGGTTTTTATAAAGAGGGGTTGATTTATGGGTAAAAATAGGTTATAAAGATAAAAGGGCTTATTTCCAAGTCTTATCTCTATCTGCTTGCCGGCAGAAGGATTTGATAAATCGCCTTGAAGCGCAAAAGACTCTTTAAGTTTTTTATAAAGAAAAAGAAGGCGCTCCTTTTTTAAGATCCCCTCCTTTCTTAAAGGAGGGTTAGGGAGGATTTTTTGCATAAAGTTCTGTAAATCTCCCTTAGTCCCTCTTTGAAAAAGAGGGAGATAGATAGAGAGGGATTTTAAAAGAGGGAGATGGAATAAGGGAGAAACCTGCAGTTCCCTCCTTTCTCAAAGTCCCGCTATAACAATTTGTCAAGTCTTTGGTTCAAACAG
>CAZDHE010000004.1:0-47187 GCA_964505305.1 uncultured Bdellovibrionales bacterium
GAAAAAGAAATTAACCTCAAGAAGAGGTCTTCGATAGTGGAGAAGTTGAAGGTTTGACCCGTCCCAAGCGGGCCGGGTAAAAAGTAGAGCCCGCCCAAGCCTGCTTGACAGCAGGCAGGTCGGGTAAAAAAGTGAAGGCAAGTGAGACCCGTCCCAAGTGGGCCGGGTAAAAAGTGAAGCCAAGTAGAGAAAGTGGAGAAAGTGGAGAAAGTGGAGAAAGTGAAGGCAAGTATGAAAGTTTGGAAGCTTGGAAAAAAATGAAGTTCGAATTCTGCATCTGCAGAAGTCGAACTTCAGTTTCCTTGCTTCTTGACTCTTTCATTTGACATTTGGATTTAGTCATTTGATATTGATTTGACATTTGGGCGGGTTTGTCATTTGTCATTCCAAACCCTTGCCCCTTGCTTCTTGCTTCTTGCCCCTTACTTCTCAATTCTGTTTTGACTTTTGTTCTGTCATTTTGATTTTTGATTTTTGAATTTTCAATCTCTTGTTTCTTTATAAAAAATTGCAAAAACTTACTTATATGATATAGTTACAAATAGGAAATTTCAAAATGCCAGCCCCTAATACTGGGTCACAACTCAAAAATTACAACATTTAAATCTTTTAAAACCAATTCAACATAGATATGAAAATTAAGCCAAATCAATTTTTAAAAAACAAAAGAAAGGAAGAAAAAAAAGCGAGGAAATTTTCCAATTTCCAATCTAAAAAATTCCTTTTATTTTTTTTAACCATTACAACCCTTTCAACCGCCTTGGGAATTTTTGTCTATTTTGCCGATCCTCAAACCAAATCCGCCACTTTCGGCTGGATTCAAAGTGACTGGTCCGGAGGCAACAGCGAAAACACTGCTACTCACGAAACAGACCAGACCGGTTGGATTGAATTCTCCAACAAGGAGGAAGGAGTCAATGTTTCTAATACCGGAGAAGCAACCTTGCAAAATACTACTCACCAACACACCTCCAATACCGACACCGACTTTGAAAACTGGACCCTAACCAACACAGAAGTCTCCGGAGATTCTATTGTCTTAAAACAAAGCGATTTTACTTGTGGAACCAGTACAATTCAAGACGCCGACGGTAACTCTTATGAAACCGTTCAAATCAATGACCAATGCTGGATGGCTGAGAACATGCGAACCACCAAGTATCCTGACGGAACCTCCATCACCAAAGGCCCCTCCTCCCATGGCGCTTCCGGCTGGGACACCGACGAGGGCTATTACTCCTGCCCGCCCAATTCCTCAAACGACGGCGAAGACTGCTCCGCCGCCGATTCCTTAGGCATGCTCTATCAATGGTCGGCCGCCATGGCGAGCTCCACCACCGAAGGAGACCAAGGCATCTGCCCGGACGGCTGGCGCGTGCCGACCGACGATGAATGGCACGCCTTAGAAGATTACCTCACTGCCGACGGCAACACTTGCGACTCCACCAGAGACGGAAGCTGGGATTGCGACCCGGCCGGCTCCAAATTAGCCGGCAACGATGCCGCCGACGAGGACTGGGATTCCGGAGATCTCACTAACCACTCCGACTTCGATTCTTCCGGCTTCAACGCCCCTCCTTCCGGTTTCCGTAATACTAGTGGCAGATACAACAATCGTTCCAGCACCGCCCTCTTTTGGTCTTCGTCTGAGGGTGGTAGCAATGCCTGGAGACGAACCCTGGACCACGGTTACTCTACGGTCCGCCGCAATGACCTTGATAAAGCCTACGGTTTTTCTGTTCGTTGCCTTAAGGATAAAACCAACCCCATAGTTGACTTAACCCAATACAACAACGTTGTCTATGTCGACGTCGCCAACGGAGATGACACCAACGGAGATGGAACCAGCGGAAATCCGGTAGCGTCCTTTGGCAAAGGAATTGATCTGGTTACTAATAACAACAACGAAGCCATCTATCTACTCAATACCGGCGACTACACCTTTGACAAAACCGGCTCATGGGATGTGACGTAACCAGCGACTATCTCTCCGGAGTGGATATCATAGGAGATAAAACCAAAGTTATCATAAGAAATACATCTGATAACTCTAGCTCCTACTTTGACCACGTTAAATTCTATGACCTGGTTTTTGAAACAGCCAGCGATTTTCCTCAAGGGACTTACAGTAATACGGACAATCGATTCACTGTTTTTTTTGATCATAATCAGGACATGTATTTCAAATTTCATAATTGTGTTTTTTCTGATCCTGATAATCGAATAAAATCAGATTCATATTATTTTGCTTTTGATTGGAGTACTGATAATAGCCCTCGTTATCAAAGTGAGTATTCAAATTTTGAAAACTGCGTGTTTCCTGATGGTGGCTACAGTACCCCAATTCAAATGTATAAAAATAGTACTACACCTAACATTTTATTGAAAAACTGCGCTACAAAACACGGAAGCTTCTATTCTGTGTATAGTAGTTCATATGAAGAACCCACCATAGAAACCTCCCTCACGGGAGCCACCTTTGATACGGAATTCAATATCACCTCCAGCGGATGGGTTGACTCAGGCACTGGCACCGACGCAGACGACGGCACTCAAACCGATATTGGAGTTTATGGCGGAGATTATGATTGGGATTTAATTCAATAAATAGACCTCCTCATCTAATAAAATACAAATCAGAACTAAAAAAACAGAATATAATTCTCAAAAAAGAACATTAATTCATCAAATAAGATAAAAGGAGAATAAGATCCGTTACTTATAACGTGGTTATTTCTGGTAGTAGGGAGTTAATGATACAACCGGTTAGTTTACGAAGGTTTTATTATTTAAAATTAATAAAACTCCTAAAGAAAAAATAATTATACCAACTAACCACAAATTTAGCTTAAGAGTCTCTTAATATTTTCGGGTTTGTCGATAAGTAGAAAAAACCAGAAAAACAGGGCGAGGTCGTTTTTCCAGATGGGAGTGTCGATTAAGCCGTGCAGCAAGAAGTAATTGATAATCAAAAAAGATAGAAAAATTTGCTTTTTATTAGATGAAGAGGTTTTGGCGTAAAGAATTTTTTGAATAAAAAGAAAGATAAAGAATACCAAGCCGGCCAAGCCGCCGGAGAGCCAGATTTGAGAGAATAGGTTGTGGGAATGGGGAACCGCCCATTGCGGGTAGGGAGGAAAGTTTTTCTGTTCCCGCAAATAACTTTCTTGAAAACTAGCCGGACCGATTCCGGAAAAAGGGTTTTTTTCAATAATTTTTTCCGAAACCGAATAGATAACCAGTCTGGAATCAAGAGAATTTTTATTTTCAAAGGGGTCTATGGAAAAAATGTTTAATAAAAAAGAAGCGTTGAAAATTATTGTTAAAGAAAGAATCTGAAGAATTAATAAGAGAATGGTCAGGTTTGGCAGAAGACTGTTTTTGTGAAACAATAAAAAACCGATCAATACGGTTAAGGAAAAAATAGCGCCGGTTGATTGAGTCGTTGCGATGGCTAAAAAGTGGACTGCGATGGCTGAATTTAGCCACCATAAATTATTTAAAAAAACTTTTTGGTAAAAAAATCTAAAAAATATAGTTATTAAAAATCCCGTAGAAAGAAGAATGGCCAGTTGATTAGGAGATTGAAAAAAAAGAGAAATGCGATTGTCGTAAGAAGTTTCCCCAAAACAAAAAGATAACAAAGAAGCCAGCGACAAACCCGAAGAGTAAATCAAGTAAGCCAACAGGTAGTCTTTCACCCAAAAGGTTTTTTTTCGGTTTTGGAAAGCCAATAAAAAGGCGAATAATCCGGGCAAAACAAAAAAGCTTTTTAGAATTCCCAGGTTGCTCCAAATTTCTCTTCCGCCCGATAAAGCGGAGAGAAATACGCAAAAAACCAAAAAACCAAAAAACCAAAACAGCTTGTTTGTTTGAAGGAAAACCAAAAAGCTTTTCAATTTCTTTTTTTGATAGAGCTGTCCTGCTGAAAGGGATAGATAAACCAATAAAGCAATGTCCAGCCAGTTCAGGCTGCCTTTTTGCAAGGGGACTTTAACAAGATAAAGCCAGGGAAATAAAAATATTCCGAGAGAAAAAAACTTCAAAAACATTTAAATAGAGATTATGGTTAAAATTAAAGGAAAAACCCTAACTGAATAAAAAGGAGTTTCAAACATAGAATGAACCAAAAGCGCTAAAACTGCCAGCATAACGATTTTTGTTTTTAAATCAACTTCGGCTTGGAGGAATTTTTTTAAGGGAGCCAGGACAAACAAACCTAAAAGGAATAAACCTAATATTCCAAGTTCCGAGGCAAAATCCAGAAATAGATTATGCGCGTAAACGGGATCTCTGTAATCGGTTTGGCTGTCAATTTCGCCGGGCAGGTTGCCAATACCCGCTCCGGTTAACGGCCGATCGGCAAAAACCTGCCAAGACTTAGAAAGCATTTCGATTCTGCCGGATACCGAACCTTCCTGCAAGTTAAAACTGGATAGCAACCTTGGGCCAAAAAAGTTTAAAGAAATTAAAATAACAACCAAGAAAACCAAGAAGGCGGGGAAGCTCTTTTTGAAGATATTCAACAAAAAAACTCCAGCTCCGATTAAGACAAACAAAGCCAAGTAACCCGCCCGTGAAAAAGAAAGCAACACCGCTAAAAAAATCAACAGACTTATTGCCAAATATTTTTTTTGCTTAGTCTTTAGGTAGTTGTAAAAAACAAAAGGCAGGGATAGGTTTAAAAAAATAGCGAAAAGATGAGGATCGGGAAAGGTTCCGAAAGCTCTTAAAAAAGTTTCTCCGCCCAAATTAACCGCCCAACTGTTGTATTCCTTCACCTGTTCGGCAAAATTATTTCCCAGAAAAAAAGGAGTTAAGCGATGATGAAAGCTTAAAACGGAGTCAATGGAAAAAATAAACTGGGAGAAGAATTGAATTATGCCGAGCAAGGCCGTTGCAAAAGCGGATAGACTTAAAAATTTGCAAAAGCGGTCGAAGTTGCCGGTTTTTTTGCGAAAATAAGAGAAGCTGAGAAAATAAAGTGGAAAAACGGACCCCAGAAATAAAATTTTTCTAACGGCCCACTCCTTTTCTTCTGCCCAATTAAGAGAAATCAAAGACAAAAAGAGCAAGCTGGCAAGCGCCCAAAACCGGAAACGGGTGTCTATCAGCAGGTTTTTGTTGAGCAAGGAAGCGGCCAGCCACCAAAGAAAAAGCGCCGGAATTAAAATCCTGATTACCGCTAAATCAATTTTATCCGCCGGATTTAAGGCAAAAACAAACGGCAGAAGAAAAACTAAAAAAGGAAAAATTTTTTCCGGAAGATTATTTTTAAGAATTTTCTGCTTTTTCAAGGCCGGAAATTAATGTTTTAAGAAAATTTTCTGAAGTATTGATAAAATCTTGGATTGAAAAGGCATATGTTTTTGAAAAAATTTTATTTGAGATTGGAAGTAGCGTTTTTTTTGGTCGGCTTCTTTTTTCCAGCTTTTGCCATTGTAATGAATTACGGAAAAATGGGGATAAAAAAGAACTCTTTTACCGGCTTTTTTTACCTTCAAGCAATAATCCTGGTCTTCAAAATACATAAAAAATCTTTCATCAAAGCCGTTTAGTTTTAAAAAAAGCTTTCTGGGAGTCAAGAGAGCGGTCCCGGAAACCCAGTCCGTTTCGGTAGCGGTTTTTTTGTTCCAAGGCTTGAAAAAAGTATTTTTCAAAAGTATTTTCGGCAGGGAAGTTTTTTTGCCGGAGGTCCAAGGTTGGGGCAGGCCGGTCTCGGCTTGAATTATTTGGGCTCCCAAAACGCCGAGGTCGGAAGTTTTTTGAAAAAAGTCGACAGCTTTTGCAAGACTGTTGTCTAAAATTTTAGCGTCCGGATTCAAAAAGAAAAGGATTTCTTTTCGAGCTTTTCGAGCGCCTTGATTGCAAGCGCTTGCAAATCCGGAGTTTTGGCCGGAATTGATAATTTTAACGGGCAAGTTTATGTTTTTAAACACCTCTCTTTCTAAAGGTTTTGACTCATTGTTAACCACGATGACCTCCGGCTTCCGGTTGGAGATTAATTTGCTATCCAAAGATTGAAGACAGGAAAGCAGATATTTTTTGCTTTTGTAATTAACTATAATAACGGAGACATTCATAGCCTTACTTTAATTTGCCCACAAAAAACTCGGTTCCTTTGCGCGATTCAAAGGTTTTATGCTCTTCAAATTTGTCTTCGTTTAATAAGAGAATTTTATTCAAATCCTTGTTGGCAGACAAAACAAAGCGAGATTGAAAGTCTTCTTGGATGGTTTCGATAATCCGGAGAGAGTTAGCTTGCTGAAATTCATTGATTTTATTCCCGTGGTTTTTAATCTGATTCTTAATTTCTTTAACTTTGTCCTGGCAATTTTTGTTTTCGTCGCAATAGAAGGTGTTAACTCTAATGTTGTACCATTTCCAAAATAAATCCTCATTGTGTTTTTTTAAGGTCATCGGTTCAATGCCCATAGTATAGCGAACTTTTTGATTGAAAAAGAATTGAATGGGAAAGTGGTTCCAACTTCTGGTAAAAACAATATCTCCTTCTTCGGCCCGGTCTTCAATCCATTTGGCTACCTGTTTTTTGGTGAGTAATTCTTTATCGTAAGCTGATCTTTTGACATTTATCAACTCGTTTTGCCCCAAAAACAAAAGGAAAATAAGACAGAAAGCCAGAAAATAATTCTTGTAGTTGCTTGAAATGACAATATTTTTGTCTGTTTTTATTTTTTTGACGGCCAAGGCGAAAGTAAAAACAGCGCTTACAAAAAAGAAATCAAAAAAGCGTCCGCTTAGAATCAGAATTCCGGCTAAAGAGCCGATCATAATAAGGAAGGAGATCAGCAAAAAATGATCGGAAACTTTGTATTGGTAGTTTTTCCAATTTTTCTTTAAACCGACGTAAAAGAAAATGCAAAAGATTATGGAGAAGATAGCCAAAGCGGTTACAACAAGCACATTCTCGACCAAAAAGGAGGGATCTATCAAAGCAAGCTCTTGGCCGGCTATTTTCGAGACGGCATTTTCTTCGATGATGTTTTTATTGATATTGATCACATTTTGGCTGACAGATAAGACGTTATCCGGGAAGGCTGGGTAGGTTATAGCTCCCAGAGAAACGGCAACGATGCTTAATATAATCAATTTCAAAGAGAATTTTTTATTGAGAATATACCGGACTGTTTCGGTGGCAAGAGCTAAAATAATCGGAGCGGGAAAAGTGCTTAGATGCCATAACACATGAAAAAATCCGGCAAAAAGAAAGGATTTATGCTTCTGTTTAATTAAAAAGTATACTTCCAGAAACATTAATCCCATTATTAAAACCAAGCCGCGGTTAATCAAAAATCGGGAGAGAATTGTGAAAGAAGTAAAGAAAAGCAGAGTAAATAAAAGGGAATAAGGAACCTTTAATTTTCTAAAGAGGTAGTAGATAATGGACAAAGTTAAACTGGCCCAGAAAATGGCGCTAAATTTTAATCCGAAAAAAGAGTCTTCAAAATAGGTAAAAGGGATTTGGAAAATATTGAATAATTGAACCTTGCGAGGCTCTCCCTCAGCTCTTTGCTCGGAGAAATAAATACGGTCAAAATCCTTCATAGAAGAAAGACCCTCTTCTTTAATCATATCCGCCAAGCGGAAATGAAAATATTGATCATCAATAGTTAATGTCCCCGGAGCTTTTAAATAAAACAAAGAGAAAACTCCAAAAAAAAGAAAAAAAACGGCAATGGAGGCCAGTAATGGCTTTTGCCAAAACCTTGCAAGAGTATTTTTTATTTTAGTTAAATTTCCCTCTCGATTTTCTTGATTTTCCATTTTTAAAATTAATTTTTATGCCCATTTTTTAAACGGGTTTACCAGAATATGGAAAAAGTATATTATAAATAAAGGAAGAAAACAAGTTTATTTTGAGTTATTTTTCGCGTTTTTAATTTTGAAGCCGGTTAATTTTTATGGAAAAGCAAGGTTTAAATTCTCAGAAAAACCTCTCAAAGACAAAATTGTTGGTTTTTTGCGGTTATTACCCGCCTCACATCGGAGGTTCGGAAAGCCATTCGGAGGAATTTAATAAACACTTAATAAAGAGCGGTGATTATGAAGTTGTGGTTTTTACTTCAAATCTGCCCCGTCTTGATTATTACAGAAAGGAGAGAGAAGTAAAAGTTATTCGTTTTCCGGCTTTTGAGTTAATCTCCAACTATCCTTTTCCCAAATTTTGGCATTTTGTTTTTTGGCGTCAATTAAACGCCCTTCGAAGAGAAGATTTTGACATCGTTGTCTCCAGGATAAGATTTTTTCCTACCAGCTTAATAGCTTTGTTTTTTGCAAAAATCAAAAAAATTCCGTGGGTTCACATTGAACACTCTTCCGATTTTGTTTCTCTGGAAAGCGGGTGGAAAAGTTTTTTGTCCAGAATCTATGATAAAATAATCGGCAGGACTGTCTTTAGGTGTTCTGATTTAAATATTTCCATTTCGGAAGCGGTGAAAAAGTTTGTAAATAAGTTCGATAGCCGGCATTCACCGGTAGTTTACAGGGGATTGGATTTAAGCGAGGAGTCGGCTGGGGAAACCGCTCTTTCTCAAATGGAAGATGAGATTGAAAATAAAATATTAATTGTAACGGTTGCCAGGCTATATAAATGGAAAGGAGTGAATAGGGGAATGGAGGCTGTTAAAAAGCTTCCCTCAAAATGGAAAGAAAAAGTTGTTTATGTTGTGATCGGCGATGGGGAAGATAGAGAAATACTTAAAAAGAAGGCCGACGGAGAAGGGAATATTCATTTTACCGGTTTTTTGCCAAGGAAAGAGACATTGTCTTTTTTAGAGAGAGCAGATATTTATTTGCACACCTCTTTCCCCGGAGGCGGCCTTTCCACCTCTTTACTGGAAGCTATGCGCAAAAAGTGCGCCGTAGTTGCCAGTCCCCGGGAAGGGGCTGATGAAGTTTTGGATGAGGATAATGGCTTTTTATTAAAGCAAAATTTTAGCGCCGGCGATATGGCTCAAAAAGTGGAATTTTTATGCAAAGATGATACAATAAGAAAAAAGTTTGCCGAGAACGCCCAAAAAACAATAAAAGAGAGATTTAATTGGGATAAAAGTATTCAAGAATATAAGAAAATATTTAATCAAATAAGGAAATAATCTTGAAAATGACAGAGAATAAAAGAAAACGCAAATTGTCATTGGTGATTCCTTGTTTAAACGAGGAGGAAACTATTGGTATGGTAGTGAAAAAAGGAAGGACATCGCTAAAAAAGCTCGGTATTGACGGGGAAGTGGTAGTTTCTGATAACGGTTCTATCGATAAAAGCGAAGCAATTGCAAGACGGGAAGGCGCCAGGGTGGTGAATTGCCCTAAAAAAGGCTACGGTAATGCTTTAAGATTCGGATTCGAGGAGGCCAAAGGGGAGTTTATTATTATGGGAGATGCGGATGATTCGTATGATTTTAGCGACATTAAAGCTTTTATTGAAAAGCTGGATGAGGGATATGATTTGGTGATGGGAACCAGGCTTAAGGGTAAAATCGAAAAAGGCGCTATGCCTTTTTTGCATAGATATTTGGGCACACCGGTTTTAACTTTTGTTCTCAATTTGTTTTTTGGCACTCGGATCAGCGATTGTAATTGCGGAATGAGAGCTTTTACTAAAAAAGCTTGGCGGAAGATGAATTTAAACTCAGAAGGAATGGAGCTGGCTTCGGAAATGATTATTAAAGCGGGAATTTTGAATTTGAGTATAAAAGAAATCCCCATAAAATTTTATAAAGACAAAAGGAAAAAACCTCCGCATTTAAGATCTTGGCGGGATGGGTGGCGGCATTTGAGATATATGCTGCTTTTTAGTCCCAATTATCTTTTTTTAGTCCCCGGGGGAGTTTTGGTAGGCTTGGGCTTGGGGATGCTCGTGGCTTTGCTTTTTAATTCGATTACCATTCTGGGGCATACTTTGGGATATCATTTTGCTTTGCTGGCAAGCCTTTTTTCCATTTTAGGCTTTCAGCTTTTCAGTATGGGGATTTACGCTAAAGCCTACGCTTTTAATCAGGAGTTGAAAGCGCAAGATCGATTTATAAATAAGTTTTATAAAGTATTTACCCTGGAAAAGGGCTTGGCGCTGGGAATTTTGTTGTTTTTAAGCGGTTTTGTGGTGGATGCGATTGTTTTGAAAGAATGGCTGGATAAAGATTTTGGGGCATTGAGCCGGGCTGTGGAGGTTACTTTTGCCTCCACCTTGATAGTTATCGGAATTCAAATTTTCTTTTCCTCTTTTTTTATCAGCTTTACCGGTGCGGAAAAAGAAAAAATTAAAAACAATAAATCACTTTAAAATGCAAACAAAATATTCCCAAAGATTTTATAAAAACAGAAAAAATCCCTCCTCCTCGGCGGAAATTATCTCGGAAATCGTTTTTGATTTAGTGCGTCCTCGGAAGGTTTTGGATCTGGGCTGTGGAAATGGAGAATTTCTGAATTTTTTTAAGAAGAGAGGCGCAAAAGAGATTCTTGGGGTAGATGGAAATTGGATAAAAAAAGAAAACTTAGAAATTCCTCAAGAATGCTTTTTGGCAGCTGACTTGGAGAAGCCTTTTAAAAGCAAAAAGCAATATGATTTGGCGGTTTCTTTGGAAGTTGCCAAGCATCTTGGCTCTGAACGGGCGGAAAGTTTTGTTGAAGACTTAGTTGATCTTGCTCCGGTGGTGCTTTTTTCTGCGGCTATTCCTTATCAAGGCGGAACCGGCCATAAAAATGAGCAATGGCTCGAATATTGGGCGGAATTTTTTTAAAAAAGAATTATTTTCCGGTGGACTGTGTTCGTAAAAAAATTTGGAATAATTCAAAAGTCAGTTTTGTTTATGCTCAAAATATTATTTTATTTGTTTCCAAGGACTTTATAGAGAATAATCCGGCCATTAAAAAAGCTTATGAAGAAAACAAAAACAACCCCCTCTCCTTGGTTCATCCCGAACTTTATTTATTGAAATCTAAAATTTGTCATCCTATTTTTAAACTTTTTCCTCAATCAGCTCCTCGTTTTATCAAGAGAGGTATTTATAGAATTTTTAAGATGGAAAAAGACTGATGGCTAATCTTGAAAGAAAAGCTTACTCCTATTGCTCGGCTTAGGTGTAAAAGCATAAATTTGTGTCGGGAATAGTAGTCCCATTATAAAGAATAACGAGAATTAGAAATTTGGTTTCCGTGATGTTAAACACTTCTCAAGCAGTCTTTCTTTAAAAATCCTTGAAGTTCGACTTCTGCATCCGCAGAATTCGAACTTCAAGCTGTTGCGTAATTGGAAAATACGTTCATATTAAACTATAATGAGTATATGCGCGCAACATCAGTTACTTCAAGTAGTACGCTTTTGTATCAAACTTAGCTGTTGAGAAACAAACTAATTTATGAGATGTTGTTTTATGGCAAGTAAAATTTTTAGTTGAAAAGCTTTTTTATTTCTTTATATTTTCTAAGAATTCTTTTGCCTTGGGTTGATTGATTGAGAATTTGGAGAGCTTTTTCCGAGCTTTTTGTCTCAGTGGGGATTTTTTGGGAAAAAATGTTCATCAAAAATTCAAATATAGAATCTCTTGCGGAGATGGGCAGGATATTTTGAAATATTTTTTTCAGGAAAGGATTTTGCAGGGCAAGGTGAATCGGTTTGGCAATTTGTTCTTTCCCCGGATTTTTAAGACGGAGATCGGGGTTGAAATCGTCATCCACTTCAAGAAAATTAAAAACCTTCTTAAAAACTTTCTCGGGGGATTTTTTAAAATCTTCAAAAGACAAAAGCAGGATTTGCCTTTGCGGAAAAATATTTAGATAATTGTTTAAATGTTTTCTGTAGTTCAACAGCCTCCAATAATTTAACAGGGTTGGAAATTTGGTGTAGCGGGTGGCGATTTGTTTGTTTTGATGGCTTGATTTAAGAGCTTTTTCCAAGTCTTTTATCGGCTGGATGTTTTTAAATCTGCAATGGTTATGGAAAGATAGTAGAAAATCGGCCGGATTTCGGATGATTATAATAATTTTAGCTTCCGGGTTGTGGCGGTAAATTTCTTGGGGCGCTTGAGGAGAGAAAATGTATAAACTGCTGGCTTCTCCGGCAATTTCTTCTTGGCGAATATTTTTGAAAAGAGATAAGTAATCCGTTCTTTTTCTGTAAGGAAAGTAAAGCGCTTTTTTGTGGAATTGGTCGCTTTCCCGGTGGAAATCAAAACAGAAAAACTCCGGTTCTTTAACGGGAGGCATAAAAATTTGAGGATGTTGTTTGAGGCCGTGATAGAGAGAGGTTGTTCCCGATTTAGGGAAGCCCGCTATAAAAAAGTTTACTTTCATTTTTCTTTTAATTAGATTTGACACAGTTTTTTAGCTGCAAAAATTTGAAAATTTTTTAGGTTGTGTTATATTAAAATTATCCGATGAGGAATTTTTGGGTTAATTGCTGAAAGAATATAATTTCCTTAATAAGAGGGGATAGTTTGATTATAAAATAAAATAAATCAAAATCCAATGCTTAAGAAAAAAGCCAAAGACCATTTATTTAGAGACATAAAGAAAAACCAGAAAGATGAAGTGGTGGAGAAAATTTTTGAATACTCTTGTCCTCGAAAAAGTTTTTTTATGATGATGATTCTTTCGGCCGTGATTTGCACGATGGGAATTTTGATGGATAATGCCGCGGTGATAATTGGAGCTATGTTGGTGGCGCCTATGCTTGCTTCGGTTCTGGCTGTTTCCTTGGGTGTTGTGATGGCTGATTTTAAGCTGATATTTCGTTCTTTGAGAGTGGTATTGGAGGCTTTCTTATTTTCTTTGGGTTTTTCTTACTTGCTGGCCTTGGCCTTAGATAGCCCGGAAGTCATCAATCATGAAATGTTTTTAAGGATGGATTTGAGCGTTGAAGGTTTTGTGGTGGCTTTGGCGGCGGGTTTGGCGGCGGCGCTTTCTTTTGTAAGAAAGGAGCTTTCCCAATATATCACCGGAACAGTTATAGCGGTGGCTTTGGTCCCTCCCATTTCTATGGCGGCAATTGCCTTAAGAATGCTTGATATGGAAATGTTTTACAGCTCCTTGGTGGTTTTCGGTTCCAATATTATTGGCATTGTGTTGACTTCTATATTGGTTTTTTCTTTAACCAGTTTTTATTCATCTCGAAAAAAAGTAGATAAGGAGCTTAAAGAGGAAGATAACTTGCTTAACCACGATAGTAGCAAAGAAAAGGGAATGAAAGCGTGGCTTAGAGATGTTAAAAATTTATTTACTTTTAAATAATCGTCACTTCTTGCCTTTTTTATTATTTGAGTTTGTCAATAATTTGTTTAATTAGGCTCTGCTGAAACAGCAGCACTTAATGTAAAATTATTTATATTTTTAAATGGTAAGAAAAATTATTTCACCTTATTTAAGGGATTTTGGTTGAAATAATTTTTCAGGGGCAGCGGATCCCGAGGACTCGGGATCAGCAGCCCCTAATTATTTTCTATTTTTTGTAATAAATTCTTGAGCATTATTTTTATGAAAAAAAATTATTATATAACCACCACCTTGCCCTATGTTAATTCCAAGCCGCACATCGGGTTTGCTTCCGAAGCGGTAAGGGCGGACGTGCTGGCTCGTTATCATAGAGAAATCGGAGATAGAGTTCTGTTTAACACCGGAACGGATGAACATGGCAAAAAGATTTTTCAGAAAGCCTCCGAGCAAGGGATGACAGCGCAAGAATTTTGCGATAAACAAGCGGAAGAGTTTAGAAAAATGGAGCAATCTCTGAACTTGAGTTGGGATAATTTTATTCGAACTACCGATCCCAAGCACGAAGAAGCGGTTAAGGCTTTTTGGGAAAAGTGTATGGATAACGGAGACATTTACAAAGCCCGTTATAAAGTTAAATATTGCGTGGGCTGCGAATTGGAAAAAACCGAATCGGATTTGAATGAAAACGGCAGATGCCCTTTGCATCCGGACCAAGAATTGGAAATTAGAGAAGAAGAGAATTATTTTTTTAGTTTTTCCCGTTATAAAGAGTCTTTATTGAAGCTTTACAAGCAGAATCCGGATTTTGTGAAACCGGCCAAAAGACTCAAAGAAATCAAAAATTTTATTGAAAAAGGCCCTCAAGATTTTAGTATTTCCAGATTGAAAGAAAAAATGCCGTGGGGAGTGCCGGTGCCGGGCGATGATGAGCAAGTGGTGTATGTTTGGTTTGACGCTTTGGTGAATTATATTTCTACTTTGGGATGGCCGGAAGATGTTAAAAATTTTAAAAAATGGTGGCCGGGAATTCAAATTGCCGGCAAGGACAATTTGAGACAGCAAGCGGCTATGTGGCAGGCTATGCTGATATCGGCAGGTCTGGAAAATTCCGGTAAAATTTATATCAACGGTTTTATTACCTCCGGCGGTCAAAAAATGAGTAAAAGCTTGGGTAATGTAATTGCTCCGGAGGAAATGGTGGAGCGTTACGGGACGGATGGCACTAGGTACTTGCTGTTGGCGATGGGAAATTTTGGGGAAGATATGGATCTGACCCAGGAAAAAATGGCGGTTAAATATAATTCCGAGCTGGCTAACGGTTTGGGCAATATATTCTCTCGTGTAACCAAGTTGAGCCAAAAAATTCAAATGAAAGATATGGATTTACAAAAGATTGTTAACAAAGAGGCGGCTTTGGCGGAAAAGGATCTCTGGGGTGAATTCAAGGATTTCTTTGAAAATGGAGAGGTGGAAAAAGTTTTATTTTTTGTGCAGGAAAAAATTTCCGAATATGACAAAGATATGGAAAAAATCAAACCTTGGGAGCTTGTCAAAACCGATTACGGTCAATTTGAAAAGACGATGATTTCCTTTTTGGTAAATTTGAGATTAATTGCCGAGAGATTAAAGCCCTTTATGCCCGAATCCTCGACAAAGATGCTGGAAATGATAGAAAACAGAGAACCCAAGCCTCTTTTTCCAAGAATTGAAGGGTAACAAATTTTATTTAAAGGTCAAACAACGCTTCTTATAAGTCAATAAGAGACATATGATTGATACGCACGCTCATCTTGATTTTCCTCAATTTGATGAAGATCGCCGAGAGGTTTTAGGTAGATTCTTTGAGGCCGGCGGCGAGGTTTTAATAAATGTCGGAGTTAACAAAGAAAGAAACCAAAAGTCAGCAGAAATAGCTCAGTCGCATCAAAAAGTTTTTACTACGGCGGGTTTTCATCCCCATGAGGCTTCGGAGGAGTTTGATTTTTCTGAAATGGAAAAGCAATTGAGAGTTCGGGCTCGGTATGAGAAAACGGTGGCAATAGGTGAAATAGGCTTGGATTATTTCAGAATAAACAATTCCAAAGAAAAAGATTTTCAAAAAAATCTTTTTATTAGTCAGCTTAAAATAGCTCAAGAAACCGGTTTGCCGGTTGTTTTGCATTGCAGGGAAGCTTACGGGGATTTATTGGAGATAATTAGTCAAAAAGAATTTAAAGGAATGCCTTTGGTGTTGCACTGTTTTAGCGGGAAAGAGAAGGACTTGAAGAAATTTTTGCAAATTCCGGAATTGATGATTTCTTATACCGGCAATATTACTTTTGTCAAAGAGGGTAATGAACTGCTCAAAGTAGTCAAAAGAACGCCTTTATCCAGAATGATGGTGGAAACGGATTGTCCCTTTTTGGCTCCGGCGCCTTATCGAGGAAAGAGAAATGAGCCTTTTTTTGTTAAAGAAGTTATTGCTAAAATAGCTTTAGTTAAAGATACCTCATTTGAAGAAGTGGAGAGGTGGACCGATCAAAATGCCATTAAATTTTTCAGGCTTCCTTATGCAGATCAAAATTCCCCAAGATGACTATAAATATCTTTGGACCAGGCATGTAGTGCAAAAAATCTTCCAATACGGGATAACACCTAATAAAATTAAAAGAATAGTCAATAACCCCCTCCGGAAGGAAGAAGGGATTGCTCCCGAAACCGTGGCGGTGATGCAGAAGATATCCAAGAAAGAAGAAAAAGGCGAAATCTGGGTGATGTATCAAAATTCCGGCAGCAAAAAAAGAATAATTTCCACTTGGATTTACCCGGGGATAACTCCCAAGGGCAAAGAGATTTTTGTGCCGGATGAAGTCTGGATTGAGATAGAGAAACAAAAAAAGGAAGCCAAGCAAGAATCAAGAAGCAAGGGGTAAGAAGCAAGGAAAAGGAAGTTCAAAATTCAAAATTCAAAATTCAAAAGTCAAAACAGAAACAAGAAGCAAGGAGCAAGGAGCAAGAAGTAAGGGGCAAGAGTTTAAAATGACAAATGCCAAACCCGCTCAAATGTCAAATTTTGACCTTCAAGCCTTGAAATTGATTTGACATTTGAGTTTAGTTATTTGGATTTCTAAAAGTTGCCCTTTTTCAACTAAACCCGACAAACACTGATTGTCGGGTTTAGGGGTGGAAGGGAAGATATTTATCAATAAGTGCAAGAAGCAAGGAGTAAGAGTGAAAAAACCTAAAACCTAAAACCCAAATGACAAATCAATGTCAAATAACAAACCCGGTGGAATAAGATTTTGAAAAAACCTTATTCCAGAGGACTCTGGATTATTCCACCGGGACAAACCTGCCCAAATGCTAAATTTTGACATTTTAGCCTTTGAACTTTGGATTTGAATTGACATTTGGATTTAGTCATTTGTCATTTCAACCCCTTGCTTCTTGTTTCTGTTTTGACTTTTAAGTTGTGGTTTTAATCCAAGTAGAACAATCTTACTTCGCAAGAGTTCCACCGGGTTGACTTTTAACTTTTGACATTCGGGCTTTGACATTTGTCATTCCAAACCCTTGTTTCTTTTTTACTTTCCATTTTTTAAGTATTCTATTTTGTAAATCGCTCCTCTTTGATCGTCGCTAACAAGCATTATCCCTCCTGGGAAAATTTCCACGTCTACGGGACGGCCGAGTTTTTCTCCGCTTTCTGTGAGCCAGCCCGAGATAAAATCTTGTCTATTTTTCAGATTTCCCCGGTCGTCTAAATCAAAATAAGCCAGCTTGTAGCCTGTCGGTTCAGTTCTATTCCAAGAGCCGTGATAAGCAACTATTAAATCCAGCCAATAATCTTCCGGCCAGCCTGTTTCGGGAACAAAATCCAGTCCCAGCGGGGCGGAATGGGCTTGCAAGTCAATGTGAGAGGGGGTGGTGTCTTGGCAGTTTATGCCCGATTCGGGTCGGAAGGTATCGTCTCGAGTGTTCTTTCCATAGCAATATGGCCAGCCGTAATCTTCTCCTTCCTTAAGGATATTGATTTCATCGGGGGGAGTGTTATCTCCCAGATTATCTCTTCCCATCTCTGTGGCCCATATGTCGCCGGTTATAGGATTAGTGGCCATAAAAACCGAGTTTCTTAGCCCTTCGGCGTATTTTTCGAAATTACTGCCGTCTTTATTCATCCGGTAAATAGATGCTCTTCTCTCATCTTCTTCTTCGCAAACATTGCAGGAGGAGCCTATGGAGACATAAAGTTTATCATCCGGTCCAAAGTGGAGAGATCTGGTAGAATGACCGCCCCCGCTTGGCAAATCGGCGATTTTTTGCGGGGTGTCTTCGGTATAAAGCCGAACTTTTTTAACCGCGTCGGTTTCGGCAAAATACAAAACTAATCCATCAGAGGGGTCTATGGCCAATCCGTGAGGCTGGTTAAGGCCCTCAAAAACAGTATCTATATTTTCCAGTTCTTGATCTTCATTTAAACTCAAAAGACTTATTTTCCCCTCGCTTGTTTGACTGACCCAGACGTTTCCAAGATTGTCTTTTTCGGAGATATCTCTGGCTCCGGGAACGTCTTCAGTTAAAAAGGAAATCTCGAAATCTTCCGGCACTTCAAGCGGCAGATCTGTTTCATTTATTCCTTTTGAAGAAGTTTTTTCTTGCAAGTTGCAAACCGGCACGCAAACTGTGGCGCAAAAATCCGCTTCCGGAGCGCATCCGTTTCCGCATTCATCAAAAACGCCTCCCCTCTGCCGGCAGTCTTTGGTTAAAAGGGCGGAGTCTTGGTTTTCTTCATAGACTATTTTGTTTTCAAATTCTTCTTGTATTTTAGCCTGTAATAAATCTTCTTTTTGATTTTCTTCCTCTTGTGGAATTAAATCGGCGTCATTTTCTCGATTAGCCAAAAAATACCAGCCAACTGCAATCAAAACAATTACAATGCTTATCAGGATAATTAATCTTTGTTTGCTCATAATATTTTTTAATTTTTATCTGTAGCCTCTTTTTATTATTACATCATTAAATTAATATTTTTTCAAACTTAGCAGATTGGTTGATTATCTTAAAAAACTTTATTATTGGGTAAAATTTATAATTTATCGAATAGTTTTTGGGTAAAGATTTGGGGGATTTAGAACGATTATCTATAATGAAATACAAAGGCAACACCCCGGTGATTAAAAAATATTATGGAGAACGTTGAAAAAAAATGAAAAAGGTAATAGAATTAACGGGAAAAGGGGGATTTTTATTTATCTTTTACGGAGGCGTGCCGGAGTGGTCGAACGGGGTGCTCTCGAAAAGCACTGTCTCGCTTTGCGGGACCAGAGGTTCGAATCCTCTCGCCTCCGCTTTTGCATTTTGCATTTGCAGGAAGCTTGGTGTGTAGAAAGAGGCTTTCCTGTATTATAAGCCGGGAAGCCTGTTGCCTTCTTGGAAGTTGCTCTGTAGCGGGTTGCGGTGAATGCCGGGAGCGGAATTTTAACCGTAAAAAACAGGACATTTCTATTTCCCGTTGACAATGCAAAATCAGCCCTTGCTTAAAAGTTTTTTTTGTGGTATTTTGAGTGTGGTTTATTTTGTGTTTATCAGTTAAATTATTTTTATGGCAGTACCAAAGCAACGGCAGAATAAAAGCAGGAGAGACAGAAGAAGAGGCGGACAAAGAAAATTAAGCAAAGTCCAAATGGCTTATTGCTCCAACTGCTCCATGCCCGTGCTTCCGCACCGAGTTTGCGAGAATTGCGGTTTTTATGCCGGCAAACAAGTGATTAACGTCGCTTCCAAGGCCTCCAAGTCCAAATAATAAAACTAATTGTTAATTTTTTAAAATGGGAAATCGCCACCTGGCAAGATCCGTTGCCATGAGAAGTCTTTATGAATGGGACTTTAATGGAAAAAAGGACGAAAATATTGAAGAGATTATTAAGCACAACACAGCGGAATTTGCTCCGAAATTAAAGGACGACAGCTTTGTCAAGAAGAACGTTTTGGGAGTGCTTAAGAAAAGAGATGTTATTGATCCGATTATAGAAAAGTGCGCTCCCGAGTGGCCGTTGGAGCAGATTACAGTGGTGGACAGAAATGTTTTGAGACTGGGAATTTACGAATTAATGTTCGGAGATTATCAGGAAGTTCCTCCCAAAGTGGCTATTAACGAAGCTATAGAATTAGCCAAAGGCTTTGGGGGAGAAAGTTCCGGTAAATTTGTTAACGGAGTGCTGGGGACGGTATATAGAGAAATGGGGGAGCCGATGAAGGATGACGCCAAAGAAAAAGAAGATGAGGGCAACAGAAAAGAAGATGGTAATCAAGAATAGCTTATTGGATTACTTCGAATTATAGGATTTTTTTATTTTTATAAATCTCCCTCTTTCCCTCTTTAAAAAAGAGGGAGGTGAAAGGTTAAAATTTCACTGATTTTTCTTTGAGAAAGAAGGAAATTGATTATCTTTTGCAGAGAGAGAAGCATAAAGAGTTGTTTTTTTAAATGGAAAGCGAGTTTTTTAGAGAAAGAAGGCGTAAGAAGTTTTTTAAATTTAAGATGAATTAGAGGCTAAGATGGAGTCCGTCAAAAATTATTCAAGAAGAGTTTGATTTTTGGGCGGGTATCGCTCCGGAGCTCCGGGAAGAAAGCTTTACGGAAACGTTTAAGCAAGTAGACCCCGGCGGGTTGGCCCGTTATAGCTTTCTAAAGAGTGAGTTGGTTGGTAATAAAGCCGGCTAAGTTGGGTGGTACCGCGGTTTTTTAATCGTCCCTTGTGCAAGCAAGGGATTTTATTGTATAGCTATTTAGATAATTTCATGGACAAATTTTTTTCTCGGCCGTTCTTAAATAAACAATCATTTGGTCTTTATGTATTTAGTTATTGATTTGCCATTTGGGCGGGTTTGTCCCAGTGGAATAATCCCGATTCCTCGGGAATAAGATTTTTTTAAAATCTTATTCCACCGGGTGGTCCCAGTGGAACAGTCTTGTTCGCAAGAGTTCTACCAGGTGAGCATTCGTTATTGTTTACTAAATTGAATTTCTTATATCATTTTTAGCCAAAGAATTGCATGAATAATCACTAATTGCAAATAACCAATTACACTTTCAATTTTATAAACTTTTTAACTTTTAACAAACGTCTATGTTTAAACAAGTTGATCCCAAGCAAAAATATTCTGAAATGGAAAAAGAAAAGGTTTCTTTTTGGCAAAAGGAGAAAATTTTTGAGAAATCAGTCAGTCAAAGACCGGAGGATAAGGTCTTTAGTTTCTACGATGGCCCTCCTTTTATCACGGGAGTGCCGCATCATGGAACCTTGCTCTCTTCTATTGTTAAAGATTGCGTTCCGCGATTCTGGACAATGAAAGGCTATCGAGTTGATAGGCGCTGGGGTTGGGATTGCCACGGCTTGCCGGCGGAAAATATGGTAGAGAAAAAACTCGATGTTAATAGTAAAAGCGAAATTGAAAACAAAGTTGGAATAGAAAAATTCAATCAGGCTTGTTTTCAGGAAACTTCTAAAATAGCCGGAGAATGGAAGACTATTATAGACAGAGTGGGGCGTTGGGTGGAGTTTGAGAACGCCTATAAGACAATGGATAATGATTATATGGAGTCCGTTTGGTGGGCTTTTGGGGAATTGTATCAAAAAGGTTTGGTTTATGAAGACGTGAGAGTTTCTCTTTATTGTCCGCGTTGCGCTACTCCTATTTCCAATTTTGAGGTGGCTATGGACAATAGTTATCAAGAAGACAAAGATCCTTCCGTTTACATTAAAATAAAAGTAGTCGGAGAGAAAAACAAATATTTTTTGGCTTGGACTACCACTCCCTGGACATTGCCTGCCAATACGGCTTTGGCGGCGGGGAAAGATATTGATTATGTTGAAGTTAAGGTAAAAAACCAAAAACAAGAAAATATTAAAAGCAAGCCGGCGATTTTCTTTTCCCAAGAAGAGATTTTTATTATTGCCAAGGAAAGATTGGAAGCGCTTGATGCTGATTACGAAATTTTGCGGGAATTCAAAGGGGCGGAGCTGGAAGGATTGGAGTACGAACCTATTTTTAAAGGCGGGGTAAAGAATAGTCACAAAGTTATTATAGCTGATTTTGTGGGAACTGAAGAAGGGACCGGAATTGTTCATTTGGCTCCGGCTTTTGGAGAAGATGATTTTAACGCTCGTCAAGAGCATGACTTACCTATTATTTTGAATGTTGATGAAGAGGGCAGATTTAAAAGCGGGGAGTGGAAAGGGGAGTTTGTTTGGGACGCTAATTTGAAAATAGTGGGGTGGCTTAAAGAGAAAGGATTTTTGTATAGAAAAGAAAATATTACTCACAGTTATCCTCATTGCCACCGATGCGACACTAAATTAATTTACAAAGCTCAACCGGCTTGGTTTTTGAGCGTGGAAAAAATCCGGAAAGATTTAATTGAAAAAAATGAGAACATTAACTGGATCCCCACGCATTTAAAGCACGGTAGATTTAAAAAAGGCATCGAGAGCGCTCCGGAGTGGAATATTTCCCGGGATCGTTATTGGGGAACGGCTATGCCGGTGTGGAAATGCAATAACAAAAATTGCAAAAAGGTAAAAGTGGTCGGATCTTATAAAGAACTGGAGCAATTATCCGGAAAAAAGTTAGAAGATTATCATCGTCCCGGAGTGGATAATATTGTATTTAAGTGTCCGGATTGCGATGGGGAAATGCGGAGAATCCCCCAAGTTTTTGATTGTTGGATGGAGTCGGGATCTATGCCTTTTGCTCAACATCATTATCCCTTTGAAAACAAGGAAAAATTTGAAAAAAGTTTCCCGGCTGATTTTATTTCCGAATATATTGCTCAAACCAGGGCTTGGTTTTATGTAATGCATGTGATTTCGGTGGGAATTTTTGGAAGTGAATCTTACAGGAATGTCTTAACCACCGGAACAATTGCCGGATCCGACGGCCGAAAAATGTCTAAATCTTTAGGAAATTATACTGAACCGGGAAAAGTATTGGAGAGATATTCAGCCGATGCTTTACGGTTTTATTTTCTTTCTTCGGTGCTTATGCATGCGGAAAATCTTAATTTTTCCGAGGAGTCAATTCGGGATATCCAGCGTAAAACTCTGGGAACTTTATGGAACAGTTATTCTTTTTTTGTTTTGTATGCCAACACAGACAATTGGAAGCCTAATAGGGAAGATTCTCCGGTAAGCGACAATTTATTGGATAAATGGATAATCTCTGAGTTAAACCAATTGATAAAAGAAGTGGAGGAAAATTTAAAAAACTATGAACTGGTAAAACCCTGTCGCTTGATTAATGATTTTATTGATAATTTATCCAATTGGTACATTCGAAGATCCAGAAGAAGGTTTTGGAAAAGCGAAAATGACGAAGATAAAACGAGTGCTTATGAAACACTCTGGTTTGTCTTGAAGGAATTTTCCAAGACGCTGGCCCCGATTTGCCCGTTTGTAAGCGAGGAGATTTTTAAAAATCTTACCGGGAAGGAATCAGTGCATTTGCAGGATTTTCCCCGATTTGAAGAGGAAAACTTAAACAGAGAGTTGAATGATAAAATGGCGAAAACCAGGAAAATCATTGAAACGGGATTGTCTTTGAGGGCTGAAAACGGGATTAAAGTAAGGCAACCTTTGGCTGAATTGGCAATAGATGGAATCGAATTGGAAAAAGACTTCTTAGCTTTAATCAAAGAAGAGGTGAATGTGAAAAGCGTTTTAACGGAAGGTTTTAAAGAAGAGAAGTTGCAATGGAAGGAGGAGAAAAACTTTAAGGTTGGATTAAACACTTCTATAACTTCGGACTTGAGAATGGAGGGAGAGATGAGGGATCTGGTTCGGGAAGTGCAGCAAGCCAGAAAAGAGGCCGGTTTTGAGATCAGCGACAGAATTATTCTTCTTTTTCAAGGAGGGAAAGAAGTCTTTGATGTTTATCGAGACTTGATTGCCAAAGAGGTTTTGGCCGAAAAAATAGAAGATTTTACCGAAGAAGCATCTGTTTCGCTTGACTTGGAAAAAGAGCTAAAAATTGGAGATAAAACAATTAAAATCGGCCTGAGAAAAAGCAGTTGATTTTTGTTTGGCTGTATTGAAAAAGGCTATAAAGAATGAAAAATATTTTTATAAAACAATTTATTAAAAAAGCCATCAGGGAAAAACCTCAAAACAGGGCGGAACTGGAAAAAATAAAAAAGGATTTTTCCCGAGAAAAAGGCCTAAAAGGAGAAAGCGTGCCAATTTTGGCTAATGCGGAGATAAGAAAAACTTATCAAGAAATGATCGAGAAAGGGGAGGTGAAATCAAATACCGGCCTGGAGAATTTATTAATTACCAAAGAGGTTCGCACTCTTTCCGGGGTGGCGGTGGTGGCGGTTTTAACTAAGCCTTTTCCTTGTCCGGGCAAATGCGCTTATTGCCCGGATGAGAGCAGAATGCCCAAGAGTTATCTCTCCAATGAGCCGGCGGTAATGAGGGCTATGTCTGTTGATTTTCATCCGTACAAACAAGTTCAAGCTCGTTTAAAGATGCTGGAGGCGGGCGGACATCGGATTGATAAGATAGAGATGATCGTGATGGGCGGGACTTTTTCCTATTTTTCCAAAAAATATCGGGATTGGTTCATCAAAGAGTGTTTTAGGGCGTTAAATGATTACCCGAAAAAATATTCCGGAAAAAGTTTGACAAGCAATTTGGAAAAAGAAAAGAAAAAAAATGAAAAAGCTCGATGCCGAATGGTGGGTTTAACTTTGGAAACCAGGCCGGATTATATCAATCCGAGGGAGGTGGCCGACTTTAGAAGGCTGGGAGCTACGCGAGTAGAGATGGGAGTGCAGCATTTGGATGAAGAGGTGTTGAAATTAAACAAAAGGGGACACGGCAGCAAAGAAATTATTTATGCCACTAAAATTCTCAAAGAAGCGGGATTCAAAATTAGTTATCATTTAATGCCCGGCTTACCGGGTAGTAATGCAAAAAAAGATTTGGCTATGGTTAAAAAGATTTTTTCCGATGAGCGTTTTCAACCGGATTTAGTTAAGATTTATCCTTGCGTGGTGACCAGCGGATCTGAAATTGAAAAATGGTGGAGAGAAGGGAGGTATTCTCCTTTGAGCAATGAGGATAATTTGGAATTAATGAAAGAAATTAAAGCTGTTATTCCTCCTTATGTTAGGATATCCCGATTAATCCGGGACATTCCGGAAGAGTCTATTTTAGCCGGTCCGAATATTTCCAATCTTCGTCAGATGATTCAGCGGGAAGGGATTGTTTGCAGATGCATTCGCTGCAGGGAGGTAAAAGCGGATTTTTCCCCCAGAGAAGAGGTAATTTTGAATCGTTTAGAATACAAAGCCTCCGGAGGGAAGGAAATATTTTTAGAATATGTATCTCCCAACAAGGAAAAACTTTTTGCTATGCTGCGATTAAGAATACCCGGAGAGGAATCCAAAATAAGTAATTATTTAACTGTCCTGAAAAATAGTGCTTTAATAAGAGAGGTTCATACTTACGGCAAAGTGATTGGAATAAATAAAAAAGAAGAAAAAGGCGCTCAGCATATCGGGCTGGGCAGAAAATTGATTCAAGAAGCTGAAAAAATAGCCCGGGAAGAGTTTGGTGTAAGGAAAATAGCTATTATTTCCGGAGTAGGAGTGAGAGAGTATTATAGAAAACTTGGATACAGGCTGTGGGAGGAGTATATGGTAAAAAAAGTGTAAATTTGGTAACGAAATGGTGTTTGGAAACAGCCCTTCTTATATTGAGGGGTTTTTTGCAAATAAAAAAACGCCTTTCTTTGAAGCGCTTGCGAGGTATTTAGATAATTTTATTCCGGTTTTTAGAAACTTTTATTATAGGTTTCCGGGGCGCTGAAGGCCCTTGTTAGATTAGGTGGCCCAGCGCCACCGGAATAACCGACTTAGATCTACGAGTTTTAACCGCAATCTTTATCGCTCTGCAGTTAAATCTACCTTTTAGACTAAAGTCAGGAGATATCTCACACTGCGATGAGTGCGTTTTTTCTTTCCACCGTCCCATGGGAATTTTTATTCCCAAATAACAAATTTATTTTTATTTTAAGGTGATTCTATTTTTGTTTTTTAGGACAGCCGGAAGGATCCAATCGCGAATAGGGGGAAATCGCGATTGGATTTCTCCGGCCATCCGTGGGATAGCAGAAAGAATTAATTGGGAAAGAACTAATATATCAAACTTTTTGTTTTACATAAGTATTATAGCATAATTTAGGGCTTGGGTCAATTGAAGAGCTTTCTTGAGTTTTTTCCCTTGAATAAACTTTTATTGATCAGTTTCTTGGTTTGACTGCTCAGGTGAAGCATTTTCATCTTCTTCTTCGGGAGATAATTTTTTATTTTCAGACAAGTTTTCTTGGTTTGCAATTTCTACAACAGCCTCTGTAGTTGGTTTGGAGGTAGAGACAGCCAGGAGATTATCATTAAGAAAACCCCAATCAATAGAAACGGTTTCATCATTTGGAGTAAAATTAAAATAGCGGAAATTTTCATTGACTTTGCTGTTTTTAAATTCCGGATTTTCCGCCTCTGAAAAGGAAATCTGGTTTATTTCTTGATGAAGGGGGCTGAAAGTATCCGGGAGCGAAGATTCCACTTCCTTAAAAGCTGCTTGGGTAGATTCTTTGCTTTCAGTTTCCATCTCAAACACAACGGCGGATCTGGTCTGGTTTCCTTCTATTTTGTGCATTATAAGCCAGACAGAATTAAGAGAATCAATTATGTCTTCTTGACCAATTTGAACAGATAAAGCGCTTAAAAACTCTTCAGCTTCTATAAATTCTTCTTTGTTTTTAAATTGGTAGACTTTGGGCTCTTGATTTATGTTTTGAATGGATTGTATTTTTTCAATTAAAGTTTCGTCCCGGTTTAAAGTAATAATTTCATCCGGATCATTTAATTTATCCGGCAAAACTTTTTCTTCTTGTTTTATGGGTTCTTCCTCTTCCTCCTCCTCTCCCTCTTCTTTATCCTTGGGCTCTTGAGGCTCTTGTGGTTGTTGCTCGACAACTGTATCTTGAGGCTCTTCTTCTTGGTTTAAGACGAAAAAATAATAATAAAATCCGGCGCCGGCTGTTACTAAAGAAACCGCAATCAAGATACCCAAAAAAAGAAAGGGAGTTTTTTTAGGGTTTTCTTGTTCCATAGTGGTTTTTTGCAAAGAAGAAGGTTTTTGTTGCGGATTTTTTTGTTTGGGATTTTTTGAGGACTGCCTTTTTTCCTCCTTTTCGTCTTCCGGGTTGGTGAAGATGTTTTTTTCGTCTTTTTTGATATTTTCAAGGAAAGGATTTGTCCGGCTTTCTCTACTTCTTTTCTCTACTTCTTGTCTTTCTCTTAACTTTTTTTGTTGAGCTTTTCTTTTTTCCTCCTCCTCTTCTGCTTTTTGATTCTCTTGCTGAGAATGAGCATCTTCATTTTTAAGAAAGGTTCCTTTTTTGTAGTCCGAGTTTTTTAAGTCGCTCTCCATAGAACGAATTTCATACTTTATTTCTTTACTTTCTTCGTTTTTGGATTGATTGTTTTGGTTGTCTTTGTTCATAGTTTATTTTTATTTATTTATGTAATTTTAAGTTTGTTTAAAAGATATATTTTTATAATAAATTAAAATTTTTTGCAGATAAACATTTTAAAAATATCTTTTAAATGGAGCTTAGTTTGGAATAATTTTTTATTTCTTAAATTCAAGCTTATCTCATTATAACACAAAAAACAAAAACGCAAAAGGAAAAATTCCCTTTGCGCTTTTGAAACTCTTTTTGGTTTTTTAGCTTAAGTCTTTCATGGTGAGATTAATTCTTCCTTGGGAGTCAATTTCTTTTACTTTTACTTTGACTACTTGGCCGGTTTTGAGGTAATCTTCCACTTTTTCCACTCTCTCTGTTGCGATTTGAGAGATATGAACCAAGCCTTCCTGACCGGGCAGAATTTCCACAAAAGCTCCGAAGTTCATAATTTTAATAACTCTACCCTCAAAAACTTCTCCGGCGACGACTTCCCGGGTAATATTTTCAATCCATTTCTTGGCTTTTTCGCCGGAAGTTTTGTTCTCAGCTGTGATGTAGATATTTCCGTCGTCTTCAATGTCTATTTGAGTTTCAGTTTCATCAATGATTTCGTTGATAATCTTTCCGCCCGGGCCGATGACCTCTCTGATTTTTTCCGGATTGATCTTGAAATTAATTATACAAGGAGCGTATTCAGAAAGCTCTTTTCTAGGAGAAGGAAGAGTTTCCAGCATTTTGTCCATAATCTCCATTCGGCTTTTTTTAGCTTGAGTCAAAACCTTACCGATTATTTCCGGAGTAATGCCGTCAATTTTCACATCCAGCTGGATAGCGGTAATTCCGGCCTCCGTTCCGGCGATTTTGAAATCCATATCACCCCAGTGGTCTTCGGGCCCTTGAATATCGGAGAGAATTTTGTAATTTCCTTCTTCTCCCATAATAATTCCCATAGCAATTCCGGAAACGGGCTTTCTTATGGGAACGCCGGCGTCCATTAAAGCCAGAGTCGAGCCGCAAGTGGCGGCCATGGAAGATGAACCGTTGGCTGCCAGAATTTCGCTAACCAAGCGGATAGTGTAGGGAAAACTGTCTTTATCCGGGATAACCGGGAATAAGGCTTTTTCCGCCAAAGCGCCGTGGCCGATTTCTCTTCTTCCGGGACCTCTCATCATTCTTACTTCGCCGACGCTGTAAGGAGGGAAATTATAATGATGCATATATCTTTTCTTTTCCTCTTTTTCCATAGTTTCCACTAACTGTTCAGAGCCGGGAGAGCCTAGGGTGGCTATGGTCAAGGCTTGAGTTTCGCCTCTGTTGAACAGTCCTGATCCGTGGGTTCTGGGAAGCAGTCCCACCTGGCAGCTTATGGGTCTTACTTGATCCAGTTTTCTTCCATCCGGACGCTCTTCTTTTTCCAGAACTCTTTGATGCAAAACATTATCTAAGGCTTTGTCTAACAAGAAGTCCGCTTCTGCTTTTCTTTGGGAAAAATCCTCTTCGCTGTATTCATTTTTAAGCTTTTCTTCCAAGGCGGTTTCGATTTCTGCCATTTTCTTTTTCATTTCTTCCTTGCTGGAACTGTAAAGAGCATCTCCCAGTCCTTGCTCTTGGAAGAATTTTTGCATCTCCTGAGAGAACTCTTCGGAGGCTTCGTTTAGTTCTACTTGTTTTTTTTCTTTGCCGATTTTTTGGATAATTTCTTTTTCAAAGCGATTGATTTCTTGAAGATGCTTGGCAGCTAAATAGAAAACTTTTTCTGCCTTTTCTTCCGGCAATTCATTGGCTTGAGCTTCAATCATATTGATTTTATCTTCTGTTCCGGCTACCAAGAAATCGGTCAAAGATTCGCTTGTTTCTTCAGTGTAGGGGTTAACCGCCAAATCCCCGTCTTTTTCTCCTACCTTTAAGGCTCCCACCGGACCGTTCCATGGAATATCGGAAATACTCAAGGCCAGAGAGGCGGCGATAACGGAAATTATATCCGGATCATTTTTTTGATCATAGGAAAAAACCGTAACTACCACTTGAACCTCATTTCTTATGCGATGATCAAAAAGCGGGCGGATAGTTCGGTCTATCAGTCTGGCTGTCAATATAGCTTCATCGGAAGGCCTGCCTTCTCTTTTAATGAATCGGGATCCTTTAATTTTTCCTCCGGCGTAGTATTTTTCTTCATACTCGACCATTAAGGGGAAAAACCCTAAATGCTCGGCCTTTTTATCACTCATGGTAGCAGTAGCCAAAACCACTGTGTCGCCGTATCTTACGGTGACGGAGCCGCCGGCTTGCTGAGCCAGAAGCCCTGACTCCACAATCAAATCTTTTCCGGCGATTTGAGTGGAGAATTTTTGATTTTCCATAATCTTTTTTCTTTGCTCCGCAAACGATAAGAGAAGAGAGATTTATTGATTGTTAATCCTCTTGCACTTAGATGTTTGCGGATCAAAGAGTGTTAATTTTAAAATATCGGACATTTAAAGATTTCCGATAAGTTTAAAATAACATTTTATTTTAAGAAAGTCAAAAGCCTATCATTGACAAAAACCTTTTTTAGTGGCAGAGTAATAATGTTTAGGTGTCATAGGTTCGCCCCCACACTAATTTTTCGGTTATTTGCGTAGCAAATGTGAATCGCTTCTTTACAACAACTCCCACCCATAAAAAACCGGCTGTTAATTTTAAGCCTGAGAAATTTTTATACCGAAAAATTAGTGTGGGGGAGGAAAGTCCGGACATCGAGTAAGTTCTTAAAACAGTCTCTAAAAACTTACGGGGCAGCCGGTAACGCCGGCCGGGCTGCTGGCAACAGCAGTCAAGGGAAAGTGCCGCAGAGACAATACTAGCCGGCGTTCCACGCCGGAAATCCTAATGACAAAATCCTAAATCCTAAACAAATTCTCCACCGCTTTGCGGGTTCCCGCAATTATTAAAAAGTAATAAGTGGGCGGGAAAACTCCAAATGAATTAAACTCTTTGTTTGGAGTTTGCGTATTTGAAGTTACTTTTTGTTTAGAATTTAGAGATTAGAGTTTAGGATTTCCAGCGCGGAGCGCTGGCCAAAGGTGAAAAGTGAATCGGTGTTTCCGCTTCGGCGGGAGCTACGGTTCTCGGCCGCCAGCGATGGCGGTTGGTGGCAAACCCTGCCCGATGCAAGGCCGTGCCCCGATTTTTTCGGGAAGTGCCGCTAAAGCTTTTTGGCAACAAAAAGCGCAGATAAATGAACCACCGGCGTTCCACGCCGGAAATCCTAATGACAAAATCCTAAATCCTAAATAAATTCAAATTAATAATTTCAAATGAGAAGACAACTTATCTTGAATTTATATATTTGAGTTTAAATATTGTTTAGAATTTAGAGTTTAGAGCTTAGAATTTCCAGCGCGGGGCGCTGGACAGAATCCGGCTTATAGACGCCTAAACATCAAGAAAACGCTCGAAAGGGCGTTTTTTTGATAAAATTAAGGCAGTCTTTTCTAAAAAAGTTTATCTTCAACAGTATAAAAGCAATTTTTAACCTTTCATTTTTTAAACTCGCAAACTTGCAATCAAAGACTTCCATATTTGGTTAAATAAACTGCTTTTAACATTTGAATAACATAAAAATTTAAAATCTTGACAAAGCAAAGAAGCTTTAATAATATATCAATGTATATTGATGTATATAAAGAAAAGGAAATGAAAAACGAATGTTGTAAGACAAAAAAAGATGAAGACAATTTGGAACTAACAGCGGAGTTTTTGAAAGTAGTTGCCGAGAAAAACCGACTTAAAATTTTGTGTCTTTTGCAAAAGGAGGAATTGTGCGTATGTCAAATATGGGAGAAGCTGGATATTTCTCAAAATCTGGCTTCTCATCATCTAAAGGTATTGAAAGACTTTGAATTGCTTAAAAAAAGAAGAGAAGGAGTAAAGATTATTTACTCGCTTAATAAGAAAGAAGTGAATAAATATTACAAGCTGTTGTCTCATTATTTAGGTGGAGCGACTCTTAAATAGGAGTTAACCGTTTTTTAAAATTAATTGAAGATTTATGAATATTAAGATTTTAGGGACTGGCTGCCCGAATTGCCAAACGCTGGAAGATAAAGCCAAGAAAGCGGTGGAAGAGCTTGGTTTGGAGGATGCTAAGATAGAAAAAGTTCACGACATTGCTGAAATCACCGAATACGGGGTAATGTCCACGCCAGCCATTGTAGTTGAAGGGCAAGTCAAAGCTTCCGGCAGAATTCCGGAGGTGGAAGAAATAAAAGAGTGGTTGAAATAATAAGTATCAAATAAATCCTAATGACTAAGCCCTAATGTCAAATCAAGTTCAAATGACTGAATGTCAAATAATTTCTATAATTTGAACTTTGGATTTTGTCATTTCAGTTAAAGGTTGACCGGCCTCTGGTCGGGATTTGCCCATCTCGTCATTGCGAAGAATTTTACGGGGATATTTAAGATTTGGATTTGGGATTTCACCGCTGTTTTAATTTTAATTAACCTCATTTGTGTTAAATTGGATTTATTGGCGGATTATAGCGTTATTAATTCACTAAAAAATTAATCAAAGAACAAATTATGGATAAAGAAAAAAACGTTTTTGCGCTTCTAATCGGGCTTTTCTTGGCCTTTTACTTTATGCCGATGGATTCAGAGTTGTTTACGGGAGCGATTCTTTCCGGTTTCAAGCTGCTTCACGAGTACTCCCGGGAGCATGTCTTGACTTGTTTGGTGCCGGCCTTTTTTATCGCCGGAGCTATTGCGGTATTTGTAAAAAAAGATTTTATTTTAAAATATTTGGGAAGTAAAGCCAGAAGAGTGGTTTCTTACTCCATCGCTTCCATTTCCGGAGGAGTGCTGGCGGTTTGTTCTTGCACGGTTCTGCCGATGTTTGCCGGAATTAGAAAAAGAGGCGCCGGCCTGGGTCCGGCTATCACCTTTCTTTTTTCCGGGCCGGCCATAAATATTGCCGCTATTTTCCTGACTATTTCAGTGTTGGGTCCGGGTATTGGATTTTCCCGTATCTTCTTGGCTATTCCTTTGGCTATTTTAGTGGGGCTTTCCATGCAGGCCATTTTTAGGGAAAAAACCCGGGAAGGAGAGTTGTTTGTGGAGCAAGACTCCAACAAAATATCGGTCGGCAAGTATCCCGCCGCGCTGTTGATGATCTTTCTGGTTGGCATTCTGGTGGTAAACGGCTTACAAATGGCTCAATCTCTCAAATACGGTTTAATGATTGCCATGGCCGGACTGGTAGCGGTTATCGCCCTGGCAAAATTCCAAAAAGAAACTAATAAACAATGGATGATCGAAACATGGTCTTTTACCAAGATGCTTTTGCCTCTTTTGTTTATTGGCGTTTTCATTGCCGGATTTGTAGAGCCGCTTCTTCCCCGGCAAGTGATTACTGATATTGTAGGCGCTAATACGATAGCAGGCAATTTGACCGCCTCGATATTCGGCGCTTTTATGTATTTTTCCACCTTAACAGAAATCCCCATTTTGCAAGCGCTTATAAACAAAGGTATGCATTCCGGACCGGCGGTGGCTTTACTTTTGGCCGGTCCGTCTTTGAGCCTTCCCAATATGCTGGTGGTTCGCGGAGTGCTGGGCAGCAAAAAAACGGCTGTTTACGTTTTACTGGTAGTGGTATATTCTACCTTGGGAGGACTTTTGGCCGGGTTTTTTATTTAAAAAAATACGCAATTCCTATAATTTTTAAAATAAATCAAATTTATGTGGAAAAAAACGTTAATTATCCCCGCTTTGGTTCTGGCAACAGTTTTGTTGGCCGGATGCGGCGGAAAAGAGGAAAGTTCTCCTGGAGCCCAAACGCAGGGAATTCAATCCAATCCGGCAAGCTCTGCAGTGGATGAGGATCCGCCTCGCTCTCAAGCAAAAATTGAAGCGGATAAGGTGGTGCTGGCTAACTTTCACGGCACTCAGCGGTGCGCCTCCTGTGAGGCGGTCGGCGAATACGCTGAAAAAACAGTGGAAGAAAGATTTGAAGAGGAGCGAGAAGAAGGCCGTGTGGTTTTTAAATCAATAAATGGAGAATTGCCCGAAAATAAAGAAATAACTAAAAAATACCAAGCCAGAGGGTCTTCGCTCTACATTAACGCTGTAAAAGACGGGGAAGATAATATTCAAGAAGACACCCGCGTTTGGAGGATAGTCTCCAGCGAAGAAAAATTTATGGATTATCTGGAAAATGAGATTAATTCGTATTTGGGCGAATAAACAAAGAAATTTTTAATTAAAATAAAAACATGGAATTTATTGACACATTAATCAACACTTATAACATCCCTCTTCTGAGCGCCTTTCTGTTGGGAGTGCTTACTTCTATCAGTCCCTGTCCGCTGGCCACCAACGTTACCGCCATTGCTTTTATCTCCAAAGAAATAAAAACCGTTAAAAACACTCTTTTAAACGGCTTGTTTTACACCTTGGGCCGGGGTGTCAGCTACACTGTTTTGGCAATATTAATTTATTTCGGACTTTCTTCTTTTCAGGTGTCTGCCATCTTTCAAGGCTGGGGAGATAAGGTGCTGGGACCGATTCTGATAATTATCAGTTTGGTAATGCTCGGGGTAATAAAAATTAACTTTGGATCGCAGAGCCAAAAAATGGAAAAAGTAAAATATTATTTATCCACCAAGGGTTACCTGGGGTCGTTTCTTCTGGGGGTTTTATTCGCTCTGGCTTTCTGCCCGTACAGCGGGGTGTTGTTTTTTGGCGCGCTTATACCCTTAGTTCTTAAATCACCCGAAGGCCTCTTGCTCCCGCCGGTTTTTGCCGTAGGCACGGGATTGCCGGTAATTGCCTTTTCTTTTCTAATCGCTTTTTCTATGCAGAAAGTCAGTCGAGCATTTCAAACGGTGCAAAAAGTGGAAAAATTTATGCGCTACATGGTGGCGGGAGTGTTTTTAATTGCCGGGCTTTATTATCTGCAATATTTGATAAAATACTTGACAAGTCTATAAACTTATGAATAATAAAATTATTATTTTCGCAATCTTATTTATTCTCTTTATTGCTATCTTTTTTGTTTTTTTTAAAGAAGACAATAATCATCAAACCGAGGTTAAGAAGTCAACTGATACCAAAGGAGCAAACTTGGAAAAACGCAGTGTTGCCAACTCTCCGGATGCTGAAAAAATTAAAGTCGCCGCCTGCCCAACCTGCTTTGAGATGGTAAAAAATGTCAAAGCGGATAAATATGAGATAATCAAAACCCGCACTACCGCCGAGAGTATTGCTCTTTTGGAAAACGGGCAAGCCGACGTAATTATGGCCGGCCGGACGCTCAAACCCGGCGAGCCAAAATTGGCTCATCTTTCAATAGGCGAGGGGTATTCTTTTTTAAGCAGCCAAACAAAGACAATTCTTGCTGGTCAATTAAATGATTACGATATTTACACCGATCTGGAAACAGAAGGATTAGAAAAAAAACTTTCTGTTGAAAAAATCCAAAAAGTTGATAATATTTATGAATACTTGGATAAGGGAATAATTATTACTTCTTGGGAAAACACTGATTATACCAAAGCAAGCATTGTTCACGTGCTGGAAAAAGACAACAAAAGGATGGCGCTATCAAGAAGGCCGGCAATTTATTGCCCCGGCTCCTGTGAATCCCCTATAGTTCAAGAATTAGCCAAAGACTTAAAAAAATAAGGATTTGCTCATTAAACCGGAAACCGGGTAAAATAAAATTCCTAAATCTGTCCGGAAATAAACTCCCGCTATGAAAAAAAAGATATTGATTGTAGAAGATGACGAAAAAATTGTGGATTTAATTTCTCTTTATTTTAAGAAAGAGGGTTTTGATGTTTCAACAGCCAAAGATGGCAGAAAAGGTTTGGAGAAAGTTGAGCAAGAAAGACCCGATTTAGTTATTTTGGACTTGATGCTCCCCAAAATGGACGGTTTTCAGGTAGCTAAATCCATAAGATCTCGGAGCAATTTGCCCATTATAATCTTGACCGCCAAAGACGAAGAGGTGGATAAAGTGATGGGACTGGAGCTCGGAGCGGATGATTATGTGGTCAAGCCGTTTAGTCCTAAGGAATTGATGGCTAGAACGAAAGCAATTTTAAGAAGACTTCATCCGGAAAATAAAGACCAAAAAAAGGATGTTGTTAGAATGAAGAACATTGAAATTGACCCGGAAAAATTCACGGTCAAGAAAGACTCCTCTTATATTAATCTTTCGGTGAGAGAGTTTAATTTGCTTATGGTGTTTGCTCAAAATCCCGGCCGGGTTTTTTCCCGTTCAGACTTAATGCATCAAATATACACTTTTGACGACAAGGTGGTTTTTGATCGCACTATTGATGTTCACATAGCCAATCTGCGCCGCAAGCTAAATGACAAAAAGCAAGAAATTATAATTACCGTTAGCGGAGTCGGCTACAAGTTAAATGAATAATATGAAATTAAATCTCAGTCTCCAGTGGAAGTTAACCATATCTTTTATTTTGATAGTTGCTTTCGTGATTTTATTTGTATATTTATTAAGCAACTACTATATCATTCGCCATTTTGAGTTTTTTTGCGAAGCTTACGGGAGCGAACTTCCCAAATGTTTAAGCGACCAAGCCGGCCAGCGTTTTTTAACGGCCATTAACAAGACGCTGGTCTGGATTGGCTCCATTGGTTTTTTATTAGCCCTTTTCTTTGGTTATTTTGCCAGCAGGTTTTTTTTGAAGCCGATTGATAAAGTCATCTCTGCGGTTAAGTCTTTCTCCAAAGGAAATTATCAAACAAGGATAGACCTCCAAACCGACAAAGAAATAAGAGAGCTAATAGAGTCTTTAAATGAAATGTTTCAAAGTTTGGAAAAAAGCGAACAGCTCAGAAAAGATTTAACTGCCAACATTTCTCACGAGCTGGCTACGCCTCTTACTAACATTTATGGCTACATTGAAGCGCTGAAAGACGGCTTGATTTCAAGTAAGAAAGAAAAAAGCAAGACTTTGAATATTATCAAGAAAGAAACCGAAAGATTAATTAAATTAACCCGGGAATTGAAAAGTTTAGCTCTGCTGGAGTCAGATAATTTTCGTTCATCCAGAGAAAAAACCGATGTAAACAAATTAATCGAGAGCACTTTGGAAAATTTTAAAATGAAAATAAAAAAGAAAAAAATAAAACTTAAAAAAAATCTTAACTCCGATTTGCCTCAAATAAAAATAGATTCCTGCAAGTTTCAGCAGGCGTTATCCAATGTAATTGATAATGCTATTTACTATTCTTACCCTGAGGGAAAAATTGAGATTGAAACCGGTTTGAAGGAGGGCAATGCCATTATCTCCATTAAAGACTTTGGTAAGGGGATAAAAAAGGAAGACTTGCCTTTCATCTTCGAAAGATTTTATCAGGGAAATAAATCCAGAAGCGGCCGGGGGGGCAACATTGGCATTGGCTTGACGATAGTTAAGAAAATAATTGAATCCCACCAAGGTAAAATCGAAGTTTTCAGCCAAAAAAACCGGGGAAGCAAATTTATTATTTCGATTCCGATAAAGTAATCGGGGTTAATCTTTTTTTAATAAGATTTTAATAATTTCTTAACAAAAGTCTGCTATAGTTATTATTGCAGAGGTGGCGTCTTTATTCTCACCTTGCTTATTTAAACAAATTTTTATCTATTTTTACCAATAATCAAAACAAACTATGAAAAAACGAATCCTTTTTCTTGTTGTTTTTGCTTTTTTGTTTCTTGGGGCTTTTCAAGCTCAAGCTTCAAGTAAAACAACGGTCTATTTCTTCTGGGGAGAAGGTTGTCCGCATTGCGCTGAGGAAAAACCTTTTTTGGAAGAAATGGAGGAAAAATATCCGGAACTGGAAGTTAAGATGCTGGAAACTTATAAAGACAAAGAAAACTCCGAGCTTTTCCAAGAGATGGCCGCCGCTTACGGAACTCAGGCTCGGGGAGTGCCGGTTACCTTTATCGGTGATCACGAGCCGATTATCGGGTTTTCCGGAAGTATGGAGCCGGAAATAGAAAGCAAAATAAAAACTTGCTTGGAAGAAGGTTGCGTTGATCCCGAAGAAAAAGCCGGAGTTGCCAAAAAAGCGGAAGAGGCAAGTTCCGGAGGCGGCGAATCTTCAACGGAACAAAAGATGAGCGTAGCTCCGGAGAAAGAAGACCGGAAAGAATCTGCGCCTCAATCTTCCGATTTTACGTCCGAAGATAAGCAGGGAATTTCCTTGCCTCTTGTGGGAAATGTAAATTTCTCCGAAGTTCCGCTTTTTGTTTCCACCGGCTTAATAGCTTTTGTAGATGGTTTTAATCCTTGCTCTTTGTGGCTGATAAGCTTTCTTCTGGGAATTGTGATTTATACCGGATCCAGGAAAAAAATATTTTTGGTGGGAACCACTTTTCTGCTAGTTACCACTATTGCATATGGATTTTTTATGGCCGGATTATTGAATGTTTTTATGTATATAGGTTATTTGACTTGGATTCAGGTGGGAGTCGCTTTAATTGCCCTTATTTTTGCCGTGGTTAATATTAAAGATTATTTTTGGTACAAGAAGGGCTTGTCTTTCACTATTTCCGATAAATACAAGCCCAAAATATTCAAAAATGTTCGCAGTATTATGAAAGGAGAAAGGTCAACTTGGAGTATGATGGCCGGAACAGCCGGCCTGGCTCTGGGAGTGGTGCTGATAGAACTGCCTTGCACTGCCGGATTTCCTGTGATTTGGACTAATCTGCTTGCCCAATACGATGTTTCCACGGTTACTTTTCTACTGCTCTTACTTTTGTATTTGCTGATTTATATGTTAGATGAGATGATAGTAGTGGGAGGGGCCGTATTGACTCTGAAAGCGGGAAAGTTCGAAGAAAAACACGGCCGGATGCTAAAACTTATCGGCGGAGTGATTATGCTTTCATTAGCTTCGGTGATGCTTGTTGATCCGGATTTGATGAATGAAATCGGCACCAGCGTATTAATATTTGCCGGTTCTATTGCCGTATCATTTCTAATAATGTTTATTCATCGTAAAATTTTACCCAAATTTGATGTTAAAATCGGAACGGAAAAAAACCTAGCGCCGGAGGAAGAGGAACAAAACGAAACAAACAGAGACGAAAAATCCTAATGATAAGTCTCTATCAAATCCTAAGTACTAAATCCTAAATTCTAAACAATTTCAAAACTCAAAAATCAAATTACAAAAACAGTTTAGCACTTTTGGATTTTGGTCATTGCGTAAAGCAGCGTTGTTGCCACGCAACTGTACGTTGGAATTTGTTTAGGATTTAGAAATTAGGATTTAGGGTTTGAAAGAATTTTGTTTTTTAAAAGATTAAAATTAATTACAAACATATGTCTAACAAAAATTTCCCCGAAAACTTGCTCTACAATAAAGACTATTCCTGGGTTAAAATAGACGGAGACACGGCCGTCTTGGGCATTGTCGAGCCGGCTGCTTCTCGGGTAAAGGAGTTTGTTTTTGTCCAGCTTCCCGAAGTCGGAGAAAAACTCAAAAAAGGCGACACTTATGTTTCTTTGGAGGCGGTAAAGTGGAGCGGGCATCTTTCCAGCCCCTTTTCCGGCGAAGTGGTGCAGTTTAATGAAGAGCTTTTTGATGAGCCGGTCAAAATTAACCAAGATCCTTACGGGAAGGGCTGGATTGCCAAGGTTAAGCTTGAAAACAATCAAGAAAAAGAGGATTTATTAAAGGCGGAGGAAGTTGAAAAATGGTTTGATAAAAAATAATTTTACTGATTTTTAAAATTGAATAAAAATTAATTGTTAAGTATGAATATGAAAAGAATTTTTTTGTTGACATTGGCTATTGCGATGCCGCTTGTCTTTTCCGGTTGCTCTTCTTCTCAGGATTCAGTTTCCAAAAAAGAGGACAAAGCCAAAGTGCTAAGCCAAGAAACCAAAAACGCAAAAGCGGCCGTCTATTTCTTCTGGGGAGAAGGTTGTCCGCATTGCGCTGAGGAAAAACCTTTTCTGGAAGAAATGGAGGAAAAATATCCGGAACTGGAAGTTAAGATGCTGGAAACTTATAAAGACAAAGAAAACTCCGAGCTTTTCCAAGAGATGGCCGCCGCTTACGGAACTCAGGCTCGGGGAGTGCCGGTTACCTTTATCGGTGATACTGAGCCGATTGTGGGATTTTCTGAAAGGATGGAGACTGAAATTGAAGATAGAATAAAGACTTGTTTGGAGAAAGAATGCGTTAACCCGATTTCAAAAATCAATTAGAGTAATTTTTATAAATAATTCAAAAAAATATGTCGAACCTAAAAAAATTGGAACAAAAATATCTCCGGCTAATCAAAGGCAAGGGACTGCCGGTGGGAGTGAAAATGCTAACCCCCGAGGAAGAGCTTCCCAAGTCGGTTGCTAATCCCAAGGGAAATATGGCTTTATGCCAAGTTTTAAAAGAGGCGGCCGTTTACAAGAAAAAAAGAGCGGTTAGCGTGGAAAATATGGGCGGGTGTGTTATCGGCTCCAGAGTGTTGGGCTTTGAGGAAGTTTCGGAAAACCTCAAAAACCGCTGGGTGGAAGGCTTTGCTTACCAAGAAGAAATTTTTGACGAGTTAATGGAGCAGACCGAGAAATTTCCTTTGGATAAATATCAAGCCGCCGTTTTCGCCCCCTTGGGAGAATTCCAAGACTTGGGATGGGAGCCGGACGCCGTTGTTATGGTGGTTAATTCTTCCCAGGCTTATCTTTTAACTATGGGCGTTTTTGACAAAACCGGCAAGAAGTGTTCGCCCCGAATAAACGGCCACGCCGCTTGTGAAATAGTTGTTCCGGTTGTCGAAGAAGGCAACCCTTGGCTGACAGTTCCTTGCGGTGGAGCCAGAAGTATTGCCTCCTCTCAGGACGACGAGCTGTGGGTGGGATTAACCGTGAGCGACTTGGAAAAGGCTTTGGAAAGAGTGGAAGAAACCGGCCTTGGCTACCCGCCGCCGGTGGAACAAATGCCGATCACCGAAGCCAATCCCCAACACCCCTTGACCGGTCTCATAAACAGGCAGGACTAAACCCAAGCACCAATATTTATGGCAAAGCGAAAAATAGTTATTATCGGCGGAGGGGCGGCCGACTCCGCTTGTGCTTTTGAGTTAATAAAATTGGGCAAGGAAACAACCGCCATAAACAAAAAAGCCAAAAAAGCAAGCTATGCGGGAGCGGAAAGAGAAAGAAACCGAGAACTTAAACTAAATGTATCATACTGTGTATGATACATTTAGCAGGAATAGTTTTTCGCATAGGAATTTCAAAAATTTTAGCGATAGCGTTTCGGGGGGAGGCGCTTTTTGAAAGCATTATCTTGCAAAGCAAACTTACAAAATTTGAAAACGCTTACCCTGAATTCGCCTTGTTGAGTTTGTGGAATGAGCAAAGCTTAACCCGAGTTTTCTAACTAAATTTATATCAAAAAATGGACACTTGGAGACTTTTGGAATATGAGAAAGAAGATGATTCTTATGGAAAAATGGCCCTGGATGAAGCAGTTTTAGACTCGGTCGCTCAAGGAGAGTCACCGGCTACTCTCCGCTTTTACCACTGGCCTCATCCGGCAGTGGCGATCGGCTATTTTCAAGCGGTGGAAGAAGAGGTAAATACAAAGGCCTGCCGGCAAGACCGAGTGGAAATCTTCAGGAGAATGACCGGAGGAGGAGCGGTTTATAAAGATCCGGCCGGAGAGCTTAACTACAGCCTTATCATCAAAGAATCCGACCCTCGCATTCCTCAAGATATATTGGCCTCCTACGGCGCTATTGAGCAGGGGCTTATCAAAGGATTGGAATTTCTGGGTTTAAATGCTCAATTAACGGGCGTTAACGACATCGTTTTGGACGGCAAAAAAATTTCCGGCAACGCCCAAACCAGAAAAAACGGGGCGGTGCTCCAACACGGAACTCTGCTTCTTGATTTTGACGTGGAAAAAATGGCCGCATATTTGAAGATATCCCAAGAAAAACTGTCTGATAAAAACCTCCAAGACATTAGGAAACGAGTGGGGACCCTCAGGGAATATCTGCCGGAAATGTCTTTGCCGGAAATGGAGAAGGCTTTAATCGAAGGTTTCCGCCAAGCCTTCAAAACTGTCATAAAACCGGGAAAAATCAGCAAACGAGAACAAAGGCTAAAAAAAGATTTATATAAACAAAAATATTCCACTTATGAGTGGAATTATCGAAGATAAAAATATGAAAAAAAACATCGCCTATAAGGCTCCGGAGGGGAAATTATTAAGAATTGAAGCGCAAGTGGATGATTTTACTATTCAAACAATAAAAATTACCGGAGATTTTTTTATTCATCCGGAAGATGATTTGATTAAAATAGAGAAAATTCTGCCAGGTAAAAGAATTAGCCAAGTCAAACAAGCGGTGGATGAATTTACCGATAAAAACCAAACCCGGATAATAGGCTTTACTTCCGCAGACCTTCAAGAGGCTTTGGAAAAAATATTTCCCAAAAATCCTGAAAATTAAAAAACCGGCTTAAAACCGATAAGAAAAACAACTCCCAATAAGAAGGAATTACAGCAGGAATGATACTTGGAAACAGTCTCTTATTGGAAAAAACGAGAAAACCGAGGATAAAAATAAAAATCTCCAAGGCTCCGGGGGCCGGATTCGAACCGGCAACCAATTGATTAACAGTCAACTGCTCTACCGTTGAGCTACCCCGGAACTTTGGAGATTTTACTCCATAGATTTAGCTTGGAAAAATCTCGCCCAATCCTTTTTATCCTTGGATAAATTTTAAATCTTTTTCCTTCAAATCCATAGAGATTTGAATTTATTGCCAAAAATTCTTTTTAGCGATTTCATTCTTCCAACTCTACTATTGTAACTTTTTCTGAAATTTAGTCAAGATTTTATTACCCTTCCGTTTATCTTTTTTCAAGAAGTCTTTTTAATGCCTTGTCCCTCACCTCTTTTTTTACTCCTTTTTTCTCAATTTTCACCCTTTATCCCTGAATTCTCTAAACCCGACAAACACTGATTGTCAGGTTTAGGGGCGGGCAGGAGATATTTATCAATAAGGGTAAGAAGAAAGGATTTAAATGTCAAATGAAAAATCCCCTCAAATGTCAAGTTTTAGCCTTTGAAATTTAAAATTTGGATTTCAGTTTAATTCATTTTGCATTTTATTCTGTCATTTTGATTTTTGACCTTTGAGTTTTGAATTTTCACCCTCTTGCTTCTTACCCCTTACTTCTGTTTTTAGCTGTCATTTTGACCCGAGTGGAACAGTCTTGCTTCGCAAGAGTTTCGCCGGGTTGACCTTTGACCTTTGACCTCTGAATTTTGATTTGACCTTTGACTTTTGAGCTTCTCTTTCTTTCTTCTTTTTTCTGCTTTGAAATTTATTCATTAGGATTTGATTTGGCATTTGAGCTTAGTCCCGGTGGAATAAGATTTTTTCAAAATCTTATTCCACCGGGTAGTCATTTGTCATTTCAACCCCTTGATTCTTGATTCTTGATTCTTGCCCCTTTTATTTGACATTTGTCATTTCAACTTTGAAATTGTTTTAATTTTTGAATTTTCAATCTCTTGCTTCTTTTCAAGCATTTCCAAAAAAACCTTGACAAACAATTTCATTGATTTAAAATAAGAATATAGAGAACGGAATTAATTTCAAAAAAAAGCCGCCAAAAGAGGGAAAAGAAAAAAACAGAAAAAAACTCTTTCCCCCTTTTTCCAAAATCCAATTCTCTTTCATTTCTTTCAAAAAAAACTCTTCGTTTCTTCTTTCGAAAGAAAAAGGAAACCAGGATCCGCAATTTGTAATTTGGGTGTCTGAATTGCGGGGAGTTTAAGACACAACCGGCCTTTGTTTTTTTATTTTGCAAGGGCCCTTAACACAATTAGCCCTTTTTTTATTTTCGCTCTCCTCCAACTCAAAGAGACCGCTTCCCAAACACCAATCAATCAAGAAAATCGGCTCCGACTAGGCAACCAAAGAATAAATCCAAAGAGAAACCCCAAAAGAAAGGCTTTAGTTATTTGAGAAAACAAACCCAAGCGGTAATCAAATCACTATTTAAAAAAATCAGATGTGCTATAATAGAAAATAGGCGGAGATTGACTAATGACCAGTGACCAGTGATTGATAACTCAAAACCAATCACCAATCACCAATTACCAATCAACCGATGACTGATTACTAATTGCTTACAACTCAAAACATAGAACTCACAACTTAGAACTTAGAACTTAGAACTCAACACCCACTTTAAAAATTAATTCAAAAATATGAATCTTAAATCCAAATCATCCCGGCAAAATCGGCCGGAGGCCTGGAAAAAGCAAGACAAAAAACCTAAAATCAACTCCAAAAAACCTTTGCTGGCCACTTTGATATTAGCCGTAGCCATTACCGGAGGAGTCGCCGTCTACCAATCCTTTACCACCGAATCCGCCACTTTCGGCTGGATTCAGACCGATTGGTCCGGAGGCAACACGGAAAACACCGCCACTCACGAGACGGACCAGACCGGGTGGACGGAATTTGCCAACAAAGACGCCAACTTAGACACTTCCACCCCCGGGGAGATTTCAGCCGAAGGGACGGTGGAGACTACTACTCGAACCACCAATGAAGATTTTGAGGAATCGACGATTGATGAATTAGCGATAGAAAACGATGAAATACGTGGGTGGCTTTGCGGAGATTCCATCCAAGACACCGAAGGCAACACCTATTCCACCGTCGAGATCAATGACCAATGCTGGATGGCGGAAAATATGCGTACCACTACCTATCCCGACGGAACTTCTATCACCAAAGGCCCCTCTGCACACGGCGCTTCCGGCTGGGATACCGACCAAGGTTACTACTCCTGCCCGCCCAATTCTTCCAGTGATGGCGAAGACTGCGCCGCCGCCGATTCCTTAGGCATGCTCTACCAATGGTCTGCCGCTATGGCCGGCTCTACCAATGAAGGAGTCCAGGGCATCTGCCCGGACGGCTGGCGCGTGCCGACCGACGATGAATGGCACGCCTTAGAAGATTACCTCACTGCCGACGGCAACACTTGCGACTCCACCAGAGACGGAGACTGGGACTGCGACCCGGCCGGCTCCAAATTAGCCGGCAACGATGCCGAGGACGAGGATTGGAATTCCGGCACTCTCACTAATCACTCCGACTTCGACTCCTCCGGTTTCAATGCCTCTCCTTCCGGTTACCGTGTCACTAATGGCGGTTACGACGATCGTTCCAGCGACGCCAACTTTTGGTCTTCGTCTGAGAGTGGTGGTTATGCCTGGAGACGCTACCTGTACGATGGCAATTCTAAGGTCAACCGCAGTGACCCCGATAAGGCATACGGTTTTTCTGTTCGTTGTCTCAAGGACTGACTCTTTGACTCTTGGACCCTTGGACCCGGTGGAATAATTTTAAATTTTTTCTATGAAAAGTTTCTATTACACTTATGTTCTAAAAAGCCCCAAAGATGGCAAAAACTACATAGGGCACACAAAAAATTTAAAATTAAGATTTGAGCAGCACCAGAACGGAGAAGTGGATTCGACTAAACACAGAAGACCATTAGAACTAATATACTATGAAGCCTGCACGAACAAAGAAGATGCTGAAAGGAGAGAAAAATACCTCAAAACCCATTACGGAAGATTGTTTCTAAAAAAGAGACTGCTCAAATCTTATTCCACCGGGGGACCTCTTCCCGGTTCGGCAAAGCCGAACCGATTCGGAAGGCAAGAGGAAAAATTAAAACGGGCAAATTTCCTCAAAGCCGAAAGCCCTCCTCAAAAGCAAAGTCGAAGAAAATAGAAAAAGAAGAAAGAAGAAAGAAAATCGAAGCCCGGGCAATTTTTTTAAAACAGAAGCAAGAAGCAAGAATTATGAATCAAGAGTTAAGAATTAAGAAGCAAGGGAGGAGAAATCCAAAACTTAAATCTCAAAAGTCAAATCCCAATCCCGAGTGCTCGGGACAAAGGTCAAAGCAACGTTCATTAAATCCAAATGACAAAACCCAAATGTCAAATCAATGTCAAATGATTTAATATCAAACTCCTAATTCACAAAAGCAAATGGAAAACCCAAATGATAAAAAATACGATCTCCAAGAAAGAACTTCCAAGTTTGGAGAGGAAATAATAGAATTTGCCAAAAAAATACCGAAAAACGAAATAAACAGACCTTTGGTCAGCCAAGTAGTAAGAGCCGGAACAAGTATCGGCGCCAATTATATGGAAGCGGATTGCTCGGACACAAAAAAAGATTTTAAATACAAGATAAGCCTGTGCAAAAAAGAAGCCAAAGAAACCACCCATTGGCTGAGAATGATTGCCAAAGCCAATGAAAGCCAAAAAGAAAATTGTCGGAAACTATGGAAAGAAGCTCGCGAACTAACCCTGATTTTTTCATCAATTATTAATACCAGCAATAAGAAGGTTAAATCCGAATGACTATCCCAAGTACTCGAGACAAATGTTAATTTTGATCTTTGAACTTTGGATTTGATTTGACATTAGGATTTTGACATTTGACATTCTAAATCTATGGTGTTTGTGTTTAAAAAACAACTAAAATTTCTCCTATTCCTCTCCCTGTTAGCGGCTGGTTTTTGCGTTTCTTCCAACTCGGCCCAAGCCTGGACGGCCGACAACACCGGCACCGCCACCTTTGATGTCGATGAAAGCCCCTACGGCTTCTACGGCAACATCAACTGGAGCGAGACTCTCCCCCTCAACACCTACCTCAAAACCGAGGTCCGCGCCGGAGATTCCGCCGACCTCGAGGACGGCTCCTGGAGCGACTGGCAGGAAGTGGAAAACGGCGACTCCCTCTACTTCCTCAACGGCCACAATTACTACCAATACCAAATCACCCTGGGCTGGGACGACGCCGCCGAGGAAGCGCCTTCGGTGCAGGATGTGTCGGTGGAGGAAGGAACCAGCGCCCTTAATTCTTCTCTCTATGATACCCAAAACCGGGAAAACACCCTCAACGGAATCTCTTGGAAAGAAAACTCCACCCTCCCGGATAACTCCGCCGTAGGCCTCTACCTCAAAACCGCTCCGGATGAAGACTCCCTCTCTTCCTCTTCCTGGCAATCAATAGCCTCCTCTTCTCCCAACTCTCTCACCTCCGGCTGCCACAAAGACTCCGGCACCGGAGAAGTAACTTGTGATTCCTCGGTTATTCCCGAAGAAATGAAAGACGGAGCCGAAGACAGATGGATGCAATACAAACTGGTGGTTATGGCCCAAGACTCCTCTCCCGCCACCGTTTCCCGGCTGAAAGTGGATTACTCTATGAAAGATCCTCAATTTAACCAAAATTTCGGCAACCAAGGAGTCCAAGCCCAAAGAGAATCCGACACCGAGCACTCCAACTTCGGCCAAGTAAGAGTGGATTATTCTTTTAAAGATGCCGACACCACGGAAGAAGAAAACTTTCCCAACTACGTCACTCCTTCTTTTGAATACTCCCTCGACGGAGGCTCTTCCTGGAACAATATTAACAAAGATCATATTTCCTTCGCCTCCGCTCCGGAAGACGGAGAAGTAACCGACGCCAACGGAGACGGCCAAATAGACCACAAAGCTCTGGAAACAGAGTATCTGCAATACACCGCTTACTGGGACGCCCGGGCTCAGATTCCGGATGAGGACACTTCCGATGCTCAAGTCCGGGTTACCATTGACGATCACGAAGACACCGACAACACCGACCAAGCCCAAAGCGCCGATTTCCATCTCAACTCCTATGCCGTTTCCGATACTTCCCATGCCGACAACACCGGCACCGCCACCTTTGATGTCGATGAAAGCCCCTACGGCTTCTACGGCAACATCAACTGGAGCGAGACTCTCCCCCTCAACACCTACCTCAAAACCGAGGTCCGCGCCGGAGATTCCGCCGACCTCGAGGACGGCTCCTGGAGCGACTGGCAGGAAGTGGAAAACGGCGACTCCCTCTACTTCCTCAACGGCCACAATTACTACCAATACCAAATCACCCTGGGCTGGGACGACGCCGCCGAGGAAGCGCCTTCGGTGCAGGATGTGTCGGTGGAGACCAGCGGAGCGGAATACTTGGAATCCTCCCCCTACAATTCCTCTTTTGACAGTAACACCCTAACCGGTCTCTCTTGGAAAGAAGATCCTCTTCTGCCCTCTGAATCCAGAACCACCGTTTACCTGCGCTCGGCCTCCGATGAAGCTTCTCTCTCCTCCTCTTCCTGGCAAGAAATAGCCTCCTCCACCACCCGCTCTTTAACCTCCGGCTGCCGGAAAGACTCCGATACCGGGGAAGTAACTTGCGATTCCTCGGTTATCCCCGAAGAGATGAAAGACGGAGAGGGAGATCAATGGTTTCAATACAAAGTGGAACTCTTAGCCGGAGAAAACCAAAAAATCACTTTAGAAAAACTCCAAGTCCACTACTCCACCCAAGACCCCCAGCTCAACCCCGACTTCGGCAACGA
>CAZDHE010000005.1:0-46226 GCA_964505305.1 uncultured Bdellovibrionales bacterium
TCGACGTTATCCTGGTCCACTATCTATCTAAAAGGCAAGGCGAGATTCAGCCCGGTAAAGACATCCGGGAATGGGACTGGATAGAAATCAAAAACCTTCCCGAAGACCTCGGCCCCAACATCAAACCTACCCTTAAGCATTTCGGCTTTTTATAAATCCAGCGAAAAAATAAAGTCTTCCTTAATCAGAAGACTTTTAAATACAATTTTTTACACAGAAGCGAGTCTTCAATTCGCTCTATAGATTTCAATCCTTTTCCAACCTAACCAGTTTCGTAATTTCTATACTACAAATTTCAATAAATTTTTCCTGAATTCCTAAGGATTCAGCAATGGAGTAAAGGAACACAATTTCGCAATTTCCACCTTACTAATAAGAATAATCTCTCTTCTCCTACCATATCCCGTTTCTCCTATTCCCCCAAAACCAACACCAAGGCCTTTCTTGATTTTTATTTTTTTAATTATAGACTAAGCTTCTGCTTATAATAGCGGAGAGGGAGGGATTCGCCCGGCATTCGCCGGGCGCCCCGCGGATGCCGGGGCTAACCCTCGGACTAAAAGGATAGAGTAATTTTTTGGTTGAATTTGCGGAGAGGGAGGGATTCGAACCCTCGGTTCCGTGAAAACGGAACAACACCTTAGCAGGGTGCCCCTTTCGACCGCTCAGGCACCTCTCCTTTTTATTGAAAACCTTTTTTCAATGTCCTTTTTTCCATCGCTGCTTTTTAAAAACTTTTCAATATTTTTCGGCAATCTAATCACTCTTGGTTACCACTCTATCGCATTTCAAACTTTTTTGCAATTCTTTTAAAAAGAGATATTAAATATTAAATCTTTAAACAAGTCCCCCAGTTGCCGTCTGCCATGCAGACAAATTTCTTTTTTAAAAAAGCTTCTGCAAGAAATGTTGAATATTTCAGCCGCTGCGTGAAACATTTAAATTAGAAACAAGGGCTTAGGCTTGATTATTGAGAGTCGACTCTACCATTTCTTTTAAGCCTTTCTGCGTTTTCCAGTTGAGTTTTTTTCGAGCTTTTCCGGAATCAGCAATCAAACTTGGAGGATCGCCCTTTCTTCTTTTGGTTATTTCTCGGGGAATTTCCCGGCCGGATTGATTTTCAAATTCCCCAACAACCTCCAAAACGGTCTGTCCACTTTCTGTTCCTAAATTGAAAATTTCCGAACCCTTAAATTCAAGAGCTTTTAGATGAGCCTCCGCTAAATCAGAAAGATGGATGTAATCGCGAACACAAGTGCCGTCTCGAGTTTCATAGTCGTCTCCATAAATTTGGAGTTTCTCTTTCTTCCCAGATAAAACATCTTGGATGATAGGAAATAAATTTTTAGCATCGGGATCCGTATAGCTCAACCCGTCATCGCCGGCTACGTTGAAATATCTTAAAGAAACAAATTCTATGCCATAGATAGTTGTATACCATTTCATTAAGTCCTCGCAATTAACCTTTGTATAGCCGTAATAATTAATCGGATTCAAAGGATGATTCTCATCAACCGGAGTATATACAGGATCGCCATAAACCGCCGCCGACGAAGAAAAAATTATCTTGGAAACACCCGCCTTAATCATAACATCCAATAAATTAATCATCCCTCTAATATTTTCCGAATATAGAGAACCTTCTTTCATAGAAGCTCCGGCATCTTTATGAGCGGCAAAATGCATCAAAGCATCAAAACTTTTGCTCTGAATAAAAGCTTCCAATTCTTTCCTGTTTAATATATCCAGTTTTTTGAATTTCGCTCGCTCATCCACCAGGTCTCTTCTTCCCTTAGACAAATTATCCACCACCCAAACTTTGCAGCCTTTATCGCAAAGCCTTCTCACGCAAGCTGAACCGATGTATCCCGCGCCGCCAACCACTAAAATATTTTGCATTTGTTTAATTTATTTGTTATTAAAATCAGCACAAGATTAAAAAATCAAGGAGAATAATTTGTAATTAGAAGCGAAAATCCCCGAAAAACTCCCCTCCCTTGAAAAATTATTTTAACTGAAACCCCATAAATAAAGCAAATTAATTTCAACCAATCATTCTTAATTAAATTGTACCTACCATAAAACTTCTATCTGCCGCCAGACAATCCCAAGTAGTTAAGGTAAAACTTAAAGTAGAAATAAGAAGTAAGGAGATTCCTTTATAATAGGCTGCTACCGGGCAATCGAGATGGTTGTTTGGATTTGACTTGTCATTTGAGCTTGGTCTCGGTGGAATAATCCCGAGGACTCGGGATTAAAATTTTTTCAAAATCTTGTTCCGCCGGGTGGTCCCGAGTGAAACGGTCTTACTTTGCAATAGTTCCGCCGGGTGAACATTTGTCATTTTAAGCCTTTGCTTCTCTAAACCCGACAAGCACTGTTTGTCGGGTTTAGAAAAATGCCTCATACAGTGTGTGAAACATTTAGATTGCCGGAGCGCTTCTCTCCCAAGTGCTCGGCATTGCTTTGCTTTTAAATTTTATCGGGAGATCAATTATCGAACAAAACCTTTTTCTCTTAAATATTTCATAACTTCTTCGGCGCATTCAGTAGGCGTATTTCTCTCCGTGAAAAGTTCCAGGTGCGGATTAGAAGGCCGGTCGTAGGGATCCGATATGCCGGTAAAATTCTTAATTTCCCCCATTCGAGCTTTTTTGTACAAACCTTTAACATCTCTTTTCTCGCAAGTTTCCAGGGGAGTGTTAACAAAAACCTCAATATAGCCGGTAACGCTTTTCCTTAATTCTTCTCTTTGGTGCTTATAGGGAGATATAAAAGAGGCGATTACCCCCACTCCGTTTCTGGAAAGAAGATTGGAAACAAAGCCGATTCTCCGAATATTTTCGTCTCTGTCCCGGCGAGAAAAAGTGAGGCCCTTGGTTAGCGATTCTCTCACGACATCTCCGTCCAGGCGCTCTATCCTGTTGCCGTTGACCTTTAGAAGCTTGTAAACTTCATCGGCAATAGTGCTCTTGCCGGCCCCGGAAAGCCCAGTAAACCACAAAACAAATCCTTTTAAATTCTCATTATAAGTTTTCTTCTTCATTTTCTACAAATATTTTCTTATGATTAATTAAAAACTGGTAAATCTCCGGACGAAGCATATATTCCGGCGGCTCTTCTTTTTTCACCAAAAATTCTCTTAATTTCGTTCCGCTAAAATTTATTCTACTTTTTTCTTCGCTTTCGTCAATAAAACAGTGTTCTCCCGTTTTGTAATCAAAAACCACCTCCGAAAATTTTAATATTTCCACTCCGATTTCTTGGTAATCAAAATTATCAAAAATCTCCTGAGCGGCAAAAGGGCTATAAAAATCCCCAACCCCCGCGTGATCCCGGCCTATTATAAAATGAGTGCAACCATAGTTCCTGCGGATTAAAGCATGAAAAACAGCTTCTCTGGGTCCGGCGTATCTCATTTCCAGGGGAAGTGCGGACAATAAAGCTTTTTTATCGGGGAAAAATTTTTCAATTAAAACTTTATAGCTTCCCAATATTACCTCGTCCAAAAAGTCTCCTTGTTTCTTCTTGCCTACAACCGGCTGGATTAACAAACCATCCGCTTGACGGAGAGCTTCTTTTTGAAGAAACTCGTGACCTCGATGAGGAATATTACGAGTTTGAAAAGCCACCACTTTTTTCCAATTATTTTTCTTGAAAAAATCTTTGGTTCTCTCCGGATGAGAAAAATAATTTTCAAGAGTATGTTGAACTTTTTTTGTTATCTTGACTTCTCCTCCCAATAAAAATTCTTCCATAGAAAAAACTCCGGCCACCCCGGGATGACTTAAATCATCTGTTCCAAAAACCTTTTCAGCCAAATCCCTCTTGCTATAAGAAAAAACTTCCGGACTTTTAAGCAAACCCACCTGATCCCCCTTTTCATCCAATAAAGAAACTTCTTCCATTGAAGAAATTTTTTCCGCCGTCTCTTTGTCTATATCAAGCACAATCGGAACAGGCCAAACATTTCCATCGGCCAGTCTCATATCCGACAAAACCGACAAAAAATCCCTTTGTCTTAAAAAACCCTTCAGAGGAGCATAGGCTCCGCTTTCTATATTGATAAGATCTTTAATTCTTTCCAAATCCAAGTAAAGTCCTTTTTTCATTTATTTGTCATTTAAACATTAGACTTGGTTTGCCTCAAGTAGAATAATTTTCCACTGGGATGACATTAATCCCGAGTGATCGGGATTAAATCCTTACTTCTTACTCCTTAATTCTTGATTTTTATTCCTTAATCCCACTTTCCATCGACTCTGCATTTAAATTTTCCACTATCTTTCTATGCAAATCTTTATTTCCAGCTATTAAGCCATTTTTTAAAACAGGTTCTTTTTTATTATAAATAATTTCTTTTCCAAATTTATCAGTTAAAATTCCCCCGGCTTCTTGCAGGATGATATCCGGCCCGCAGCTATCCCACTCGCCCATACCGCTCCCGGTATTTACAAAAAAATCGGCTTCCCCGGCAGCTATTTTGGCTATCTTCACTCCGTTACTCCCCACTTTCTTCATTTCTTGTATCTGCAGCTTGGCAGCCAAACTCTCATCTTCCGGCTTCAGGTGATTCCGGCTAACTACCATTCTGGATTCTTTGGTTTCTTTTATTGGAGAAACTTGTAGTTTCTCTTTTTGGCCGAGACCACTCTCCCGGAAAGCTCCCCTTCCCTTTTCGGCATAAAAAAGCTCTCCCGTAGCCGGCTGAAACACCGCTCCCAAGATTGGTCTTTCTTCTTCAACCAACCCGACCATCACGGAAAACTCTCCCGTTTCTTGAACAAAGTCCATAGTCCCATCCAGAGGATCAATAATCCAAACCTTGGCGCCGTTTAATCTTTTCAAATCATCAGCATCCTCCTCGGACAAAACCGGATACCCGGTTTCTGCAAGCATTTCTCTTAAAATAGCATTGGAAGACAAATCCGCTTGAGTTAGAGGACTTTTATCTTCTTTGTAATTGATCTTAAAACCGGAACAGTAACATTTTAAAACTTCTTCTCCGGCAGCTTTAACAGCCTTTTTCAATATTTTTAATTCTTTCATTGGAAAAAATTGCTTACAAAATAACCCGACTAAAACAATCTTATCTCATCTCGCAAGAGCTCCGCCGGTTAGTCTCCAATTTGGGAAATCCAAATGACTATCCCGAGTACTCGGGACAAATGTCAAATCAAATCCAAAGGTCAAAGGATAAAATGTCAAAATTTGTCATTTGGGTTTTGAGTTTTGGGTTTTCTCTCTCTTGCCCCTTGCTTCTTGCTTCTTGCTTCTTATAATTTGTCATTTATCATTTATTTGAATTTGGGCTTTAAAATTGTTTTAACTTTTGACTTTTGACTTTTGAGCTTCCCTTCCCTTGTCTCCTCTACAGGTATTTCCCTCCTCTTTCTTTAAGTTCTTCGATAATCTTTTTGACATCTTGAGCTCTGGACTTGGGGCAAACCAAGAGGACGTCTTCGGTGTCCACTATTACCATGTCATCCAAGCCCACGGTCGCTATCAGCTTGTTATCGCCGCCGTAAATGACACTGCCGGCGGTGTCTATGTTTAATCTCTCGCCTCTGACTAAGTTTCTTTTCTCATCCGTTTTAGTCATTAAATTCTCATGCAAGGTATCCCAAGCGCCTATATCTTTCCAATCAAATTCCCCTTGAATAATAAGGACATTTCCCGGAGACATTTTTTCCATAATAGCGTAATCGATGGATATTTTATCCATTTTTTTATACTCTTCGGCCAAAAGCTCTTCTGCTTTTTCTCCGTCTTTCCGCAAAATCATTTTTATATTTTCCAATCGATCATAAATAGCCGGGGCGTGCTGTTTATAAGCCTCCAACATCAGACCGGGAGTCCACATATAATAATTGGCATGCCACAAATAACTCCCTTCTTCCAAATATTTTTGAGCCGTTTTGAAATCCGGTTTTTCCGTGTGACCCTCAAAACTGTAAAACTCCACTCCCTCTTCTTCCATCACTTTTTTTCCCACTTTGGTATATCCCAAAGCAGTGTTAGGACTGGTGGGATAAATGGAAATATCCAGAAGATTGCCTGTTTTTTTAATTACTTCTTCGGCTTTTTGGATAGACTTAACAAATTTGTCCACCCGTCCTATGTAGTGATCCGAGGGAATAAAAGCCATCGGCTCGTCTTCGTCTTCCATTCCCAATCGCAAAGCCGCATAACCCATTGCGGGAGCAGTATCTCTTCTATCAGGCTCTACGATAATATTCTCATCCGGAAAATCAGGCAAAATTTCTTTTAAATTTTTCGTTTGATCAAAGGTGGTGGCAATATAAATTTTTTCCGAAGGCCATTCTTCAAATCTCTGTAAAGTCTCCTCTATCATAGTTTTTTCCGAGGTCAACTTGCAAAACTGTTTGGGTTTGCCTTCCCTGCTCATCGGCCAAAGCCTGGTTCCTCCTCCTCCGGCTAAAATAACTATACGCATATTTTTTTTATTAAAAATAATAGATAGTCTTTGCTACATCTAATAACAAAACAAAAATTAACTTTTTCTATTTAACTCCCCCCCCCTTCCGTTGCTTAAATTCTCCCTCAAAAAAGCCTGGAGCCGGCTTCATTCATAGCTTGGTTAGCAAGCTCGTCGGCTTCTTTGTTTTTTTCTCGAGGAATGTGAACAAATTTTACTTGCCTAAAATCAAGCATTAAATTCCATATTTCAATAAATCTTTTTTGTACTCCCGGGTTCTTCAATTTGTATTGATGATTAAGCTGCTTGACCATTAATTCCGAATCGGCATAGCAAATTAATTCGGCTTGCTTGGCTTTGGCTTTACCTAACAATAACTTGACCTTTTTCAAAGCAAAAATTAAAGCTTCATATTCAGCCTCGTTGTTAGTTACTTTGTCTCCCAGAAATTGGTGATACTTTTTTATTTTTTCATCAGTTTTAACAACAGCCCCTACGCCTCCCGGCCCGGGATTGCCGCGAGATCCTCCATCGGTAAAAATTTCTACAAATTTAGACATAATTTTCCTTGGGACTTTTTAGATTGTTTATTGAAAGCAAAAAAAGAAAATAATAGACAGAAAAACGAGTGCCAAATACTCGAAACAAGGCTTATGATTCAATTTATTAATTACACTTTCACTCCACTTAGACTAAAAAACCCATTTTTTTCTTGACTTCTATTATTTTTTTCTCAGCCTTGGGTCTTATTTTTTCCGCGTTTTCTTTTAGTCTCCGTACCGCCTCTTCATCGGAAATTTGGCTATATTTTTCCTGAAATTGACCGAGAAATTCATTAATAACTCCGGCTAAATCTTCCTTGAAATCTTTATAGCCCTTCTCTTGATATTTACTCTCAATCTCTGAGGAACTTTCCCCGCTCAAAGAAGAATAAATATTTATCAAATTTTTCAAGGCCGGTTTCTCGTCTTTATATTCTATCCGGCTTCCGCTGTCGGTAACAGCTTTTCTAATTTTTTCTTCAACTTCTTCAGGCGAATCCATCATTTCTATACGATTATATTTGGAAGAGGCCGACTTAGACATTTTCTTGAAAGGGTTGTCCAAGCCCATTATCCGCATTCCTTCTTCTTTAATATAAGTCTCCGGAACTTTAAAGGTATCTCCGAACATTTGATTGAACTTTCGAGCAATTTTTTTGGCAAGCTCTATGTGTTGGACTTGATCTTCTCCCACCGGCACCACTTCCGTGTCATAAAGTAAAATATCGGCCGCCATCAAAACGGGGTAGTTTAACAAGCCCGCCTCCGCGCTTTCTTTTTCTTTTTTGTCTTCGGTTTTGTCCTTAAACTGGGTCATTTTAAACAAGTCTCCGGTTTTGACTATGGAATTTAAAAGCCACATCAATTCCGAATGTTCTTTTACATGGGACTGGACGAAAACAACGGTCTCGGGTTTTATTCCCGCCGCCCAGTAGGTCTTGGCTATTTCCAAAGTTTTTCCTCTCAACTCTTTGGTGTTGGCGGGAACAGTAATAGCGTGCAAGTCAACTATGCAGAATATGGAATCATATTTCTCTTGAAGATCTGTCCAGCTTTTAACCGCCCCGAGATAGTTGCCCAAGTGAAAATTTCCCGAAGGCTGCACTCCCGAAAAAATGGTTTTTTTGTTCATATTTTATTTAGAAGGGTTAAAATCTTTTAATTCACCTTTTGTAATTGATTTCTTTTATAAAATGCCATAACACCGCAAAAATGTCAAAATCCTCTCCACTTCAAAGCCCGGCTAATCCTTTCCACGGCGACAATATAAGCAGCGGAACGAAGAGTAGTTTTGTATTCCCCGCTGTATTGCCAAACATTATCCGTAGCTTTGCCTATTTGATATTTCAGACGCTCCAGCACCTTCTGTTCCTCCCAGTAAAAATGCCTTAAATTTTGCACCCACTCAAAATAAGAAACAATCACTCCTCCGGCGTTAGCCAAAACATCCGGAATAACAACAATTTCCTTTTTCAAAATTTTCTCCGCTTCTCTAGTAACCGGCCCGTTGGCAAGCTCTAAAATTATTTTGGCTTTTACTTTTTTTGCGTTTTCTTGGTTGATTTCGTTTTCAAGAGCAGCCGGGACCAAAACATCCGCTTCTAAAGACAGCAGTTCCGAATGGCTTATTTCTTTTCCCTCTTTAAATCCGGCCACAGCTCCGGTTTCTTTTTTGTGGAGTTTTAAATCAGTAATGTTCAATCCGGCGGCATTGTAAATTCCGCCTCGGGAATCCGAAACCGCCACTACTTTGCAACCGTTTCGATAAGCAATCTCGGCAAAATTGGATCCGGCATTGCCAAACCCGCTCACCGCCACCCTAAGACCCTTTAAAGACTGCTTTCTTTTTTGCAGAATATTTTCTAAAACATAAAAACCGCCTTGGGCCGTAGCAGTCTCTCTGCCTTGAGAACCTCCCAATTCTATAGGTTTGCCGGTAACCACGGCGGGGACATTTTTGCCTTCAATTCGGCTAAACTCATCCATAAACCAAGCCATCACTTGCGCGTCGGTGTAAACATCCGGAGCGGGAATATCTTTATCCGGGCCAACATTGGAAGCCACCCTGCGAACATATCCCCGGGTTAATTTTTCCAGTTCATTTTGACTCAACTCTTTCGGGTCAACTTTAATTCCGCCCTTAGCTCCTCCGTAAGGAATATTAACCACCGCGCACTTAATGGTCATCCAAAAACTCAAGGCTTTAACCTCGTCCAAATCAACCTTGGAATAATAACGCAACCCGCCCTTGTAAGGACCTCGAATATTGGAATGTTGCACTCGGTAGCCGGTAAAAATTTTCAAATCTCCGTTATCCATCTTAACGGGAATAGAAATCTCCACCACTCTCTGGGGAGATTTCAAAACCTCCACTTCTTCAAAAACAAATTTTCTGTCAGAAGCCTTTTTAATCTTTCCCTCTATGATATTGCAAGTTTCATCCAATTTTTTAATACAATTTTGATATTGATTCATATGAAAAAGTTAAAAGTTGATTTATTGATAATAATTAAGCCTCCATCAAACATCGTTAATCCACAAAACTTCTTTTTAACTGAATTTGACAAAATAATTCTCCAGCATTAAACGGGGGTTGGCATTAGTGGTTTCTATGGAAATTTTTACCTCGATCAGCTCCCGGGTCATTTCAAATACTTTCTTTTGAATTCTTAAATCACTGTTTTTGAAAAAATTTTCCTTAGTAAAACTGTGCAGATAATAAATCCAGTCATCCAAAGCTTCTAATAATTTTTCCTTATCCTTGGAGTAATCTGAAGATAAGTCAAAAGCTTTATTAAGCCCCCCTTTGATGGCTATTCTAAAATTTTCCACCTCTTGATTTCTTTTTTGCAAAGCCTCTTTGTCTTGGGCTAATTTTTGAGCTAATTTATACCTGCCGGTGGACGCAAAAACAATTTTTCTAATCTCTTCTTCGCTTAAAATAGAATAATTTTCTTCAAGCCACTTCTTTATTTTCTCGTCTGCAAGCAACGGGAAAGCCACCTTACCGCATCGGGAACGAATAGTGTCCAAGAGACGATCCTCAAAAGAAGTCAGCAGCAGAAAAATACAGTCCTTTGGAGGCTCTTCTATTATTTTTAACAAGCTGTTGGCAGCTCCCACAGTCATTTTGTCGGCTCTTTCGATTACAAAAAATTTTTTAAAGGCTTGATAATTATAGAAATCGGCCTTTTTCATCTCCGGCTTCACTTGCTCTATAGAAATTTCTTTAACCCGGGTCCTGCCCTTCTTTTCTTCTATTTCCGGAGCAATAAAAATAACATCCGGATGAAAATTCTGTTCGATTTTATCAACGGAAATTTCCGGATTATTAATTCTTTGAATTAATTCAAGCGCTGCTTCCTTTTTTCCCGTATCAGCGGGACCGGAAAACAAGAAAGCGCCGGAAAAATTTTCCCCGGCAATAATCTCATTTAATTTTTGGATAATTTTTTCGTTGGGATTTGACATCTTAGTTAAACTATTTTATTCGCTTTAAATAATTAATAAAATTTTCTTGAAAAACCGGCTGGCTGAATTTCTCCGCTTGCCGGCGAATAACTTCTTGCTTGTATTTTTTTTCTTTTTCTATAAATCTGCAAACAGCATCGGCAACAATTTCCACTTGAGGATAATTAAAAAATTCTCCAGTTTTGCCCTCGATAACAGTTTCTAAAACCCCGCCCTTGCCATAAGCTATAACCGGTTTTCCAGCCGCCATCGCTTCTACCGGAGCTATACCGAAATCCTCCTCGGCGGCAAAAACAAAAGCTCTTGCCTCCTGATACATTTTAATCAATTGTTTTCTTTCCAGCCAACCGACAATTTTAATATTTTCCGGATGAAAGCACTCTCTCTTGATTTTTTTAAGCAGTTTCTTTTTTTGAGCTCCGTCTCCCACTATAATCAAAGGCAAATTCAACTTGTCGAAAGCATCAATTAAAATATCCAGTCTTTTATATTCGGATAATCTGGCTACCGTTAAAAAATAATCCCGATTGAACTTGCCGATCTGAATATCATCCATTTTCACAGGGGGGTAAATAACCTCGGCTTTTCTTCTGTAATATTTATAAATACGATCAGCAGTATATTGAGAATTGGCTATCAAATAATCCGGCCTTTGAGCCGAAGCCCTATCCCAAATACGAAGATAATTTAAAAAAAGTCTGGTCAGAAATTTACTTTTATTGGCCAACTTGCAATCCTGCAAATATTCATAACTCCAATCCCAAAGATACCTCATCGGCGAATGCATATAGCAAATGTGCTTGGTATGGGATTTTGTCACAATTCCCTTGGAAAAAGCTCCGGAGGAACTGATAATCCACTCATAATCTCTTAAATCCAAGGACTCCACGGCAGTGGGTGCGAAAGGAAGCAATAGGCGCTTTCTTTTTTTTAGAAAACCGGGAAATTTGCCCAAAAAACTTTCCCCGACCCTTTTTTCTTTTAACCAATCCAAGCCCTTTCCGGCTTGGGCGGCTAATTCTTTGTCATAAATTAAGGTATAAAGAGGAGCTTGAGGCAAAATTTCCCCCATTTCCTCAAGAACATTTTCGGCTCCCCCGTGGCAAGTCAAAAAATCATGAACTATGGCTGTTTTTTTATGAGAAAAATTATTCTTATTAGACATTGCGCAAAGTTAAGTTTATAACTAAAAATTTTTACCCTTTTATTCTTTTATTTGAAATAATTGCCGGTTTCAACCGTCCTTGGCTTTTTATAATTTCCGCCGATTCTCGGCCGCATTTTTTCCAGGAATATTTCCGCACATTTTCTCGGCCTTTTTGAATTACAGAATTTCTTAATTTTTGGTTATTAACTAACTCAACCGCTTTTTGGGCAATTTCAGCGGGTTTTTTAGGGTCGGCTAAAATCCTGTCATCTCCGGCTACTTCATCCATTGGTCCCAAATCGGAGGTAATTACCGGGGTTGAAAAACTCTGGGCTTCCAAAATGGGAATACCGAATCCTTCGCAAAAAGAGGGGAATAAAAAAACATCGGCTTGTTTCAACAGAGTTGTTTTTTCTCTTGATTCTATGTAGCCGGTTTCTAAAATATTTTCTTTTTGACTGCTTTGTCGAACTAAATCTTGAATTTCTTGGTATCCATAACCCGGCTTGCCCGCCAGAACCAGCTTGCCCTCATAGCCTAGCTCTTCCTTGGCAATTTCAAAAGATTTAATAATTCCTTCGATGTTTTTGCGCTTTTCCAGTCGGCCAATATAGAGAAAGAATTTTCGAGGTAAACCGCCTCCTGAACTTAAAATATCACCCTCTTTAAATTTATTTGAATCAATACCGTTTTCTTGGCTCTCATTGAATCCGTTGTAAATTACTTTAACCTTTCTTTCGGGAACTTGGTATAAGTTGGTTAAGTCTTTTTTGGTGTTGCAAGAAACAGCAATAATTTTTTTGGCCCAAATGCAGCTTTTTTGAATAAAAAACCGATGAAAAAGGCGAGAATAAAGGGAATAGCTTTCCGGACAATGCTCATACTCAAGACCATGCACTGTTACTACGGTATTCTTGGGATGTATCCAAGGGACGGTGTGAGCCGGAATAAATAAAACATCCGGCGGATTAGTCAGAAATTCCCACGCCATACCCACCTGAGTCCAACAATATTTAAAATTAATTTCCTTGGCTTGCCATTTCTCGGGCAAGCTGATCTCTTTTTCCAATCTTGTTTGGCCGCCTCTTCTTAAGTACAAAACCACTTCCTCTTCCTTAAGAGAATCTCTTAAATTTTTCACCAGCTCAAAAGCATATTCTTCTATGCCGGTTCTTTTATCCAAAAAGGCTCTGGAGGCATCTATGGCAATCTTCATTTCAATTTTTTAGTCTTTTATATTTTACGGGGCTTTTTGCAAATTACTTCTTTACCTGTCTTTTTTATTCTTCCAACATCTTTTTCAAGACATCCATAGCGGTTTGGGGATTGGCCTTTCCTCCGGTTGCTTTCATTACCTGCCCCATAAGGAACTTGATGGCATTTTCTTTGCCGTTTTTATAATCCTCGGCAGATTTTGAGTTGTCCTTGATTACCTGTTTGGCGATTTTTTCCAACTCTTCCTCATCCGAACTCTGGGCTAAATCTTTTTCCTTGATTATATGGCTTGGATCAGCGCCGGTTTCAAACATTTCCGCCAAAATGATTTGAGCCGAAGAAGAATTAATCTCTCCTTGATAAATTATTTTAATCAGCTCGGCAAAATTTTCCGGAGTAATTTTAATTTCCTCAATAGTTTTTCCGCTGTCAAACAAATGTTTCTTGGTTTCGGTTAATAAGTAATTGGCAGCCAGTCGATAAAGCTTTTTTCTTTTCTCCTCTCCCGGCTCTACCCCCTCAGCCTTTAGCCAGTTATAAAGTTCTGAACACACTTGCTCAAAATAGTCCGCCATTTCTTTATAATCAGTCAAAATTTCCGCATTTTGCTCCGAAACCCCCAATTGATCGACCAATCTCTTCTGCCTCTCTATCGGAAGTTCCGGCAAAGATTGCAAAATGTCATCCACTTGCTTGTCGGATATTTTAAAGGGCTGAATGTCCGGCTCCGGAAAATAGCGATAATCATCCGCTTCCTCTTTGCTTCGTTGAGAATAGCTCTTGTTTTTTTTCTCGTCCCATCCTCTGGTTTCTTGTTGTAATTTCTCGCCTTTTTCCAGCGCTTGACTTTGCCTCTTGATTTCATATTCTATTCCCTTTTCCACGGATTTAAAGGAATTGAGATTTTTTAGCTCCACCTTAGTTCCGGAAAGAGGGTTTTCCCCTCGAAGATACACGGAAACATTGGCCTCGCATCTCATTTGGCCTTTTTCCATATCCGCCGGAGAAATGCCTATATATCTGAAAATTTTCCTCAGCTCTTGGCAAAACTGCTTGGCTTCTTGGGCGGATTTGATATCGGGTTCGGTCACTAATTCCATCAAAGGAACACCGGCCCGATTAAGATCCACCAGCGTCCCGCCTTCTCCGTTTTCAGTATGCATAGACTTGCCGGTATCTTCCTCCAAATGTATCCTGGTAATCCCCACTCTGCTTTTCTTTTTTTCTCCCTGGTCACTAAAATAATCAAATTCCAAAAAACCCTTCTCACAAAGCGGTTTGTCGTACTGAGAAATTTGATACCCTTTTGGCAAATCCGGGTAAAAGTAATTTTTTCTGTCAAATTTGGTGTCTTTTGCTATATTGCAACGCAGAGCCAATCCCGCCCCTATAACGTATTCCACGGCTTTTTGATTGGGAACGGGAAGACTTCCCGGCTGGCCGGAACAAACGGAACAAATATTTTTATTGGGCCGGCTCTCTTCTCCCATTCCGTTGGCACACCCGCAAAACATTTTGCTGTTAGTTGCTAATTCAACGTGAATTTCAATTCCAATAGTAGCTTTATACTTATTCATAAATAAAAAATACTGATTAAAATACTGCAAAATTATTAAAATTTCATTAAGTCAGCAAAGAAAATTCCTTCAAGCTTTTAGAGAGCTCTTTCATGGAGTGAAGCGTGCAATCATAATGAATCCCCGCTCCCCCCAATCGCCTAAATCCCTCCACGTTAGACGGTTTATCATCAATAAAAACCGCTTCTTTAAATTCCGCCCCGGCTCTATTCAAGGCTTCCTGAAAAATCTCCCTTTCCGGCTTAACCACTCCCTCTTGAAAAGAAAGCACTCTTTGTTCTTTTTGAGGAAAATATTGCTCTAAAATAGGATTTTTTGAAATAATTTCTTCCCAATGAAAACGACTGATATCGGAAATTATCATTCTTTTCAAAGACGGATTTAATTTGATCAAAACTTCTTCAATCCCTTGATTTTCAAAGAAAATAGAAAGGAAAAGGTTTTTAAACTCTTCTACGTCAAAATCGGTAATTTCCAACTTATGGCAAAATCGCTTGAAAAATTCTTCTATGGAAATCCGTCCTCGATGAAGTTCCTCCAGATCATTACTTTCAAAAATTCCCCTTTCAACTTCTTTGGGAGAGCGAGGAGATTTCAAGCTCACCTTATCGGAAAATTCAGCAAAATCGAATCCGATTAAAACTCTGCCTATATCGAAAATTATCAACTTTTTCTTTGGATTTTCCATAAACCAAGCTTATCACAAAAAACTAAATTAAAAATCTCAGAATACCTCAAAAAAATCAAACTAATTCCAATAATTTGTCAGTAGTTTGAAAATCTTTTCCTTAATATTAACACAAAAAGATTATATCAAAAATCCCTCGTTCTTTGAACAAGGGATTATTTTAAGATTCTAAAGAATTAAGATACGGCCTGGGTATTTTCTATATACCTTACCACCTCCTCTATGTTGGTTAAAGTCTGGGCAACTTCATCATCAATCTCCAAATCAAAGGCATCTTCCATCGCCATCACAAACTCTGTCAAGTCAAGAGAGTCGGCTCCCAAGTCCTTAACGAAGTCAGAATCCGGCTTAATTTCTTCCATGGGAACGTCCAGCTGTTCAGAAACTATTTGCTTAATTTTATCCAATATTTCCTCAGACATTTTTCCTCCGGGGGTTTGGGTTAAAGTACTTTTTACATTCGCATTCCTATCCCCACTTTAACTTATTTGAAATAAAAATCAAGAGCGCTCAATCAATTATGATTCCGTCCAAAAAAACAAAAACCGCGTCAAAACGCGGCTTTTGCATATGTAAAGCTCTTAGCTTTATTTTATATCATTCACGATATCGTCGATGCTTTTTTCGGAATCCTGTTCTTGGGATTCTTCAGATTTTTGCTCTGAAGCTCTTTCGGAACCTTCCGGTTCGTTGATTTTAAGATTGATTCGAGCATCATTCTTTGCTCCGATAACTCTTAGCAAAGTTCTAATCGCTTTCGCAGTAGAACCCTGTCTTCCGATAATCATTCCCATATCTTTGGGATTGACTGTTAAAGTTAAGAGGACACCTCTTTCATCAATTCCTCTTTCCACCTTAACATCGTCCGGATAATCAACGATGGACCTTACTAAAAAGTCCAAGAACTCTTGATCTTTTTCCGCCATTTCTCTGTTATTAATTCTAATTAAATCCGCTTCCCCAAGGCATCGACTTTAATCTATGCCGGGAATAGCTTATTTATAGGATAATCTTTTTTATTCAACTTGTCAAACTCTCGAAATAAAATTATCCACAACCCAATTAAAACTACTCCCAAGTCGCTAATATTATGCACTTATTTGATAAAATTAAAAGCCGAGTTTTTTAAACCCGGCTTGTTTACTTGATTGATTTCCAATTTAATTCTTTTTGAGCATAGTATTCTTCTTCGCTCATCACAGTTATGAGAGCGGAAAAAGAACCGTTTACGATGTAAACAAAGTCTTTATAAAAGACAGCTCTCCTGTTTGCTAAGGCTGACTCTTTGCGAGCCGTTCCCTTGTGAACCTTCCTCCTAAGTCTTCCGGGAGGCACCAACGGAGCTTCTCTAACTAAAGCCGCTCTAATTGCATGCCTGGTTACATTCTTGATTAATCTCCGAGGACATTTCACATATCTCCCTCCTGTTTTTGTTTTTCAAGTAAAAATCCCTTGCTACCCTCACCTTTACAGCGCGTTTAATTTTTCTTCCCTTTGAGGGTAAACACTCAAACTCGACCGGAATTCCTTCCAATTTAGCGCAAAAAATATTTTTGTCCCTCATCTTCTCCAGTTGAAATTTTAAATTGTCTAAGTCTCTCTTTTCAATCTGAAAGAAGCTTCCGTCAAAAGATTTGATTATCCATCTTTTTTTAAAATCTTTTTTACAACAATATTCACTCAAATTATAGCTTCCACACCCAACACGTTCCAACATATCCCGGATAATTTCAGCCAAGCTGGAAAACTCCAAGACTCCTTTTAATCTTACGCTCATTTTGCTAAACCTCCTTTTATTTCTTTAAAACAAAAAACGCCGAAAATTCAAGCTTACCTAAGTTTTAGCATACACCGGACACTTCCAAGGAGAAAATTATTTTTTACTAAAAAAGTGTCCGCTTAAAATAATCAAATCTTTTAAAGCTAAGAAATTCGACGATTTTAAAACAACTCTGAAAAGAACTTTTCAAAGTCTAAAATAAAACAAAATAAAAGTCAACTTTTTGTATTCTATTGAAACTGTTTCCGGAAGGCTTTTCTCTGTTCTTTTGTTTTTTCTTTTGTTATAATTATAGCAAAGAATTGTTTATAAAACCTGCTCCTACCGAAAATCCACTTTTTTTATTAACTGATGTTGCGCGCATATAGTCATTATAGTTTAATATGAAAATATTTCCCAGTCACGGCAACAGACTGAAGTTCGACTTCAGTGTCCGCAGAAGTCGAACTTCAGAGGTTTTTGATGAAGACTGGTTTAAAAAGCGCGTAACATAAATTATTAAGTTTCACAACGAAATCCTAATAAAGATTAATTTTAAAATTAACCAAATGGCTTTCCTGAAAAAACTGCAAAATTTTTTTTTACAGAACAAGTTTATCATTATTGCTTTAACCGTTTTAATAATCTCTTCTTTTGCCGTAAGAGCTTGGCATTTTGACGATTGGCTCTATTTTAGCTTAGATCAAGCCAGAGACGCGAAGCTTCTTCGAGAATCTTTAGAAAACGGACCGGAAAACCTCCCCTTGCTTGGCCCCAGAGCGGCCGGAACTTATCTGCGCTTAGGACCCTTTTATTATTATTTTCAATACGCTTCAGCTTCTACCCTGGGAACTCTTGATCCTTATGTTTTTGCAGTGCCGGATTTATTGCTTGCTATTGCCTCTATTCCTCTTTTTTATTACTTCTTAAGATATTTCCTCACTCGCGGCAACAGTTTATCGGCAACCGCTTTGTATGCTTTTTCTTTCTTGTCCATTCAATACTCCCGCTTTGCTTGGAATACTAACTCTCTGCCTTTTTGGACCGTTTTATTAGCCCTTTCTATTTATAAATTTTCCTCTTCCCAAGAAAAAAAGGCCAGAGGAAGATGGTTGATCTTAGCGGCTTTGAGTCTGGGAATGCTGGGGCAATTGCATTTTGTGGCAATCGGAGGATTCGGTTTGATGGGTTTAATTTTCCTGCTTTTTTACCGGCCTTTAATTCAATTAAAATATTGGCTATATTCAACGGCAACTTTCTTGCTTCTTTTTCTGCCGATGATTTTGAGCGAGATTAAAACCGGCGGAGCTAATTTTGAACAATTCAAATACGCTTTATTTTCCAAAACGGGAAATGGCCTTCCTTTTATCTTCAACTTAGCAGAAGCCATTAAAGAAACTTCCGTAACTTTTATTATGTTTTTAACTTCTTTTGGAAAGACTAATGAAGAAATGTTTGCTTGGTTGGGCCTAATTGTTATCCTTTCCGGAATTTTTCTGCTTATTCTTAAGGCCAAGAACAAAAAAAGACTGCGGCCGTTGACAGCCATTATTTTGTTCTGGTTGGTTGTCTTTATTTTTCTCTATGCAAAAACCGATACCAGTTTGAAGCCTCGATTTTTTCTCCCCCTATCCTTTTTGCCGTTCTTATTTTTTGGTTTAATAACAGATAAAATTATCTATCATTACAAAAAAATCGGCGCGCTTTTAGTTTTGTTGATTACCACGATTTTTATCGCCGCTAACGCTAATGCCGTTTTTATGTGGTATAATTTTTTGGAATCTTCCAATGAAAAAGCCCTGAAGAGAGAAATTTTCTTAAAACAAGACAAAGGAGTGACGGCACAGCAGATGAAACAAGCCTCCCGATATATAACCGAAAAAGCGGAGGAGGAAGGCAAAAATATCTGTTTCCAGGCGCCGGCGGAAAGAATTTACGGATACCCATATTTTATGTCAATGACTTTTCCCGAAGAAAAAATACATCGCATAAAACACAGAATGGATAATAAGGAAGATTGCTCTTTCTTTGCCATTTCCCAAGTGGATTCTGAAAATATTATTAGCCGAGACTACACTGATGATTTCAATTTTGCGAAAAAACACTCTTTCGGTCGAGTGGCCGTCTGGGATCTTGAACCAAAAGAAGTGTTTATGCAATGGGAGGAAATTCAAGAAAAAAAGAAAAAGGCAAATTCAACAAACCAAGAAGAGTCTGAAGTAAACAAAGAAGAAAATGCCAATAAACCCGATTCCGACAAAAAACCAAAGGAAGAGGAGAAGGAGGAGAAAGAAAAGAAGGAAAAAGAAGAGAAGGAAGACCCTCCAAAAAGAGAAGAAAGGCTTTTTTGGAAAGGTTTATTTGAAACTAAATAACTGATGTTAAGCACTTCTTAAAGCAATCTTTCTTTAAAAATCCCTGAAGTTCGACTTCAGTATTTGCAGAATTCGAACTTCAAGATAGTTACGTAATTGGAAAATACGTTCATATTAAACTATAATGCGTATATGAGCGTAACATCAGTAAATAAAATATTCACATTTTATTATGACAAAAAATAAGTTATGGAAAGGCGATAAAAAAACAGTTGTTGTTATTATCCACGGATGGACAGCCAATACCGAACAAGTCAACCCCTTGGCCGAAGACTTAAACAAGCTCGGCTACCCGGTTTGCGCTCCCTTACTCAAAGGACATGGCACTAAACCGGAAGATTTGGAGAGGGTTAAATGGAGCGAATGGCTGCTGGACGTAGAGAATGCAATCTCTGAAGTCAAGAAGTATTTTCCCGATAAAAAAATCCATCTCGTTGGTATTTCTTTGGGAGGCAACTTGGCCTTACTGGCATCTTTAGATAAAAAAATAGATGGAGTAACCCTACTGGGAACTCCCATTTATCTCCAAAATCACTATTGGACATTTTTTTTGATGAAACTGGCCGGTATTTTCAAAAAATATATTCACAAAAAATATCCCGGCAGCGTCAGCAAGGCCAAAAAAGTTTCTTACAGCTATTTCCCGGTTAAGAGCGCTCAAGAAAGCATTAAATTGATTAAAAAAACCGGGAGACAGCTGGGAAATATTCAGGTTCCGGTTTTAATTATTCAAACCAATAACGACTATATGGTGGCTTCCTACTCCCCTTGGATTGTTTACAACAGAATCGGCTCCAAAATCAAGAAACTTCACTGGATTCAAGTAGAAAAAGAAACTCATATTTCTCTGGATGAAAACACCTCTGATTACACCTCGGCCATTAATAATTTTATTAAGGAATCCCAACAATGAAAATAGGTTTTTTCACCAACACTTACCTACCTATTAATTACGGCTCCACCGTTTCAGTAGAGACTTTCCGCAAGGGCTTAAAAAAATTAGGAGAAGAAGTCTTTGTTTTTGCTCCCCGCCACAAAGGATATGAAGATAATAACGATTTTGTTTTCCGCTACCCTTCTTTTATGTATAACTACAAAGAAGAATATCCGGTAGCTATTCCCTTTTACCCTCCCATAAGCAAAAAAATTAAAGAACTAAACCTGGATATTATTCACTCGCACCAACCCTTTTCTTTAGGCAAAGAGGGTTTAAAATACGCTAAAAAACAAAACATCCCCATTGTCTTTACTCACCACACTCGCTATGAAGATTACGTTCATTATGTTCCGATATTGCCGGAAGACTTATTAACCAATTTAGTCAAAAAAGAAGCCACTGATTTTGCCAATCAATGCGATTTGGTCATAGCGCCATCCGAGAGCATAAAAAAGATGATTCAATCCAGAGGAGTTAAAACCAAAGTGGAAGTATTGCCAACCGGAATAGATTGGAATAAATTCCAAAGAGGGAAAAGGGATAAAATAAGAAAAAAATATAAAATCAAAGAAAACGAGCTTTTACTTTTGAACGTAGGTAGAATGGAAGAAGAAAAAAACTTGGAGTTTTTATTTGACTGCTTAAAAAATATCATCAAAAAACAGCCTCATATTAAACTAATGTTTGTTGGAGAGGGCTCTTTAAAAGAAAAATTAAAAAGAAAAGCGGAAGAAGAAGAAATAGAAACAAATATCCTATTTCCGGGGATAGCAAAAAGAGAAGAAATTCAAGATTTTTACGCCGCCGGCGATATTTACCTGCAAACTTCCACCTCGGAAACCCAAGGTCTTTCCTTGTATGAAGCTATGGCAAGCGGTTTGCCTTGCCTAGCCGTAAAATCAACCGGGGCCATAGACGCTATAAACCACAATCAAAACGGACTCTTGATTCCGGCAAGTAAAAAAGCTTTTCAATTAGAAGTCGAAAAGATAATTATTAATAAAAAACTTAGAAATTACCTTGGTCAAGAAGCCGTCAAAAAGGCTAAAAAAAATGATATTTCCAAACAAGCCGAAAAACTCAAGAAGTTATACAAAGAAGTTATACAAACCAAAAAACGTTTTTAGAACTTCAAAAACCAAAAAATAGATAGATTGATCCACAATTAACTATTTAACTTTTACTCTTACTTAATTTTTGTATTTGACATTTGTAATTTAAACTCCATTTGACATTCGATTTTTGACTTCTTATCCCTTTAATTCTTTTTTCTATTTTTGCTTTGAAATTTTGCTTTTGAAATTTAACTCCTAAACCCGACAAACAGTGTTTGTCGGGTTTAAAGAGAGTGTTTTGCACAATGTGTGAAACATTTAGATTAGTGATTTTAGTCAGAGCGGTTTTTTCCAGAGTGCTTGGGATTTCATTGATTCACTTTAATATCTAAACCCGAGAACCGCAAAACTCTTATCTCTTATTTCACATCTTTAGTTAACCGCCATCACTCCACTGGCATCAAAAGCTTCTTTATTAAAAATGTTATCCTGGGAAGATATGATTACGGTAGTGTTAGGCTGAATAGATTGGGGATTAATTTCTTCCGGTCCGGAGTTGTCATCTTCCGGAGGCTGGCCCACAAAGGTTTCTTCCGTAATGTTTACTTGAGACTGCCAAGTAGTATCTTCATATTGGAATTCCACGGTTAAAGAATTTTCTCCACTTTCTTTAACTACCCCATCTAAGCTTTTTAAATCTTCAGCTTTGGGAGCTTCTCCGACGGGGTTTTGATTTTCTTCTTTTTGATTTTGAGCAGCTTGATTATTTTGCTCTTTTGAAGCGGGAGTTTTTTGAGAATCTTGGTAAATAGCAACAACAATTAAAGCCAAGAGAGCTAAAACCAACCCTACCGCTGTAATTAATATTCCTTTTTTATTCATTTTTTTGTTGTTATTTATTGATTATATGAATTGTTTGTTTAAAATAGCCTGCTTTTAGTATATAAATTCCTGCGGAAAATGTCAAATTGAATCAGCTGTTTCTATTTCTTAATTCTCCTGCCATCCTCCTTGGGGAACTACTTGGCAATCTCTTTCCGCTTCGCACTCCGCGTCGCCGTCTCCATCAGGGTGCCAGCCATAGCAAGTCCAGAGGAATTTATCTTGGGATTTGTCTCCTCCGGCATCATCATAGACAGGATCCGGTTCTCCATTGCTACCAAAATTAATAGCGCATAAGTTGTCTTCTCCCTGCTCCGGCAAATCACAGAAGGTTTCATCTTCAGCGCTACCACAACTTCCGTTGTAGTAGCAGCTTCCGCCGAGGCATTTGCCGGGATAACCATCTTTTTCGCAATCTATTTGTTCAGTGTCTTGGTAAGGAGTTTCATAGCAGCTTCCGCCGGAGCAGCCTCTGTTATAGCAAGTTCTGGCTCTTTCCCTGGTGCTTCCATCAGCGCAATCCCAGTCGCCCCAAGAGTCGCAGGAGTCGGAGCCACAGTTTTCCACAAAGTGATTGCCGCACGTATTGTAATCCCAGTCAGTGTAGCAGTTTCCGCCAGAACAGCCCTTATTAGCGTAATCATAAAGTCCGTAAACACTATTGCCGGAGCAGTATCTATACACATCTCCTCCAGTATCACAGTAATTGAAGCCACAGTCTTCTAATTTTTCGTGACCGCAGGAGTTATAATTCCAACTACTGTAACAACTTCCGCCGGAGCAACCCTTGTTTAAGTAATCATATTTTCCCCAAGCATCCCCGCCGGAACAGTATCTATACACATCTCCCGTCCCTTCCGAATAACCTCCAGTATCGCAATAGCTATAACCGCAATCATCAACCTTTTCTTCTCTATTTCCGCAAGAGTCATACCAGTAGGCATCGCCATTGTAGCATTTTTTGTGGTCATGAGAAGTGCACGGCTCTTCCACTTCATAAGTCATGGTATACTTTCTCACTTCATGATTACCCGCATGTCCATAATAAGCAAAGCCATAAAAATCTAACTCATGCACACCTGGAGAATTAGCTGCTCGAACACTTTTTATGTAATAATTATAGCGACGTGTTTGTTTAAATAATTCATGCCAACTGCCATCATGATTTAAAGTTAAAGCTGATGTGTAATCACCATTACTACAGTATGAAGCTGATGAATCTATATACATCTTTATCTCTTCTCCCGGGTCATATTTTTCCTTGTTTAAATTTATTACAAATCTAGAATCGGTAGCTCTCGTATAAGCATTTCTTTGCCCATAATTAACGTAAAAATGCCCCCCGAAACAACTATATTCATAATTATTCCGACTATCTATCTTTCTAATATCTAAACAATCAGAACTACTCATGGAATACCAGGTCTCCCTGGGACTAGGCCATCTAACATCAATTGAACAATCATCTAACCAAGAATCAGCTGGACTGGGACAGCTATATACAGGAAGCTTCCATCCATAATTAGGACTCCCCGATTTTCCTGGAACCGTAAAACTTCCAGCCTGAGCCTTACCTAAATCACAAACAAATAAAAATCCTCCCGATAAAATTAAGAATAAAATAAAAGTCCCTTTGCCTTTTTTACTTCTAATCAACAAGTAAATCAATCCTCCCAACACAATAACCACAAATAACAAAATTATTAAAGTCATCCAATTGTTTTGGTCGTCTTCTTTGTCTGCGTTTTCTTTTTTCTGTAAATCTCCGCTTGTTGTAAAATTCTGAGACAGGGAGTCCAATTCCTCTCCTTCAGAATTCATAACTTTCGCTAAAACTTGAGGATCTTAGCATTTTTTAGTAATATCTAAATTAAAAACAAGAGGAGATTGGGGTTCTTCTATATTTTCATCATTAGAATTTCCACAGAGTTTTCCTTGACCATCTTTAATTTTAATTTCAGCGGTTAAATCTATTTCCGGCTGGTTTTCCGTTCTGGAGCCATGAAAAATGCTAGCCGAAGGCGTAATCCAAGCCTCTACTTTAGCTTCTTCCCCAGCTTCGTAAAAATCTTTATCCAATTGAACTTTTTGAATAGTAGCGCTCTCTCCTTGAATTACATAGTGAAAAACAACCTTGTTGGATGTCTTCTCTCCGTCTAAGTTTTGCAGAACCATTTCTGCATCATAAGCCTGCGGTTTTTCAAGTTTTGGAATATCAAAAGTTAATTCTTTTTCCTCTTTTGGCGATAATGTAAACGTTTTTTCTGAGGCTATATCTTCTTTAACTAACTCACCCAAACGATTCCTCTCAAAAATATTAAAAACGGGTTTGAGATCAACCTCCTTGTTAAAATAGTTCTTAATTGGGCAAATTGCCTGCAACTCCTCTTCTTGAGTTATATCCACGTCTTGATTTATAGTGTATTGATCCTCTTTTCCTTTCACTTGCAAATAACATAAAGTATTTGGGATCTCCACATAATCATCAGAAGCTTCTAAAGTTATAGCGCCCGCATTATTTAATCCAATTAACTCCCCTTTTTTATTAAGAGCCACTACCCATAAATCAAAATCTCCTTGAAGATAGGAGGGGGCTGAGTATTGGATATTTTTAACCATAGACTCTCCCTTGTCTAAAGAAATATTTTCTGAGTACTCCCTTTCATCTTTGATAGTTTCAACCGCTTCAACTTCATTTTCTTCGGAATCTAAAGTCTCCCCGAAAAAAGAATTCTCGGAATTTAAAGTCGGAGAAACAGGTTTTCCTTCCTCTTTACTTATTAATTGGACAGCATAGTTTATTCCTGCCGCGGGGCTGTCTCCCTGATTGCTTAAATTAAAAGAAATCTCAAAATCACCACCCTCCTGCGACACCATCTCTGTGCTATGCAATTCTACCCGAGAAAAACTGGCAGCTTCTTCTATTGAATCAAGATTGTCAACACTCTCCTGATTCTCTTGTTGAGCTAAAGCAGGAAAACTTATTAACAAGAACAATCCAATAAACGAAAAAATCGAGATTTTATTTTTCATTTTTCTATATAAAAATTATTAATTAACCACCACCACCCCGCTGGCATCAAAAGATTCTTCATTAAAAATGTTATCCTGGGAGGAAATGATTACGGTAGTGTTAGTCTGAATAGATTGGGGGTTAATTTCTTCCGGTCCGGAGTTGTCATCTTCCGGGGGCTGGCCCACAAAGGTTTCTTCCGTAATGTTTACTTGAGACTGCCAAGTAGTATCTTCATATTGGAATTCCACGGTTAAAGAATTTTCTCCACTTTCTTTAACTACCCCATCTAAGCTTTTTAAATCTTCAGCTTTGGGAGCTTCTCCGACGGGGCTTTGATCTTCCTCTGATTGATCTTCTTCTTTTTCTTGCCGGTCGGCAGTGTTGGATCTGTCTTTTTGGTTTTGAGTAGTTTGATTATTCTGCTCTTTTGAAGCGGGAGTTTTTTGAGAATCTTGGTAAATAGCAACGGCAATTAAAACCGAGAGAGCTAAAACCAACCCTATCGCTATAATTAATATTCCTTTTCTATTCATTTTTTTATTGTTATTTATTATTAGCCAAATTGTTTGTTTAAAATAGCTTAACTTTGGTATATATTTTCCTGCGGAAAATGTCAAATTTTTTAACCTATTGAGCAGTCTACGCTTTTTTTAAAGCTTCGGCGGCTTTTTCCGGTTCTATGGCGGAAATCTCCACCCCGGTAGACAACTCAAATCCCGCCCAGATGGAAGTTTTGGGTAAAATTTCTATATGCCAATGATAATGAGGGTAGTCTCTTCCATCGCAAGGCGCGGTGTGCAAATAAAAATTATAATCGGGGTTGTTTAAAACCGCGTTGATCTTTCGAATAGCTTCATTTAAAGCCTCTCCGCCGGAGATTTTTTCATCCAAATCAATTCTTTCAAAATAAGGGGAGTGCTTTTTGGGCAACACCCAGACCTCAAAAGCTCTCCTGGATGCAAAGGGGCAAAAAGCGATAAATTGATCATTTTCAAAAATAATTCTTTTTTTATGCTCTTCTTCCCAGTTTATCATATCACAGTAAACGCACTTGCGATTGGCTTTGTGATAGTCCTCCGCTCCGTTAAGTTCTAATCTCACATAAGGAGAAACTACCGGAACAGCGGCTAACTGGGAATGAGGATGAAAAATAGAAGCCCCCGCGCTCGGCCCTTCATTATGGAAAATCTCTATAAAGCGAACAGACTTTTTATTCATCAAGTCCAAATAACGAGTTTGATAAGCGTCTAATATTTCAGCCACCTTGATATTATTCATTGAACCGATTCTTTCGTAATGGTCTTTGGTAACGATTACTTCATGATAACCCACTCCATCCATCCAGAAATAAGGTCCTTCTTCTTGATGATTAATTTTTCCTCCCACCGGCCTGGAAAAAGCCGGATATTTATTGGGAAATACCCTCAATGTCCAATCATCGTCAGAGGTGTTATAAATCAAAACATCCTCTTCTTGACCCGAGGCTTCCGGATCGCAAAAAAGGCAGTCTTCCGGATCCTCGTCTTGCCTAACTTTGTTTTCATCCTTAAAGTCATCCGGCCTTTTATTCCGGCTATTGGCAATCACCACCCAATCACCCGTTACCAAATCTTGTCTTAATTGGGAAAGATTCTTTTTTTGGGTTTTTGTTTTTTTAGGTTTTTCCATAGTTGTTTTTTATTGGTTAAAGCCTTTTTGGTAATTATAAATCAAATTAGTTATTTAGGCAATCCGGGTTAAATCCCTCAAAACAATTCCCGAAAATCAACTGCCGGCAACTATTGATTAATGACTTGTCATTTCCTTCGCATTTACCTTATTCACCTCGGTCAAAATTCTCGTCTTTCAATTCTTCTCCCCTCACTCTTTATTCCTTGCTTCTTGCTTCTCATTCTTTACTTCTTGCCCCCTTTTATCTAACTGATACACTCCTTTAATTAAATTCCATTTCACTTTAAATAAATCCTTAAAAGTACTTAAGTAACCGCTTATGCCCACAGTGCTATCTCCACTATCAACCCATTCCACCGGCACTTGTTTAATCTCATAGCCCAATTTCTTGCCGATAATTAGAATTTCAAAATCCAGTCCCCATCTTTTCACAGTTGTTCTGGGAATAACATCTTCAACAACTTTTTGGGTGAAAATTTTAAAACCGCATTGAGTATCTTTGATTCCATAAAGACCACCGATAAATTGTATTAAAATATTTCCAAAATCTCCGGCCAGCTCTTTCCATTTGGGTTGATGAACCTTTATTTCCGATTCTTCTAAATCCCTGGAACCGATAACCATATCGGCTCCGTCTCTGATTTCCGGAATAAATCTGTCTAACATAGTTATCGGCGTAGCTCCATCCATATCGGTAAAAAGCCTGTACTTCCCGCGAGCAGCCAATAAACCCTCTCTCACGCTATATCCTTTGCCCTTGTTCTCTTTTCTGTCGATAACCTTGGCATTTTTAATTTTAGAAGTATATTTCTTTACCAGCTCAGCAGTGTTATCTGTTGGTCCGTCCAAAACAACTACTACTTCGTAAGTTTCATCCTTTTTTTCGAAGTATTCTTGAATGGAAACTAAATGATCTCTCATCTGCTCCTCCCGGGAAGCTTCATTATAAGCGGGGATAACCACCGAAAAACTCGGCTGTAATGAATTTTCCATTTTATTTGTTCTTAAAGAAAAATAAATTAAACTAACTTTTTATAAAAATAAAAGCGCACTCTTCGCCCTCCTTTGTCTTGACCAGTCTTTCAATTAAATACCGGGGCTTTTTTTATTTTATCATTATTCTTTTTTTCTGTCTAACCACGTTTGCAGTATAACCACGGCGGCTTGAGCATCATCCTTTTTGGAAATCATCTTTTTTTGGGCTTCCTTTAACTGGCTTTGAGCCATTAAGGTAGAAAAATTCTCATTCTCAAATTCAACTTCCAAGTTTAGCTTTTTGATTTTTTTTAAAATATCAGAAAATCTTTTTTCTTCTTTTCCATAAATTGCGCCGAAAATAAGTTTGCTTATTCCATGCTCTTGATTTATTCTCTCAATTTCTCCAATTAAATTTTTGTTTTTAACTTGTTTATAAACGGTAGCAATCCGATTTTCCTTGTCAGCCCAAGCAATGCCACAGTCCTCCTTTCCCCAGTCAATTCCTATATAATACATAACCAAAAGTTAGAAAGTTAGCCCCGCCCCGGTCTGCTTAGTAGTAGGCGGGTCAGATAAAAAAGTTTAGAAGCAGTTCCGTAAAAGAAGATTTGTTTAGAAACAACCTTTTTTCCAAAACCTACTTGGATTTATTCAGTCAATACTTGGCATCCGTTTTCAGTTACCACTATCGTGTTTTCAAAGTGGGCAGACAAATCGCCCTTTTTGGTTATAAAAGTCATACCATCTGAAGCCACTTTTATTCCAGAGTTTTTCTCATTAACCATAGGCTCTAAAGCTATCACCATACCTTCTTTAAATAACTCTCCGGTGCCGGGCTCACCAAAATTGGGGATTTGGGGAGGCTCGTGAACGGCTCTTCCCACCCCATGGCCAACCAAACCCTTGACCACAAAAAAACCTTTTTCCTGAACAAATTTTTCAACCGCCACTCCATAGTCGCCCAACCGATTTCCGGGCTTTACTTCCCTTAAACCGGTCAGTAAAGCTTCCCTGGTAACTTGTATTAACTTTTGGGATTTTTCCGGAATATGCCCGATAGTAAAACTTATGGCCGCATCGGTAAACAAGCCCTTATGTTTAACTCCAATGTCCACTTTTACAATGTCCCCTGTTTTTACAAACCTGTCCCGGCGAGGCACTCCATGAACTATCTCATTATTAACAGAAACACAAGCCGCCGCGGGAAAAGCCGTAATTCCATCCGGCTTGTAGCTTTTAAAAGACGGAACAGCTCCATAACTTGAAATGACACTCTCTGCCGCTTCATTAATTTGGTGAGTGGAAATATTCTGAGAAGCGGCTTTTTTGGCTTCCTCTTTGGCTGCATTTAAAGCCTGCCGCAAAATTTTACCGCCTTCTTTGAGCTTGACTAATTCTGATTTCTTGGAAATAATCATCTATCTTTTAAAATTATTATCTGATGTTACGCACATATTTTTGCTCTAATTTGACATAATCACATTTTTTAACTGAAGTTCGACTTCTGCATCCGCAGAATTCGAACTTCCGGCTTTCTCGTAAAAGGACTGCTTTATTAAGTGCGCTTAACATCAGTTATTATTTAAAAAAGCTTTTTAAAATAATAGCCTTGAACAAAGCTAACTATCTTAAATTGGAAAATTAAATTTTCCTTATGTTTTACCGAAGAACCTTGGAAGATCCTCTCCAACTCTCCTTTGTGAAAGGAGGGAATCATGGATCTCTCTCAACTTCCATTTGCAAAAGAGGAGAACTACCTATTCCTTTAAAAAAGCATTCTTCTCCAAGTTTCCTTCCCTCCTTCTTAACAATCTTTCTCTATACTTTTTTCTTAAAGAAGCTTTTCCGAATCCCTTCTATTTTTTAAAGAGGCTTTTCTGGTTTCTCTCTTAAAAAACCTCATCTTTATCCCCCATTACCAAGTTAACCTATCCGCTTTTCCCTTCCTTAATCTTAAAAGGCAGTGCTTTTTGGACCTTCTTAAATAACTTCTTCTTACCCTCCCCTCTTAAAGAATTTCTCTGGATCTCTCCCTTTCTTAAAGGACATCTTCTGTATCTCCTCTTTTCTTAAAAGACTTTTTCTGTATTTCCCCCTTTCTTAAAGGGGGATTAAGGGGGATTTATAAAAAAAATTTCTTAATTAGGATTTTAATTTAGCGAAAAAACCGGAAAACAATTTTGTTTTTGACTCAATAAAGCATCGCCGTGCCTCGGGAGAGAATCGAACTCTCATGGGATTACTCCCACGCGATTTTGAGTCGCGCGCGTCTACCAGTTCCGCCACCGAGGCTTTAATCAATTACTTTTTGCCGGTTTGCGGCCGGCCTAAAAATTACTCACACAACAAAAAACCCAATCAAGAAAGGCTTTTTGCGCAAAATAAAGCCGTTTTTTACTTAATCGGGAAAACCTGATGGTTTATTAAAATCAAAGAGGGGATGTAGGCTTTTCCTTATTAAAAATGTTACTTTATATAAAAGTTTTTGTCAATGCAATCATGGTAATCGCACTTTAAATTTTCCGATTAAATACTTCGGAAACTAAAAGCGGGAAAGAGAGTCTTCGAATAAGTTTTTATCCCTCCTATAAATCTCTTTTTGATTTTCCGTAATTTGCTCCTGTTGTAAAAAATTCTCCAACGTTCTAATATATCTTTGACCATCAATGAAGATCCTTCTTACATTAACAATTCTTTCAAGATATTCTTGGTCAGAAAAATGAAAATATTTTAAACTAAAATCTCCTTTTTGCTTAAAATACAAAACCTCCAAATTAAATAATTTTTCCTCGAGATTGCGAACCTCTTTTAACAATCCTTTCTTGCTTGGCCAATCCTCCCAATCCCCTTTTTCCATTTTTTGTTTGATGTTTAAATAGCTAATTTCTGCCTGATTTAAAACCAACCGGCTCTTGGCATAAAAAGCTTTCTTTTCCGTCTCAACCACGACAAAAATCAAAATCAAAATCAAAACTGCGCAAAAACCAATGCCCATATAAAAATAAATCTTTTTTGCCACCGCAAACGGAAGCTTTTTTCTTTTTTTAAACAACATTTTAAAAAGATTACTTTTTCTAAATAACCCGGCTCTATAAATTTTATGAGCTACTTAATTCAGCTCAATAGATTCAATAAAAATAATTTCTAAGGGGTAATTCGCGCCATCAGTTTGTACTTTTTCAATTTTTTCCACCACCTCCATACCATCAACAATTTCTCCAAAATTGGTATGTTTGCCATCAAGCCAAGGCACTTCTTCGGCGGTAACAATAAAAAACTGAGAGCCATTGGTGTTAGGCCCTGAATTAGCCATAGCCAAGGAACCTTTAAGTAGTTTTTTATCGTTTATTTCATCATCAAATTCATATCCCGGTCCCCCTCTGCCATCATCAGATTTATTATCATCTTTGGAGTTGGGGTCTCCGGATTGAATCATAAAACCTTCAATTACCCGGTGAAACTTGACTTCCTCATAAAAACCCGCCTCTGCTAATTTCAAAAAATTAGCCACTGTCTTTGGCGCTTCTTTATTATAGAGCTCAACCTTTATATCTCCCAGATTAGTTTTGATTATAGCTTTTTCATATTTTTGGTTATAATTTTCAATTTCTTCTTGAGAGGGGAATTTTATTTTTTCAAAAGAAGAAAGGTCCTTGGAAGTAATTTCTTGAGTTTGTTTCGATGAAGATTGTTTCTTTTTTTCTTCTATTCTTTTTTCGGCTTTTTCTCCAGCATCCTGCGTCAATTCTTGAGCCCTCTCTTGAATTTGCTGAGAATTATTTTCGATTTCTTGAGCTGCTTGATTGGGCTCTTCTATCTTTTGACTTGTGCCGCAACCGGATAAAAACAATGTCGCCAAGACCAAAAAAACGATTTTTTTCTTTATCATTTCCAATAAAATTATTGTTTAAATACTATTTTTTTTGTTGTTGCTTTTAGCCAGCTTTTTAAAACTCTCTTCCCACGAAGCTTGCTTCTGAAAATCAAAAAGGCAATTAACGACATAGTAGCCTTTTTTGCGTTTTATAATGTAAGCATACTCAAGAACTTCTATAATATTCTCAAAGGAAAGGCATCTTTTTAACTTTTTCACGGTTTTTTTATCCAAAGGCAGCCTTTGCAAAAAATCCGTCGCGTGATCCATTTCATAACTTTTAATATCTAAATCGAAATCACCCCGTCTTATTTTTATTAATATCTTGATTTTCTTAATCAATCCCTTTATCAAAATTAAAAAAATGGCCGCGGGTAAAAATTCCAAAAAGGCAAAAAACATAACAGCCTCTAAGTACAAAAGCTCCCAATTACTACCTCCAAAATCAACTCTATCTGAAGTCAACAAAATGTAATTTATATAAAAGACAGGAATGATTAAGAACAAAATAAGAACAATATTAAACAAAAAAGAATAAAAAAATTCATCTCTATACTCGTCTATTCTATTTTTTATTTCTTTTTTAAGTTTTCTTCTGTTCATTCTTTGTTTTTTATTAAACTGGCAATATAAAAACTATATCTCTGCTATTGCTTTCTTGAAAGCCTTTTTTTTAAGTATAGCAAGAAAATGAAATTCGGGAAATAAGACTTTGATGTAAAATCAATAAACGCCCATTTTTATTTGACTTTTTTTCTTTTTTTAAATAAACTATGGTAAGTGGCTGAAATCTGCCGCCTTGTGGCAGTTTTTTATTTGCAAATAAAATTATTATGGAAATTAGAAATATTGCTATTATCGCTCACGTTGACCATGGAAAAACAGCAATCACGGATGCTATTATGAAACAAACCGGCACGGTCAGTAAAGATTTGAGCATGGATAACAACGATTTAGAAAAAGAACGAGGGATCACTATTTATTCAAAAAATACTTCTGTTATCTACCAAGGAAGCAAGATTAATATTGTTGACACCCCCGGGCATATGGACTTTGGCTCCGAAGTGGAAAGAGTTTTAAGAGCTATCGACAGCGTCGTCTTAGTAGTTGACGCTCAAGAGGGCCCTATGCCGCAAACCAGGTTTGTCCTTAAAAAATCCCTGGAACTTGGATTAAAGCCGATTGTAGTAATCAACAAAATCGACAAACAAGCCGCCCGCCCTCAAATAGTCCAGGAAAAGATATTTGAGTTATTTTTCGATCTCGGCGCCACAGACGAACAATTAGACTTCCCTACGGTTTACTCCATCGGCAGAGACGGCATTGCCAAATTAAATCTCGAAGATGAATCCGACAATCTTACTCCTCTACTTGACAGTATAATAAAACACACTCCTCCGGCGCCTCAGAATAGTGACAAACCGCTTAAAATGCAGACTTTTAATCTTGATTACGACGACTTCCTGGGAAGGCTGGCCATAGGACGCATTCACGAGGGAACAATCAAAAACGGTCAAAATTTAATAGTTAAGAAAAAAGATGAAACTGTAGAACAGGGAAAAGTGGTTAAATTATTCACTTTTGAAGGAACTAACCGGAAAAACGTAGAGAAAGCGGAAGCCGGCGATATTGCCATGGTATCCGGTTTTTCCAATATAAACATAGGAGAAACTATTTGCGAAAACAAAGAACAAGCATCTTTGCCGAGAATAGAAGTCGATAATCCGACAATTTCCTTGCGATTTCTTGTTAATGATTCGCCTTTTGCCGGCAAGGAGGGTAAATTTGTAACAGGCCAGCAAATCAGAGAAAGGCTTAAAAAGGAATTGGAAGTTAATGTGGGACTAAAGATTGATTTTTCTTCAGCCGAATACGCCTCTGTTTCCGGCCGAGGAGAATTGCATATTGCCGTCTTGCTTGAAAATATGAGAAGAGAAGGTTATGAAATCCAAGTCTCCCAACCCCAGGTTATAACCAAAGAAATAAATGGCATAAAGAATGAGCCCTATGAAGAGGTCACTGTAGATGTTCCCGCCGAGATGGCCGGCGCCATTATTGAAAAACTCGGCAAAAGAAAAGCCCAGATGCTTGATATGAAAAACGAAGGCAAAAGAACGAGAATTATTTTTGAGATTCCAACCAGGGGACTTTTGGGATATCGAGGTCAATTTATTATTGACACCAAAGGTGACGGAATAATGTGCTCCAGAGTAACCGGTTTCAAACCCTGGGCCGGAGAAATCCAAAAGAGAGAAACCGGGTCAATGATTTCGGCGGTTTCCGGAAAAGCCTTGGGTTACTCCTTGGCCAACCTGCAAGAAAGAGGCGCTTTGTATATACATGCCAGCACGGAAGTTTATGAAGGCCAAGTGATAGGCAATACCGCCCGAGGTGACGAAATGACAGTCAACCCCACCAAAGGCAAACAGCTTACCAATGTCAGGGCCGCCGGAAGTGATGACGCTATTCAGCTTATTCCGCCTATAGAGCTCAACATTGAAAGAGGTATCGAAACAATGAGTGAAGATGAATATTTAGAAATAACTCCAAAAAGCATTCGGCTACGTAAAAAATATTTAACCGAAACAGAAAGAAAGAAGAATCAAAGATCAAACCTTTAAGCTTAAGGCTATAACCAAAAATCAAAATCCGAGCTTTCCTTTAAATTCAAAGGTCACTCTTTGAATCACGATAAGTCACCGCTCCAACAGAAATAGAAGACCAGATAAAGTAAAAACTCGTTTACCGGCATAATCTTCACGAGTCAACTCTCACTCCTGTTTTCAGACTAAGCTTAAATCAAAAAATCATCTCCAATAAAATTAGCGCGCAAAACGAAAATTTCCATTTTTAAGAGACTGTGTCCAAACACCATTTCGTTACTAAATTTCTAATTTTTTAGATAAATTTTTCAAACAATTTTTGTCCCGAGTACTCGGGATAGCAGAGCTTAGACAAAAAAATTTGGAAAATTTAGTAACTGATGTTACACACTTCTTAAAGCAGTCTTTCTTAAAAAAATCCCTGAAGTTCGACTTCTGCATCCGCAGAATTCGAACTTCAAACTGTTGCGTAATTGGAAAATACGTTCATATTAAACTATAATAATTATATACGCGTGACATCAGTTAGCAAAAAGAGTGAAATTGTAGCAGGAATAATGTTTAGAAGCAGCCCATTTAAATACGCCAAACTACAGTTTGGCGTATTTAATGAGGGCGAAGCGAAGTTATCGAGCGAAGTAGCTCCCTCTTTCTGTCAGCTTTCACCGGATTTTTTATTAAAACATATCAATATCAGCCGGAAAAACTTTCAAGTGTTATTGTTTAAATTTGTAGAAACTGAATTTTTTAAATAAAGATCGAATTAGCCGATTAAAGTCAAAGCGTTGCCCGCTTGATCAGCTCGGCCGGTTCTGCCGATTCTGTGAATATAATCGTCATAATTTTCCGGAATGTCGTAATTAATAACATGGCTTACATTAGGTATATCCAAGCCTCTGGCGGCCACATCTGTAGCAACCAAAATAGTAAAAGCATTACTTTTAAACATCTTGAGAACTCTCTGGCGTCTACTATGAGGTTTATCTCCGTGAATAGCATCAGCCTTGAAACCTCTGGAATGCAAACTTCTGGAAAGATTGTCCGCTCCTCTCTTGGTGCGGGTAAAAATCAAAACTTTGTCAAAACAACTTTGTTTAAGAAGGTCATGCAAGATATCATCCTTGTTTTTTCCGGGCTGGATTCGGACAATATCCTGCTGAATCTGTTTAGAAGTTTCTTTGGTTTTAAAAGAAATTTTTTCCGGATTAGTTAGAAATTGTTGCACTAAACTCTCAATTTCTTTGGGAAGGGTTGCTGAAAAAAGCATAGTTTGCCTCTCGGAACTCACCAAAGAAAGCAGCATTTTAACATCGTTAATAAATCCCATATCCAGCATTCGATCCGCTTCATCTAAGACCACTTTGCTAAAATTGGTTAAAACAAGATTTTTTCTGGAAATTAAATCTTTTAGTCTTCCCGGAGTGCCGATCACTAAACGAGGGTTTTTCCGAAGTTGGCTGATTTGCCTCTGCGCGCTAGCGCCTCCCACTATCACAACACTTTGAAGGTTTAACTTTTTTACAAAAGCGTAAAATTCTTCTTCAATCTGAGTAGCCAGTTCTCTGGTGGGAACCACTACAAGCGCTTTTTCTTTTGGGTTAGACAAAAGCTGATGAATAAGCGGAATCAAAAAAGCCGCCGTTTTGCCGGTTCCGGTGTTGGCTAAGCCTATTATATCCCTACCTTTAAGTATAAAAGGAATGGTTTTGTCTTGAATGGGGGTTAATTTTTTATAATTTCTTTCTGTAATGGCTTGCTTTAATCTCTGATCGATTTTCAAATCTTCAATAGAATTTTCACTTCCCAAAATTTTAGCCGGCTCAATCGGCGCAGCCTCATTAATAAAAAGATTAATGTCTATCTTTTTTCCGGAGCTTCTTCTGTTTCTTTGTCCATAATTGTTTCCGCCCCCAAAACCTCTTCTTCTTGAAGAACCGTTTCTATTCCAGCCTTTTCTGACGCGAGGCTGTTCCGCTTTTGTTTGTCTATACATACAGTATTCAACATAAAAATTAAAATCTTTTTTATGTTGAGATACTTGAATATTTAAACTAAAGAAGTATTTAACATAAAAACTAACTCTACCATTTTATTTTTATAATGTCAAGTTTTGACGGAAAACTGTCAACGGGAAATAAAAAAGCCCTAAATAAAGGCTTCTTTGTTGACGCGACAAACCAAACAAATAGCGTGTTATTCGTGACGTGACCCACCAAATAAATGGCGGGCCACGCCGCTCGCGAGTGATATGGCGGGACAAACTGGACTTTGTTCGAACCTTTTTCTTGGTTGGGGAAGGGGTGGTAATCTCTTAAGCTAAATTAACATATTTTTGCATAATGACAGGGACTACTTTTATGACAGTCCCCCATGGTTGATTAGCTGATCTCCTACTTATTTTGCGTAATTTACTCTCCACCCTGGCTCACTATTTATTAAAATATCTTTCTATTGCTTTACGAAATTTTCTTTTAATTTTTCGCTTTAATTATTTTTATCTTTTGAGTCAAATATGATACTATTATAGTTAGATTTTCTCCAATTAAGCTGTTTTATCAAAAAAACATTTTTATTTTTACAAAACAATGAATAAACAAGAAACTATTTTAATCAAACCGCATCATTTTTTGGATATTATAAAGCTGCATGGAGCAGGTTATGAAAAATTTGTTCCGGATGAAGCTTTTGGTCATGATTTTTGGCGAGTTGGCAATAAAATTCTTGAAGATCCTCAAGTAAATTTAAAGATAACTATTGAGGGGGATGACATATGCATTCCTTGTAAATTTTACAATGGAAATATTTGTATTGATAAAACTTCAATAAATACCGGGGAGCTTTCCAAGGATGAATGGAACAAGACTATAGACTCAAGGTTGCTTGATGCATTGGATCTGCACGAAGGAGATGTTAAAAGCTCTTTAGGCCTGTGTCGTTTAGCTCGAAAGAAGCTTAACAAAGAAATTATATTTAAAGTGTGGAAAGAAAAGCCGGCTGAAATTACTCAGAAAAGAGCTTCTCTATTATTAAAAGGCATAGATAAATATATTGAAAATAATAGCAATTAATTTCTTTGCGTTTTGAGATTCACATTTTGGGCAAAATCTAGCGTTTTTTTATAGCCATTTTTAATTTATTTACATTTTATGGCTACATTATCGCATAAAATTAAATTTTGAGCATTACATATATACAATTACCTCAAATTTTTTAAAACAAACAGAGCCGAATACATTAAGTAGGAACCGTTTTTGCGTAATTTACCCCCTAGGTCACTCACTATATTTTAAATAGGAGGTAGGCAAGGATCAGAAAATCTTTGACAAATTAGTTGAAAGAAATCCGCTATATGCAGATCTGAGGAATCGTGTAGATGAAAGCTAATTATTTAAACTTCTTATTCGTTCAGTGTTATCTAAGAGCCGGGCAATATTGATTTAAGTTTAGACAAAAAACTTTTTTTAGGGGGATCTTCTTCAATAATTTCTTCACATGTTTGTAAATCTAATTTTGTATTACAACCGGGACATTTCCTAAAGCATTCTTTTTCTTGATTTCTCATTATTCTTTCATAGTCCTGTTTGGAAAACATGGCAGGGTTAATGGAAAGCATTTTTGAATAAGAAATGATTTCTCCGCATTTCGGGCATTTTACTTTTGTTTCATTAATAAGCATTTTATTGATTTTAAATTAAATCTTTTATCTCCCTAATTACCTTAGTTCCAAAGATTTCCAAATCTTGGAAGTCTTTGTGCACGATTCTTTCAACTCCTTTGGATTTAGCATGCTCATTCCATTCCGGTGTGGATGATATGGAAATAATCTTCTGAGGATCGAAATTTAGATCGTCAAAAATAACGTGGAAAGATCCACATAGTTTGCAATCTCTGTCTAGAAGGATTATATCGAAATTCTTGTTTATCTTCTCGGCGGGAAATTCCTCGGCTTGCGTGTATTCTGATAATACAACAATCGAGATTTCTTTCGGAAGAATTTTATCCTCTAATTGAGCTAACTTCTCGGTCAAAACAGAGACAGTTTTTAAGTTGTCTTCAAGAATAGCTATTTTTATCAATTATGTTTTGCATAAGATTTAATTGTAAATATTTTATGATTTTCTTCCTGTTTTCGCAACTTTCTTGTTGGGAAAGATTTGACCGGTAAGAATATAATAGAAAGATCTTTTTATGACTTCTATCGCTGGAATAATAATTAACAGCATTGTTAATCCGGTTTCTTGATTATTAATATTATTTCCTATAGAGCCGGATACCAAGTATAGTGTCCCAAGTGTAAGCATTACAGCAATTGCAAGAAAATAAAGAACTTTTAAAAGTCTATACCACCTCTTGTCCTTAATTTTCTGAAGCTCAGGATGAACTTGTTTGGCTTTTTCTACTTTTTCTTGTTTCGCGTAGCCTTTGCTGAGTATTGCATAATTAACAAAGGCCACTAAAAGCAAAGCGAGATGAGAATTACTTTTGCTTCCCATAAGGACTGCAATTCCCACTTGTGCAAAAAATATTGGAACCACGATTAAAAGTGACTTTGCTTTAGATGAAGGTTTTTTGACTAATGCGTATCTCACCAGAATCGGAATAGCAAGACCAAGCATCCAAGTAAAGACAAAACTTGACAATAAAATCAAAATCACTTCTTCAGTAGTATAGTTTGAGGCAGGGTTAAAAATTCCCATTAAGGAGTATTCCTTTTTATAATTTACTCCATTTTCTTTATTATTTGCCTTGGCATTTGATATAAAATCAAAGCTATTGATTGATTTTTGAATGGAAGATTGCTTGTCCTCCTCACTCAACGGTGCAGTTGGATAACTTCCAATGATTTGGTAATACTTTCCATCCCTTAAAGTAACATAATTCATAGCAACTCCTTCTATTTTCTGGTTTTCAAATTCACTAGAGTTTTTGACCTTGAAAAATAGAAATTCATCTCCATTTATCAAAACAGTTTCTTTTTCTATTATCTCGCTTTTTGGGTAGATTTTATTTCGAAGAGCTAGGATATTACTAAAAAAAATGTTTAGTTCCTCTTCCGATAGAGAATTTAAAGAGACACTATCCCAATCTTCTTTTTCAAGTGGATTATTTTCAAAGAGCTCCTTTAATTTTTGGGAAGTGATTACTATGGAACTTCCTTCGTTAATTGCCTTTTTGACTACAGTTTCTCCGCTACCTTCTTCTATTAACCAATTTTGGGGGAATCTAATTTTAAAGTATTCGTTTTTATAGATACACTCATCACCATTACATTGCCTTTCTTTTCTTAGCCTTTCTTGTCTGGCCGCTTCCATTTCTCTATGAACTTGATCGCGCCCTTTCTCTTCTATTTGTTTTTTGTAGTTTTCAAAACTGCCAAAATAGCCTACATCATTTTCGTTTCCTATTTCATTATCACTTTTTTGCTCTTCTGTGTTGTGTGTTGTTGTATAGTTGGCTAAGCTAATCGCAGGCGCTAACAATAAAAAAATGGCAATAAAAATAACTGGCGTGAATTTTTTAAACATAAAAAACGACTTAAAAATAAGTCGTCGAGAAGTTCCGCTTGAGTGGACGACCCGACGGGTACCACAATCAAGAAACACCGAGATGCCCTATCATGTGCATCGAGCCGCCCGCTGAAGGGCGTGATAGGACATTGTAAAATAAACAATCTCAGTATTTTATGATTGTGGTACCATTTTTAATTTAACATAAATAATGTAAAATACAAGGTGTATATTAATATTTTAATGATTATTATATGGGAGAATATGAAGATAATAGATTCTTTTTTCTTTCTTGCGATGATAGTTTTAAAAAAGAGATAATAAAACTTAGAGAAAAATGGGGGATACCCCCAAAAGGCTTTTTGAAGGGCAAAGAAGAAAGCGATTGGAGTCTTAAATTGCTTAAAAGTGGAAAATCGGAAATTTTTAATCAGGATTTTCATAGGTTGCTTCGAAAGTTTAATCTTTCAAATTATTATAGGCAAAGAGTACATGAGTATCTATTTAGCAATAAAGTCAATGACATAAAACAAGTTGAGCAAAATAATATAAGAATTTTTTCCAGAACTGATGATGCGGATAAAAGAAAGTTGAGGCTATTTGTTGAGATATTCTCTGAAACTTCGATTGAAGATTTAAAAAAATCATGGGAAAAGATAAGCCAACTAAAGAAGGATGCTATCGGCTTTAAAGAAAATACAAGGAAAAGGGTTAATTTAATGGATAGAGATAAAGCGATATATAGCCTTTACAAAGAAGGAAAGTCTCCTAAAGAAATTAAAAGAGAAATAGAGGGCATGCCTTGCACAAGAAATATAGAATTAAAATATATATCAAAAATAATAGAGCGAATGGAGAACAAAGCGAAAAAATTTTTAGGTGACAACTAAGCTTCCGTAAATAGTCGGTGTAAAATATTTAAAACCTGCAACAATAAAGTTAGCGGGTTTTTTAAATTGTAAATGCATATTATGAAAAATAATTATTATTACGAAACCACCGATCTTAATTTTTGCGTAGTTCTTCAGTACTTTGGTATTTATTTGGAAAAAATAGACAAATCCTCCGGATCGCCTTTCCGGTTTTGTTTTCCCGCAGACAGCGAAGAGAGGATAAATGAAATCAATAATGGATATATGCAAGGTTCACTGACAGTGGAGCCCAAAAGGCTTCTAAGCGTGATGAAGGAAACAAAAAGCATGATCTATAATCATTAGTTGTTTCGATGGCAGATTTGACTGAAAGACAGACAAAAGAATTCCAAGCTTTATATGAAGAGGTTTTCGGAGAGAGAATTTCTTTTGAAAAAGCTTATGAAAGGGGATTAGATGTTCTTGAAATTTTTGAGGTTCTATTGAGGCGAAGAGCTGACAAAAAAGATAACCCTGATAAACAATAAAATGTTAAATTTTTAAGATTATAATTATTAAATTATTAAAATGAAAGTTGAAAATTATTTAAATGAAAAAGGAATCAACTACAAGGAGAAGAACGGCGAGTTGATAACCAAATGCATTTTCTGCGGGAAAGAAGATCACATGTATATCTGCGCTGAAACCGGAATGTTTGATTGTAAGCGTTGCGGGGAAAAAGGAAATCTTACCACGCTAAAAAACCATCTTGGAGACAACAATTTTAACTCAAGTCGAAGCAAGCGCAAAAAGAAAATGGTTCCGGTTTTAGTAGAAGAGTGTTTTCATAATCTGCCGGAGAAAATAAGGAGTTATTTAAACCAAAGAGGTGTTGATGACGATTTGATTGAAGATTATAAGATCGGGTGGGGCGAATTCTATGGAAGAAATTGGATTACCATCCCTATCAAAAATGAAAATGGCGATTATGAATTCTTCAAGTTAAGGAAAGATCCGGAAGGTACAACTAATGATTTAAAATATTGCTTCTATCCCACCGGAAGCCAAACTTCTCTGTTGGGGTGGAATTATTTGCAATCGGATTCAAATGAAATTGTGATTTGTGAGGGAGAGTTTGATCAAATGATTCTTGGCAAATACGGCATCCCGGCAATTACTTCAACGGCCGGAGTAGGCACTTTTAAAAAGGAGTGGCTTAGCTATTTGAAAAATTTCAGAAAAATATTTATTTGTTTTGACAAGGATGAAGCAGGCCAAGAAGGAATGAAAAAGCTATCTGAAAAAATAGAGAGTCATACTTCTAAAGCCTCCATATATACAATAAAATTGCCGGAGAGATTGCCGGATAAGGGAGATATCACAGATTATTTTGAAAAATACCATGGAAACCCGGATGAGTTGATGATTGAATTGCCGGAATTTGCCGGAGGAAAAAAACCGGTTGATGTTTCCAAGTTTCAACCGATGGGAATGGATGATTTGAACAAGATATTAGGCTTAACAATCAAAAAAGATGAGTCCAACAAAACCTTGGCTTTTCTTTGCATGCTCTCGGCTTTCACTGAAGGCTCTCAATTTAATATCAGCTTTAACGCTCCATCCTCTTCCGGCAAGTCTTTTATACCTTTAGAAGTTTCTCAACTGTTCCCTTCTGAAGATGTTATTAAGTTGAGCGACTGTTCTCCATCAGCTTTCTATCACGAACAAGGTAAATTCGATAAAGAAAAGAATGAAATCGTCATCAATCTTTCCAGAAAAATCATCATTTTCCTTGATCAACCAAATAATCAACTACTTCAAAAACTTAGATCCTTGCTTTCCCATGATGATAAAAAGATTTATGCAAAAATAGCCGATAAAAGCCAGAAAGGAGGCAATAGAACCAAGACTGTGGCCATAATCGGCTATCCCTCCGTTATTTTCTGCAGTGCCGGGCTGAGAGTTGACGAGCAAGAGGCAAGTAGATTTCTCCTGTTATCTCCCGAATCTAATCAGGAAAAGATAAGAGAAGGCATTCTGAGCAAGATTGAGAAAGAAGCTGATCCGGAGGGATATAAAAATTGGCTGGAGAATGATCCGGATCGGAAATTGTTGAAGGAAAGAGTGGAGGCCGTCCGGAATGAAGAAATAAAAGAGGTAAGATTACACGACAAAGAGGCCATCGAAAAAGCGTTTCTTAAAAACAAGAAAAGCTATAAACCAAGACACCAGAGAGACATTAACAGGCTAATAAGCATTGTTAAGTCCATCGCCCTGCTTAATCTTTGGTTCAGAGAAAAAGATGAAAACGGCTTCTTGATCACTGCTCAAGAGGATATTGAAAGTGCCTTGAAGCTTTGGGAGAAAGTCGAAGAAAGTCAAGAGCTCAACCTCCCTCCTTATATTTATGAGATTTACAAAAGCGTTATCTTGCCGGCTTATCAGGAGGCTACGAAGGAAGGTTTGCGAGTAGGCTTAACCAGAAGGGAGATGATGGACAAGCATTTCAAAGTTTACAGCAGATTCATACCGGATTGGCAATTGAGACAGCAAATCATCCCAATGTTGGAAAGTTCCGGCTTAATCTCGCAAGAACCAGATCCGCAAGATAAAAGAAAATTCTTAATTGTTCCGGCAGATAAATAGTGAGCCGGGGTGGAGGGTAAAATTTATTTTCAAAAATATATAGTGAGTTGGAGGAGAGGGTGCTATATGTAAAAATATCAGAGACAACCTAACAAAACCTAATTTTTAAAGTTCTCAAGTAGAAAAGTTTTATTAAAATATCAGAAGAGACTAACAAAACCTAACGTTTATAATTCATAAAAGTATTTATAATGCTTATGAGATATAAATTATCGAAAAGAAAGATTAATTTTGCCTATTATTATCTAAAATTTGATCGAGAATCTCCGAATTCTTGTTTTAATAGTGCCTACCGCTCCGCTCTTGCGGCCGGTTATAGCGATAGTTATTCAAGAAAGATATGTTCTCATATGGATTGGATAGAGTTAGTGTGGTTGATGGATAAGGAGGGGTATAAGGTTTTTTCGGAGAGCGTGAAAGATTATGTTTATAGACAAATGAAAAAAAGATCAAGCAATGGGTAGCTTGAAATTTTTGATGGATTCTGTATAATGCAAATGTTGACCCAAATAATGCCACAAGTTTATCTTTTGTCGCTCCAAAAGGGCGGACTGCCGACAAATCACTTGTGGTTAGTTGGGTCAACCAGTCCGTCCTTTTAGTATTAGATTAAAATTATGCAAAATGAAGAAAAACAAAAAATTAGATATGTAGCTTATATTAGAAAGAGCAGTGATCGGGAGGATGCGCAAACTTTGAGTCTGGGTTCGCAAAAGAGAGAGTTGGAAAAAATAGCCGATAGGAAGAACCTCAAAATTGTTAAATACATAGAAGAATCGGCGTCTGCTTATAAGATTGGGAGATTGGGATTTAATGAAATGCTTGAATATATTGAAGCAGGAAAGGCTGACGGCATTCTTGTCTATCATCTAACAAGAATTGCTCGGAATAGCTTTGATGGTGGCCGGGTTATTTATTTGATGGATGAAAATTATATAAAGGAAATCCGAATGCCGGAAAAGGGCTATTATGGAGAAATCAGCGATGACAAATTTATGATGCAGGTTCATTTTGCTATGGCCAAGAAGTCTTCGGATGATACCAGTCAATTTGTTAAAAGAGATATACAAAGCAAGATATTAAAAGGAGAATATCCCATTACTGCACCGGTGGGATATTTGAATATTGATAAGTTTGGTAGAATAACCGGATTGAGATTTGACAAGGAGAAGCAAGACTTGATTGACAAGAGAGTTGAGAAAGAAGAAAGAAAATATAAAAGAATTGAAGTAGATCCGGATTATGGACCGGTAATAAAGGATCTTTATTCTAAGTTTGGAACGGGGTTGTATTCTATTGATTCTTTAAGGAAGGAGTCTTATCAGTCAGGACTTTGCGGGCAAAGAAGCAAGAAGATGTTGAGCAAAGCAACATTGCAAAAAATTCTTTCCAATCCTTTTTATTATGGAGCTATTCCTTGGAAAGGAGTAGTTCATCAACCAAACGAATTTCCGAAAGAAACAAGGCATGAAGGAATTGTCAGCAAGAAGCTTTTTGATAAGGTTCAAGATATTTTACACAACAAGTCAAAGCCAAGAAAAGTGATTCATAATCACAAATACACAGGTCTCATTAGATGCGGAGAGTGCGGAAGTATGATTACGGCGGAAGTTCAAAAAGGGCATACTTATTATCGATGCTCAAAGAAAAAGAGGCATGCAAGTAAATGTATCCAGCCTTATATAAGAGAAGAATTACTAAAGAAGAAGATGAATGAGGCGATCGGCAAGTATGAAATACCGGAAAAGTTTAGGGATTGGGCGATTAATATTTTAAATGAAAACAATGAAGAAGAACAGGAAAAGAATCAAAAGATCATAGAACAACAAAGGAGAAAGCTTTCCGGAATCGAAAAGCAGTTATCCAGTTTGTTGAAGTTGAAGATTTCGCCGAATAATCTGAACGAAGAGATGATAACAGATGAAGAATATCAAGCTCAGAAGAATGAATTGGTTAAAGAAAAAGAATTGATCAATGAGAAGCTTTTGGACACAGAACAAAATGCTTCAAATTGGCTCGAACAATGCGAGGAATTCTTTAATTTTGCCGTATCTTGCAGAAAAAAATTTAATGAGGGTTCGACTGAGGAGAAAAAAATAATCTTCACCAGAATATTCGGCTCGAACGTCTCCTTATATAACAAAAAACTGCTTATTAAAGCAGAAAAGACGTTCTTTGAGACGGCTTCTCTTACCAATTCGTACAATTGGCGGGGACGACCGGGCTCGAACCGGCGACCTCATGCGTGACAGGCATGCGCTCTAACCAACTGAGCTACGCCCCCGTAAATTTAACTTGTTTTTCAAAAATCTTCTCCCGGCTGCTGTTTTAAAATACTTTTCCCTCTTTCTTGCTTCCAGCCTTGTCGGCCACTCTTCAGTATAAACAACAGAAAAATCTTTCAAACTCTTGGTGCTGGATGTTTTGCCTCTTCTATGCTCTGCAAGTCTTCTTGAAATCTTTTTTTAAAGTGCTTGATTCAACAAATGAAATTATACACTATTCTTTAAAAAATGCAAGGATCTTATTAGATTACCGGCATTCTTTTTCCACCGGGTTAACTTTTGGGTTTTGAGCTTTAACATTGATTTGACATTTATTCATTTGACATTTATTTGACATTCGGGCTTTGTCATTAGGATTTAATGAACATTGCTTTGACTTTTGTCCTGAGTACTCGGGATGAATTTTTCCTCCCTTGCTTCTTTCTTCTTGCCCCATACTTCTCGATTCTGCTTTGACCCGAGTGGGACAATCTTGCTTCGCAAGAGTTCCACCGGGTTGATTTTTGTCCCGAGTACTCGGGATTGACCTTTGAGTTGTCATTTTGATTTTTGATTTTTGAATTTTGAATTTTTAGCCTTTGACCTTTAGATTTGATTTGGCATTTGAGCTTAGTCATTTGACATTTAAATCCCTTGCTTCTTGCTCCTTGTTTCTTTTCAGACTTTTGAGTCATTTGTTCAAACTGTCATTTCTTATCTTTTTATCGA
>CAZDHE010000006.1:0-46116 GCA_964505305.1 uncultured Bdellovibrionales bacterium
TTCTATTGTAACATTTTTTAAGGTTCGGGGGTAGGGTGTTTTTCAGTGGTTTCAGGAAGAATATCTCAATTATAACAAAAAGGTTAATAAAGTAAAGACTTTGCAAAATATCTGCAATTAACTCCCGCAAAAAAGCTATTTCGCAGATTAATTTTCTCTCAACTGCCAATCAGAAGTTACTTCGATTTCATAAGTCCTGCCTGTCAAATCCTCTCTGATTACGTTTATTTCCCCCGGCAAAGAGTCTATTCCGGATTGCTTTTGAATTTTTAAATTATAGTTTTCTCTGGAAATTTTTTCAGGCAAATCATATTTAAAAGTAATCGTTTTTTGAGAATTTATAGGAACATTAACCAACGCTCCAAAATACTTCTTGCCCAAATCTTCTCCAAATCTCATTGCTCCAACTTCTTCAGCATTGGTTAACCAGCTTTCCTCCGGCACATAAACTCTTAAATAGCTTCTGTAATCGCTTGTCATCCAGTCTCTGGCTCTGGCTGTATTTTCATAATGAACATTTAAGACGGCTTGAGGCTGCTCCTCAGAGAAATCAACGGTGTAATCAAAAGATCTCTCTATATGCAAATCCGTCTTTAAAGCTCCGAGATTGGCATCCACCATCATTAAATAATCTTTTTCAAAATCTTCATCCACCTCGCCGCTCCAATTTAATCGACTTATCCTCTCTTGCAAATTATCATCTTCAAAATAAACCATCACGTCTTTATTATCCAAGTGCTCTTCCACTTTAAGCAATAAATCTTTCTTTTCCCTCCAAGTTAAATTTTGAACTCTGTGAAGAATCTCTTTGGCTAAATCTTTCATTACGTATTTCCTCTTTCCTTTTTCAATATCTTGCTCTTTATAGCCTTTTTCTACTTGGTATTCTAATTTCAAAACCGCATTTTCACTATTGTACTCTCCGGGATAACCTTCAAGTTCCACCGGCCCTACCGCCTCCAAGAAAGAAAGCAAAACTTCAGTTGAAATAGCAGCCACTCCGTCAAAGTCCTCTTGTCCTCCCTGTAGATGATAAAGCTCCTCAACCTTCTCGGCGTTGGTGGGAAAATCAGGAGACCAGTTACTGTCCCTCATCTCCCAATTGCCAATACTCAACATTTCTCCCATAGGATAAGGAGGTTCAATGCCGGTAGAAATCCGGTCGTCAAAAACGTTAGTATCGTGAACTTGAATTTCCTTAACTTGCTCACCCTGAGTTTTGAGAACTCCAAAAGCTCCAATAAATCCGCCGCCGGGTCTTAATTCCATATTATTTTGAAATAAAACCAGGAAAGTTTTTTCCTCGCCGCTTTGAGTTATTTTCGGCGCTATATCAAAAATAGTCCTAATTTCCTCCTTTTGCTTTTCCGCAATAGGCATAAGCCCTACTGCAGGGCTTACCGAGTCCAAAAAACCGAACCAGCCATTATTTTTAATTTGCCAGAAAACGGCCCACCCGCTTAAAAATAATACAGCCAATGTCCAGAAAAACACCCAAAACTTCCAGCTCCTTTTTTTTCCGGTACTTCTTCCCAAAAACTTTTTCTCCTCGTTGGAAAATTCAAAATTATTCATAATCTTAAGCTAAAAATAATTAAATCTTTCTTGCTTGCAAAATTATTCGTAAATATCAATCAATCAATATGAGTCACTTCAAGTTTAATTCACCTTCTTCTTAAAAGCAACGTTGCCAAAATTCAAAATCATCCCATACATAAGCCAAAAAATAATCGCCGTGGGTCCAAAAATCAAAACATTCCCGGAAAATCCCTCCAGCAAAAAAATCCCGAAAATAGCCGTTGCCACAACAAACCACAGTCTTTCTCCATTAACAGTATTGCGATATTTTTTATATATTTCAGCAAAATACCGCCACAACATCCTGATCATTAACAACAACCCGGCCACTCCATAAACCGACCAAATTAAAAAGTAGGAATTGTTTGTCTCATTAGCTGAAAAATCGCTTCTACCGAGGCTTACTCCGAATATCCAATCAAAGAAAGGCTTTTGAAAATATTCAATCCGGTTTATGTTATCTTGCAAAAAAAACACATTTCCGGAAGAAAATAAAGTGGGCAAAATTACCGCAAAAAACATCAAATAAACAACTGCCAGGCTTATCAGCTTATCTCTCCTTAGCATTACCCCCATAACAAGCAAGCCTAAGCCTAAATAAAGCAAGCTGTAATAAGAAAAGGTCAAAAACAACCCTACAAACTGAATAATCGCCAAAAGATAAAGCAGTAATCTCTTATAAAAAAGTTTGCCTCCCCTTCCTTTAATTGCCTTAATAAAAAAATCCACCACGGAAAAAAACTCCTTGTGCAATTTTCTCTTTTTTGATAAATACTTTTCTCTATACAAATTATCCAGAATAAAACCAACGCTCAACAATAAGCCGGCAAGAATAAAAGCTGAAATAAAATTAGATCCCACCCGATCCTCTAATCCGAAACCCAAAAAACCATTTAATCTGTAGTCAAGCTGGCCGAAGATTGGATGAATAAATCTGTCTTTGGTTACTCCAATTCCCAAGGAATTTTGACTTGCCGATAAATACATAACCACACCAAACAAACAATGAAAAGTCGAGGTTGCCACAACCGCCCCAAAAAACATTTTTATCCTTCTTTGAGTTTGAAAAAAATACTGAAAGCCTATCAAAAGCATCCAAATTAAAAGCAAGTTTAACGCGATCCACCAAACTTCTCCGGAAATTTCCACTCCCAATAATTTTCCAAAAATCAAATAACTCGCTGCGATAAGAAAAAATAAGAAAAAATGAAAAGTTAATCTATTTTTAATAATCTTCTTATCTTCCAAGGCCAGCTTAATCATGCCTATTAAAGCAAGTACAGACAATAAGAACACAAACAGCGTCAATCCGGAATCGTTTAGTTTAATAGCCGGAAAAAGCAATACAATTCCCAGCAAAAAAATCCATCCTCTGGAAAAGCTTTTGTAAAAAATTAAACCGGCTATCGTTAAAATAAAAACCAAGACAGCCGCCACCGCATTCAAGGTTAGCATCAAGGTAATAAAAGTTGCCGTTAAGCCTGCCGAAAAAGTCAGAATAAGCTTTCCGTCAATTTTTTTTATAAGAGTTAATAAAACTCCGGTAATTTTCATCGAGAAAGTTAAAAACAAAAAATCCGCTCTCTTAGCCGCAATGTCCGCTCCACCCGAATTTAAAATCAAACAAAATAATTACACACAACCAAGCTGGCTTTATACTCTACCATAAAATTAACAAAAAAGCAAGAGGTAACCTTAATCCTCAAGCTCAAACATTCTTTTTAAATTAGCGCCTATTGGTTTCAAAGTTTCTTATCCTTTTCTCTCTTCTCTCTTTTTCCCGAAAAACTATTTCAACCAAAATCTCCTAAAGAGTTAAACGAAGCAAACTACTTCTTGCTTGGAAAATTTGACATCAGGCCTGCCGGTTATTCAAGTATGGACAAGTTTTGCAAAAAATGTTAAGCTTTGGAAGTAGTAGAGGAAAAAGAAGGTTTAGGTCTTAAAATTTAAATCAAAATAAATGATAATAAGTTGGTATGGACACTCCTGCTTCAAGATTCAAACCAAGCCCCGCAGAGGCGGAGAAGAGGTGGTTTTGTTTACTGATCCTTTTGACAAATCTATCGGCCTCAAACCCCCTCAAGGAAACGCCGATATCGTAACTGTTTCCCATGATCATTTTGACCACAACAATACAAAAGCTTTTAAAGGAAATCCTTTTGTTGTTGACGCGCCGGGAGAATATTCTATTCAAGATATTTCCATTGAAGGCATTGAGTCCTTTCACGACAAAAGCCAAGGCCAAGAAAGAGGAAGAAATACAATTTTCACTATCAAAAGCGAGGATATTAAAATTTGTCATTTGGGAGATCTGGGGCACAAATTATCTCAAGATCAAGTTGAAGCAATCGGAGAAGTGGATGTCTTAATGATCCCTACCGGGGGGAAATACACCCTAGACTCCAAAGAAGCCGAAGAAGTCATCGGGCAAGTTGATCCCAAAATAATTATTCCTATGCACTTTAAAATTCCCGGTCTAAACTTAGACATCAACGGCAGTGAAAAGTTTTCCAATGAATTCGGCGTTAAGACCGAAGAAGTCCCCAAGCTCGTCCTAAAAAAGAATGATTTAAAGGATATTGAAAATAAAGTGGTTCTAATGAGTCCGGGGAAAGGTTAATTTTACTGTTTACTGCAGTTTTTGCACCACTTTCCGGGTCTAAATTTTTATATCTCATTTTACCCTAAAAGCCTATGCAGGATTTACTAAAAAAAATTCATAAAAAACCCAAAGCCTACAGACGCAAAGTGGCTTATGCAGTTACGGCTTTTTTCGGTTTAGTGGCCTGTTTTTTATGGCTTTCCATCACAACCTCCAACATTAAAGATTTACAAGGCACTCAAGAATTATCCGAGAACTTTCAAAGAGAGCTTCCCTCGCTTAAAGAAGAAAACAGCCGGGAAAATCAAGAAAGTCGCGACGCGAACTCAAAAGACAAGTCCGAAAACAGTTCTTACAAAGAATTACAGGAAAATTAATCTTATTGTCTCTCCGAAAAGAAGTTTTGAATTAAACCCTTTTGAAAATTGCCGACTTAAAGAGTGGAAGAGGCGTGAGGCAATTTATATTAAATAAAGAATTTTAGAGGTCGGTACTGACAAGATGCTAAATATTCAGCAAAAGTCAGCTATTCCTCTAATTTTATGTTTTACAATCAATTCCCGATTATCATCGAAAATCGATAAAACTTAATTAAATAATCACAGTAAATAATGAGCAATATCGGAAAAGTTAATCCTCGCCAGCTTACCGAGGAAATGGAGGAATCTTATCTTTCTTACGCTATGAGCGTAATTGTATCCAGAGCCTTGCCGGATGTTCGAGACGGTCTTAAACCGGTTCAAAGAAGAATTCTTTATTCTATGTGGCAACTGGGCTTAAAAAGCGCTGCCCGATACAGAAAATCGGCCACCGTGGTCGGGGAAGTGTTAGGTAAATATCATCCCCACGGCGACAGCGCGGTTTATGAAACTATGGTTCGCATGGCTCAGGATTTTTCTTTGAGATACCCCTTAGTAGACGGGCAAGGCAATTTTGGCTCTATGGACGGAGATTCCGCCGCTGCTATGAGATACACCGAAGCCAAGCTTGCCGCCATCTCCGAAGAGATGCTTTATGATATCGAAAAAGAGACCGTAGAGTGGGTGGAAAATTATGATTCTACCCGCAAAGAACCGTCTTATTTACCGGCTAAACTTCCCCAGCTTTTGCTAAACGGGACTATGGGGATCGCCGTGGGAATGGCCACCAACATTCCTCCGCATAATTTATCCGAATTAATAGACGGAATTTGCCTTTTAATAGACAATCCGGAAGTTTCCACCGAAGATTTAGCTCAGCATATCCAAGGACCCGACTTCCCCACCGGAGGAATTATGTATAACAAAGAAGATATCTTGGAGGCCTACAGAACCGGCCGGGGCAAAGTAGTCACGCGAGCCAAGACTAACATAGTGGAAACCAAGGCCAATCAATTTCAAATTGTTATCACCGAACTCACTTACCAAACCAACAAATCCACCCTTATTCAAAAAATTGCCGAAATGGTTAAAAACGGAAAAATTATGGGCATTAAAGATATCCGGGATGAATCCGACAAAGACGGGGTTAGGATTGTAATTCAACTCAAAAAAGACGCTTACCCGAAAAAAGTCCTAAACCAGCTTTTTAAAACCACCGAGCTTCAAAGAAACTTTCATCTAAATATGTTAGCCTTGGTAAACGGCATTGAACCTCGAACGCTCAATCTTAAATCCATTTTGGAATATTACGTAGAACACCGCAAAGATATCATAACCAAAAGAACCCAATTTGAACTCAAAAAAGCTAAAGATCGCGCTCATATCTTGGAAGGCCTCAAAAAAGCTTTGGATCACATTAATCAAGTCATAGAAACCATCAAAAAATCCCCGACCAAGGAAGAGGCTCATAAAAACTTGATAGAAAAATTCAAGCTTTCCGACCGCCAGACTTCAGCTATCTTAGAAATGAGACTGCAAACTTTGGCCGGGTTGGAAAGAAAAAAGATTGAAGACGAACTCAAAGAAAAACTGGAATTAATAAAGGAATTAGAAGCTATTTTGGGAGATCCGCAGAGAATATTAAACATTATCAAGGAAGAACTTAGCGAATTGAAAAGAAAATATGGAGACAAAAGAAAAACTCGTTCCATAAAAGGACCGGTGGGAGAGTTTTCCCAAGAAGACTTAGTAGCTAATGAGGAAACCATCATCAGCATAACTGAAGACGGCTACATCAAAAGACTGTCACCCGACACTTTCCGCACTCAAAAAAGAGGAGGAAAAGGCGTCTTGGGAGGAGCCATTAAACAGGGAGACGCAGTAGATAAGGTGTTAAGCACCATGACCCATGATGATTTGCTTTTTTTCACCAACACCGGCAAGGTTTTTAAAACCAAGGCTTACGAAATCCCCGTTTCCGGCAGAACCGCTAAAGGAAACGCCATAGTGAATTTTTTGCAGATCAGTCCCGAAGAGAGAATTACCTCCGTTATGGCCATCAACAAAAATACTCAAGCTAAAAACTTGGTAATGCAAACCACTCAAGGCAAAATTAAGAAAACACCTCTTAAAGACTTTGACAACGTTCGCCGAACAGGCTTAATAGCCATAAGCCTCAACGAAAATGATTCATTAGGCTGGGTGGATACCAGCCAAGGAGAAGATGAAGTGGTAATCGTTACCAAAAAAGGCCAATCCATAAGATTTTCCGAAAAAAATGTTCGCGCTATGGGGCGAGCCGCGGCAGGAGTTAAAGCTATAAAAATGAAAAAGGATGATGAAGTGGTAGGGATGGATATCCTGAGAAAAACTGCAGAAGAACCTCAACTTTTGGTTATTACAGAAAAGGGTTACGGCAAAAAAACTCCTTTAAAAAAATACAAAGCTCAGAGCCGAGGAGGATCCGGCATTAAAACAGCTTCTTTAAATCAAAAAACAGGCGAGCTCATTTCAGGCCACATCATAGAAAACACCGATGAAAAAAGAGATTTAATCGTTAGCTCCGATAAAGGCCAAATCATTAGAACCTCGCTGGAGAACATCTCCCTCCTGGGAAGATCAACCCAAGGCGTTCGAATTATGAGACTCAAGGAAGGAGAAAAATTGGCCGCTACCACCGTAGTATAAATTCGGAATAAATTCTTCCTTCTATGCTAAAACTCCAAGACAACGTTTCTTTTGTCCCAGGCGTCGGACCCCGAAACGCCAAAAGGCTTCAATCTCTGGGAATTCAAACAGTAGAGGATTTATTGTATTATTTCCCTTTCCGTTATGAAGATTTCTCTGTCCAGAAAAATATAAATGAAATAAATATAAATGAAACGGTTACTGTTAAGGGCCGAGTGAGAGAAATAAAAATTAAACCTTTACGAGGACGCAGGCTAACTGAGATATATTTAGAAGATCAAACCGGTTCCATAAAAGCGGTTTGGTTTAATTATTTACCTCTGCTTAAACATTTAACCAAGGGTAAATATCTTCAGATAAGCGGCAAAACAAGCCTTTTTAAGGGGAAAGAGTTGTACTTCCAACATCCCAATTTTGAGATTATTTCTCATGCCAAATATTTACAAAAAAACTCCGGGAGTTCCTCTACTTTCTCCACCGGTATTCTGGCGCCCGTTTATCCGGAAAATCGCCAAGTCACTTCTTTTTATCTCAGAAAAATAATTGCAAAGGGGTTGGAAAACACTATTCTCGAAGATTTTATCCCTCAAGACATTTTAGAAAGCCAAGAATTAACCTCTTTGCCGGAGGCGATGCAAAAAATTCATTTTCCGGCTGATTCAGTCGAGGCTAAAAAAGCCAGAAGGCGATTTGCTTTTGAAAAAATGCTGCTTATCCAAATAAAATCCCTGCAAACCAAGCAAATTCAGGAACAAAATTCCGCTATTCCCATTCCATTTCATCAAGAAAAAATAAAAGATTTTACCTCTTCTCTGCCTTTTTCCCTTACAAACGCCCAAAAAAAAGCATCATGGCAAATTATCCAAGACCTTCAAAAAAACACTCCCATGAATCGGCTTCTGGAGGGAGATGTAGGAACCGGAAAAACTTTAGTAGCTGTTTTGGCTTGTCTGTGCGTTTTGCTGGATAAAAAACAAGCTGCCATCTTAGCCCCTACGGAAGTCTTGGCCGTTCAGCACTATTATGGCATCCGGGAATTTTTAAAAGATTATTCTTTCAAAATCGCCCTGCTTACTTCTTCCAAATCGGAGTATAACGGAAAATCCATTAAGAAAGAAACATTATTTGAAAAAATCGGCCGAAAAAAAATAGACTTAATCATAGGCACTCACGCTATTCTTCAAGAAAAAACTTCTTTTAAAGACCTTGCCCTGGCCATCATCGACGAGCAGCACCGCTTTGGCGTTAATCAAAGATCCTTCCTTCAACAGCAAGTTCTAAAAATTAACCCGAAAGAAAATCGGCCGCTTCCTCATCTTCTCACCATGACAGCCACTCCCATTCCCAGATCTCTTTCTTTGGCGCTTTTTGGTAATTTAGATTTGTCTATTATAGATGAATATCCCAAAGGTAAAAAAAGTGTCATAACCAAAGTTATTCCCCCAAACGGAAGAGAACAAACTTATCAATTTATTCGCGGTCAAGCCAAACAAGGCAAGCAGGTTTTTGTGATCTGCCCCTTGGTAGAAGAATCCTCAGAAATGGCAGAAGTCAAATCCGCCACCGAAGAATTTAACGCTTTGCAAGATAAAATCTTTCCCGATTTAAAAGTAGGCTTACTGCACGGCAAAATGAAACCCAAAGAAAAACAAAAGGTTATGAAAGATTTTAAAGATAAAAAATTCGACATCTTGGTTTCCACAGCCGTAGTAGAAGTAGGCGTAGACATCCCCAATGCCACTGTAATGATCATAGAAGGAGCCGAAAGGTTCGGCTTGTCTCAACTTCATCAATTCCGAGGCCGAGTCGGCAGAGGAAAAGATCAATCCTATTGTTTTCTTTTCACTTCCGAAAACGCTCCCGCCAGCAACTCTCGTCTAAAAGCAATGGAAAAAACCAATGACGGTTTCAAAATAGCTGAAGCCGATCTTAAATTAAGAGGGCCCGGTCAATTTTTGGGCACTCTGCAATCCGGAAAACCGGACGTGGCTATGGAATCCCTAAGCGATGTAAAGTCTATCCAGCAAGCCAAAATAGAAGCTCAAAGAATACTTTATTTTGATTCCCAGCTGAAAAAATTTCCCCTTCTTAAAAAACAAGTGGAAAAACTGCATCAAAATATGCATTGGGAATAAAATCATTCTAAGGAGAATAAAGCGGATAGCGACTTGAAAAACAAATCAAAAATACCTTGCTTCAATGCCTCGCTCCGGAGGCTTTTATTTCTTAACAATATTTTTATCCTCCCCAAAAATTAATCTCTCTATTTCTGTCTTGCCCTCACTTGCCTCCACTTTTTCACCCGACCTGCCTGCTGTCAAGCAGGCTTGGGCGGGCTTCACTTGCCTTCACTTGCTTCTTGCTTCTTACTTTTCTTACTAACTGCTTAAAGAGCTATTTTTTTATTTTTATTTTCACACTAAACAACAATATTCACCAGTTTTCCTTTAACGTAAATTACTTTTTTAGGTTCTTTTCCTTCCAAATATTTTTGAACTTTTTCCCTTCGCAGAGCTTCTTTCTTAGCTTCGTCTTCGGAAACTTGAGCGTCGGCTTGAAATTTGTCCCGAACTTTGCCATTTATCTGAACCACTAATTCTATTTTATCCGATTGAATATTTTTGGAATCATACTGAGGCCATTTCTCCAAGAAAATAGACTTCTCGCCACCGAGGACTCTCCAAAACTCTTCAGCCAAATGAGGCGCCATTGGAGCAATGAGGAGCGCCAAAGTCTTTTTAACTTTTAAGGCTTGTTTTTTATTAAATTTACTCCTGTTCTCTCTTGTCCAATTAACAAATTCCATATATCTGGCTACCGCTGTATTAAAAGAAAGTTTTTCAATGTCTTCGCCGACAAGCTTAATGGTTCGATCTATCATAAAATCCTGCTCTACTCCTTGACCATTACCCGTTACTTCAAAAAAGGTTTGCCATAATTTCTTAACAAACCGAAACATTCCTTCCACACCGCTATCCCGCCAATCTCCACCTTGTTCAAAATCGCCCAAAAATCTCAGATAAAGCCGGGTAGTGTCGGCTCCATATTTCTCTATCATCTCATCCGGATTCACCACGTTGCCTTTGGACTTGCTCATCTTAGCTCCATCTTTGGTGATTAGTCCATGCCCAAAAAATCTTTTGTAGGGCTCTTCAAAATCTATGTAACCGAGATCGTTTAAAACCATAGTAATAAACCTGGAATAAAGCAAATGCAAAACCGTGTGCTCCTTGCCTCCGATGTAGCTATCTACCGGAAGCCATTTATGAGTGCGTTTTTTATCAAACGGCTTATCGCTAAACTCCGTAGAAGGATAACGGAAAAAATACCAACTGGAATCCACAAATGGATCAGAAACATCGGTTTCCCTCTGTGCTTCCCCGCCGCAAACAGGACACTTGGTTTTAACAAATTCCTCGTTTTTAGCCAACGGCCCTTTTCCTTTTCCTTCCGGCAAAAAATCTTCCATTTCCGGCAATTCTACCGGTAGATCCTCTTCTCGCACCGGAACGGGTACTTTTTTGTTTTTAGCTTGATTAACCAAATCTTTTGAATTTTCTATTATATAATCAAATAATTCGGGGATGTCTTTTTTGCCAAAATGCTTGAAACCGTCCCATTTTTCTACGATCTTGTCTTTTAATTCCGCTATTTTATAATGTTCGGGATCTATTACCGGATCGTCTTTGGATAAAATAACGAAGGATTCTTTAACGCTCTTGTTAACGCTCTTCCAGTTAATCGGCTCTTGCCAAAATTTTCGCAAGGCCTCCACATCAGACCCCGGCATCTGTTCTTTAAGCTTTTCCCAGTTTCTTTTAGGGTTACCAATAGCCGAGGCTACCAAAAACAATTTGGCTATTTTTTTATTGGTTCTTCCTAAGAGATGAACTGCAGCCTTAGAGCCTAAGCTATGGCCGATTACAATACTATTTTCATTTAGCTTATCTAAATAAGGCTGCAAAGTCTCCAGCCAGCTTTCCACGTTTGGATGACCGCTTTCCGGCATATTCGGATTAAACACTTCAAAGCCCTTCTCTTCAAGCCTTTTTTTGATACCTGAAAACCAATTTCCTCCTCCGCTTGACTCAAAACCGTGAATTAGCAATGCTTTAGGCTTAGCGCAATTCTCGCACCAAACAATGGGAATCGGCGGTCCCCAATATCTCTGCCTGGAAATACACCAATCCCGAAGCTTATAATCCGTAGACCTTTCTCCATATCCATTCTCTTCCAACCACTCAATCATCTTTTCTTTGGCCTCAGAGGTCTCCAGTCCATCAAGAAAACCTGAATTAACCGAACAGCCCTTGAAAGGGTAACATAACTCTCCTTTGTAAATACTCTCAATAATTTCCTGTGAAGACATATTGGGGTAATAACTCCCAGCTAAACTTATAAGTTCTTTGGTTTTTTCGCTTCTTGGCTCTACAACGCATTTAATCTTTAATCCAAACTTCCTTGCAAACTCCCAATCTCTTTCATCGTGCCCCGGAACAGCCATTATTGCTCCGGTACCGTAATCAGTTAAAACATAATCAGCCACCCAAACAGGGATTTCTTCTCCCGTGGCTGGGTTAACAGCTTTTATTCCTTTCACCTCAACCCCCGTCTTTTCCTTTTCTTCGGCTTTTCTTTCCGTTTCAGATTTTGCCAAAGCTTTAGAGATATATTCCTTGACCTCCTTTAAATTTGAGATTTGAGATTTGAGATTTGAGATTATCTCATGCTCCGGCGCCACCACCATATACGTCGCCCCAAAAAGAGTGTCCGGGCGAGTAGTGAAGACTCGAATCTTGAATCTTGAATCTTGAATCTTGAATTTATTTGGCAATTGAGAATTGGCAATCGGAAATTCTATTATTGCTCCTGTTGATTTTCCAATCCAGTTCCTCTGGTTAGTTTTGACATCATCCGGCCAGTCGATCCAATCCAGGTTTTTAAGCAGCTTCTCCGCATATTCGGTTATCTTGAAAAACCACTGCTTCAGCTCCTTTTTTTGTACTTCGCTGTCACAACGCTCACACTTGCCCTGAATCACTTGCTCATCCGAAAGCACCGTTTTGCACCAAGGACACCAGTTTACCTTGGCTTTTTTCTGATAAGCCAACCCTTTCTTATACATTTGCAAAAACAGCCACTGGGTCCATTTATAATATTCCGGTTTGTAAGTTTCTACTGTCCGGGACCAATCATACATATTCCCGATAGAGGATAGTTGTCTATAAAAATTCTTCTCGGTCCGCGCTGAAACATTCTTGATGTGTTCCCCGATTTTCATAGCATAATTCTCGCTATGAATACCAAAGCCATCCAGACCAATAGGTTCAAAAACATCATAACCTTGCATCTTCTTAAACCTTCCGAAAGTATCCACCCCGGTAAAAGTGCAAACTCCGCCGATATGCAAACCCTCCGCCGAAGGGTATGGAAACATCATTAGGTTATAAAAAGGCTTCTCCGCTTTATCCATATCCGGCTGATACAACTCCTCATCCTCCCAATATTTTTGCCACTTCTTCTCAATTTCTTTAAAGTTATACTCGGGATTATTTTTTTTATCGTCCATATAAAAAAGCAATAAGGATTACATTTTTCAGTCTATCTCATTTAAATCAGAATATCAAGAACTATGCATAATGTTTTAAAACCAAAAAACCGCCCTCACTTTCTTTATACTACCATATAACGTAATAACGTAATATGGTAGTATAATTATTTATGCTTGTTTGGAGGATTTTTAAGAGGTAAGAGAGAACCTTGGAGTTAGAAGGATTAATAAAAGAGCCGTTTTTTACGGCTCTTCCTTTTTTAAACCTCTTTTTAAGTAACAACAACACCATAATATGATAATTTCCTTTTTAACTCTCCGACACAATCCCACCGGCAACAATACCTAATAGCGTTGCCGCCAAAAGCAATAAAACTTTTAACATTAGCGGGATTGTTATCTATTAACAACACCTCCTCAGGACGTCTATTTATAAAAAAGAGAGATTTTTGCCACATTTCTTTTTCGGGTTTTAAAGCTCCTACACGGCAAGACAAAATGCAGTTGCATTCTTGAAAGTAATTTCTTATTGGAAGTTTATCCAAACAAACATTCCAGTGAAATTCGTTGATATTGGAAATAATAAATCTATCGACAGAGGGACTAAGATCTTGTAAAATCTCCTTTTCTATACCCTGATTGGGCTTAATCAGCTTTTTCCAGTCTTGATAATTAAACGGCAAACTCTCTAATAATTTTTCCACGTCCGGATTGCCTTTAAGCGTTTTTTTGAAAAGAGCTTTAATGTTTTTTGCGGACTTGTCGGCGTTTTTCAGAAAAACTTTCCTAATATTTAAAATTAAATGCCTCAGATGAACATCCCCGATTACTCCCCCGACATCAAACGCCACCGCTTTTATGTCCATAAAATACCTCCTTTTTTGTTATTATAGGCAAAATAATTTTTTTGTAAATACCTCAAGCAGCTGAAAATGAAAAAAGGCGGAAAGTTATGAGTGATTTTAAGTTTTATTTTTATAAAAAATTTAGCAACTATTGTATTGGTTACTATGATGACCGCTAAAACAATTGATTGTTTGTTAGGTAATTCTGCCTGATTATTAGACAATAAAAAAACAAGCTTTGCTATTCATCCTTTGTTTTTCTAAATTTGACATTTCAATCTTAAACCCGTCAAACACTGTTTGTCGGGTTTAGAGAAAATACTTCACACAGTGTATAAAACATTTAGAAAGACAAATTTCCTGGCTGGAGTAACCCTCTCAAGCCGGCCCTCTTGCTTTAGTTACAAGAACCATGCTTCATGCCGAAATAGCCCTCTTTCGAATACTCGGTATTCAATTGGCTTGCTATTGATATTAGCAAAAAAGAACCGACCCGGAAGGTCTGTTCCGATGAATAGGAAATTTTGACCCGAATGGGATTTTAAAGAATTATTCCACTGGATTGCCACTTGATATTTCAAAATCTTGCCCCTTTTATTTGGTTTTTGTGTTTTGTTGTTTAATCATTTGTCATTTTAAACCCTTGCTTGCTCCTTACTTCTTGCTTCTTGCTTCTTACTTCCCCGCTTTTTCCGCTGAAGATGAGTTATATATCCCTCCGGCTTTCTATGGAGCTTCCCAGAGTTACTTCATCGGCATATTCAATATCGCCTCCGGTAGGCATTCCTCGAGCAATGCGGGTAATCTTGACTCCCAAGGGCTTTATTACTCGAGATAAATATAAAGCGGTGGTTTCTCCGTCGGTGGTGGGATTGGTAGCCACTATAATTTCCTTTGCTTTTCCCTCTTTAACCCTATCTAAAAGTTCGTTAATCTTTAACTTTTTTATTTCTTCTTGGCTCATGACACTTAAATTCCCCCCTAAAACATGATAAAGACCGAAATATCTTCCGGTTTTTTCTATGGCTATGACATCTAAAGGATCCTCCACTACACAAATAGTTTGTCTGTCTCTCTTTTTATCCAAGCAGACGCTACAATATTCTTTTTCCGCCACATGGAAACAGCTTTTACAATAATTCAGATTAGACCCGAACTCATATAAGTCTTGGGCAAATTGTCTAATTTTTTGCTTGTCTTGTTTAAAGAGATACAAAACCAACCTTTCCGCCATTTTGGGACCTACGGAAGGCAAATCGGCAAAGTGATCAATTAGTTTTTGAAAAAGTTTGGGAAACATTTTTAAAATAAGTTTTAAAAATCATTTAAATTTTTTGTTGCGATAGTCAGATAAAATATGAACACGAGAGACCTGTAAAGAAGTGGGATTTTCAAAGCAAAGAAGCGGCTTTAAAAAATATTTTTAAAAACTGCGAACTTGTTTTTTAATAAAGATTGCAATCGCAAATAAGAAAAAATTTAATCCATTTAAGAAGCAAATTCGTCATAGTCCCTCATCACCAATTGACCTTCAATTTGTTTCATCGTCTCCAGGACCACCGAAACTACAATTAAAATTCCCGTACCTCCTATGGTCATATTTTCAATTCCGGTTACTCCTTGCACAATAAAAGGTAGAACCGCCACTGAGCCTAAAAACAAAGCTCCGGTTAAAGTTACTCTGTTAACTATTCTGTTTAAATATTCAACTGTCGGATTGCCCGGCCTGATTCCGGGGATAAATCCGCCTTGTCTCTGTAAATTTTCCGCCACTCTCTTGGGATCGAAAGTTACCGCCGTATAGAAGAAAGTAAAAACAACCACTAAAACAAAATAGAAAAAACCGTAAAACCATTGATTTGCAAAAACATCCGCCACAAAAGAAGCTGCCTTGGAAACGACTTCTATGGAGCTTCCGGCTAAAAAGTTAGCTACCACCCCAGGGAAAAGCATTATAGACATAGCAAAAATAATGGGAATCACGCCGGCCATATTAACTCTCAAAGGAAGAGTTGACTTATTGGTTCCTCGAGCTCCGGCTCCGCCCCTGGCCATTCGAGCAAAAGAAATAGGGATGTTACGCTGGCCTTCGGTGATAAACACCACCGCTGCAACAGTGAAAACCGCAATACCTGCAAAACTTAAATAAGTCAGTATTTGAGTAGAATCCCAGGTTGCAATCATTTGTTTAACTACAGTTGGTAAAGCGGAAACGATACCGGCAAATATCAATAAAGAGACCCCGTTTCCCAAGCCTTTTTCCGTGATAAGTTCTCCCAGCCACATTAAGAAAATAGTTCCGGCGGTTGCGGTGACTATAATCATAACATAATCAAATATTCCCAAACCTCCCATCATACCCTGACTTCGAAGGAGAGAAATCATCCCGAAAGATTGCAATATAGCCAAAGGAGCTGTTAGCCATCTGGTCCACATATTAAATTTTTGCCGACCGGCTTCACCCTCTTCTTTATACATTTGCTCTATTTTGGGGAAAATCATCGTAGAAAGCTGCATAATAATGGAGGCGGTAATATAAGGCCCCACACCCAACATTACGATAGAAATATTCCGTAAGCCTCCTCCGGAAAAAATATCCAAAAGCCCGAACAACTGGTTACCCTCAAAAAAGCTTTGCAGTTTCTGCGCATCAATTCCCGGAATGGGAATATTGGCCGCCAAGCGAAAAATAACCAAAACAGCCAAAATAAATAAGATTTTGTTTCTTATATCTTTGACCTTAAATATTTGCAAAACTTTTTGAAGCATTATCCGGTTTTATTTTTTATGAGAAATTTTCGAAAAAATTGCTACTTTTTGCTCTTCTTTTCACCATTCTTCTTTGCAGGTTCAGTTTTGCCACCGGTTTTTTTGACGTCTTTAGATTCTTCTTTTGAAAGCTTTTCTTCTTGGTTATTTTCGGCAATTACAACACCTCCGGCTTTCTCTATTTTTTCACGAGCCTTTTGAGAAATTTTAACACCTTCCACTTTTAGCTTTTTGCTAACAAGTCCCTCCGACAAAATTTTAGGAACTTGATTTTTTTTGATTATCTTTTTGGCCAAGAGTGTTTCTCTGTTTATCTTCTCCCCTTCTTGAAATTTATTTTCAAGAACAGACAAGTTTATAGCCAAATTCCCTTCTTGCAAAGACTTGAAGCCTCTAACTTTTTTGGTTCTTTCCGTTAGCCCGGTTTTTCCTCCTTCAAAAGTGGAGGCCTGAGAAAAGCCTGATCTGGCTTTTTGTCCCTTCATTCCTTTTCCGGAATAAGTTCCTTTTTTGCCTCCTCTTCCCACTCTTTTGGATTTTTTCCGAGGAGATATTTTTAAGTCATTAATTTGCATAACTTCGTAGTTAGTGATTGCTAATTAGAATAAATAATTCTTGTTACTTCTTGCTCTTCTCCGCAGAGGCGGTTTTCTTATCAGCCTTGGGTTCACCCTTCTTTTCCCTGCTTACAGCAGAAGAATTCTTCTTTTGAGCAGCCGGCTTGCTGGTTTTTCTTGCTGCTGTTGCTTTCTTGTCCTTAACTGCAGAATCTTTTTTCTTGGCGCCGGCTTCTTTTTCCGCTCCGGAGGTGTTTTTCTTGACCTCTTGCTTCTTGGATTTATCAACAGTTTCTGATTTTTTCTTCTTTTGTTCTTGCTCTTCTCCGACCTTTTTGCCTTCCAACTTGCTCAAAGCGGCCAAAGTAGCCTTGGCCACATTGATTTTATTGGGAGAACCAAGCGATTTAGCTGTAATATTTTTAACTCCGGACAATTCTATAACGGAACGCATCGCTCCTCCCGCCACGATTCCTCTTCCTTCTTTAGCAGGCTTAATCATCACCTTGGCTCCGCCGAATTTTTCATCCACTCTAAAAGAAATAGTAGAGTCCAACCTTTTTATTAGAATAACATTTTTCTTGGCTTTACTGAAAGCTTTATTTATTGAATCCGAAACGTCCACCCCCTTAGCGGTTCCCACTCCCACTTTTCCTTTTCTATTGCCAACTACTACGGTAGCTCGAAAAGAGAACCTTCTTCCGCCCTTCATTACCCTGGCAACCCTAGCTAAGTCCAATAATCTTTGCTCAAACTCTTGCTTCTTTTTTCCGTTAAATTTCTTGTTCGACATTGATAAAATTTAAATCTTAATTCTAAAACTTCAAGCCTTGTTCTCTCATTCCCTCGGCCAAAGCCTTTACTTTTCCATGGTATTTATAACCGGACCTATCGAAAACCGCTTCTTTGATTTTTTTCTTCATAGCTTTTTCAGCCGCTTTTTTACCGGTTTCTTTGGCGGTTTCAACATTATAGCCATTGCCTTTGATTTCACCGCTTTGGGCAGAAACCAAAGTTTTCCCTTCTTGATCGTCTATAAGCTGAACATATATCCGCTTGTTACTCCTGAAAACTGATATCCTGGGTCTTTCAGAAAATCCAAAAGCTTTAGCCTTGGCTCTTCTTTTTCTATGCAATCTTTTTTGATTCCTGCTAATCATAATTGTATCTTAAACTTTTATCTTAAAAAATAACTCTAATTATTCACCGGCTCCGGCTGCTCTTTTTCCTTCCTTCTTAATAAATTCCTCGCCCACATACCTAAAGCCCTTACCTTTATAAGGCTCCACTTTTCTTAAGGATTTTATTTCAGCCGCAAATTGACCCACTTTCTCTTTGTCTATTCCACTTATGGTTAAAACATCTTTTTCAATAGAAGCCTCTATGCCTTGAGGAATTTGTTTCTCCACCGGGTGGGAGAAGCCTAAATTCAAGTTAATTTTATCACCTTGAACCGCCATTCTATAGCCGACTCCGTGTAATTCCAGTTTTTTTTCAAATCCTTCGGTGACACCTTTGATCATATTGGCAATAACAGCCCTCGCAGTGCCCCACATAGACTTGGCTTGCTTGGTATTTTCTCTTTGAGAGGCTATAATATCGCCTTCTTCATTTTTCTTCACATCCACTCGATAGCCGAAATCAAACGAGAGTTCTCCCTTAGGTCCTTTAACGGTAATAGTTCTATCTTTAATTTCAGCTGTTACTCCTTCCGGAATCTGAATGGGTAATTTTCCAATTCTTGACATAAAATTTGATTAGCTTTTTAGCTTGTAGCTTGTTAAGTTATTAAAACAAAACTCATAACTATTCAGAAAATACCATTGTTTCACCACTTTATTGCTTTTGCCAAACAACTTAATCGGCATTCGCTAAAAATATTCTGTTAATGAAACAATCTAATAATAGCAAATTTCTGTAAATAAAACCTTACCAACTTGATTTCTTCACTCCGGGGATCTCTCCCTTTTGAGCCAATTCCCTAAAACAAATTCTGCACAAATCATAATCCCGCAAATAACCTCTTTTTCTGCCGCACTTCCAGCACCTTCGCACTTCCCGAGTTGAATACTTGGGCTTCTTGTTGGCTTTTTCTATTAAAGCTTTTCTGGCCATAAAAAATTATTTAAATTAATTAATTTCAACAGAGAATTGATTTTGCAGAAATTTCTTTAATATGGGACTATTTCCAATATAAACAAACAATCAAAACCCCTCTTGAATTTCAAATTTACTTAATCATAAAATTACCAAACTTCGCAAACAACCTCTCCTCCGACTCCTTCTTTTCTGGCTTCCTGATCAGTCAAAAGACCCTTGGATGTGGATATAATAGAAAAACCGTAACCATTTCTCACCTTTTCAACTTCTTCCTTGCCTTTGTAAATTCGACAACCCTGCCTACTAATTCTTTTCAATCCGTTTATCACAGGCTCTCCATTCTTGTAGCTAAGTTTTATCTTAATAAAATTCTTGTTTCCCTCGGAAAAAATAGATATTTTTTCAATACAGCCTCTTTTGTACAAAACTTGCGCCACGGCCATTTTAAATTTGGAAGACGGCATAGAAACATCCGCTTTCCCGGCCATTTGGGCATTTCTTATTCTAGTCAACATGTCAGCAATTTGATCGAAACTCATATCTCTAATTAAAATTATATATTAATTAATCCTTTTGAATAGGAAAACCAAGTAATTCAAACAACTTCAAGCCTTCTTCTCTGTTTTCGGCGGTAGTTTTGACATTAACCTGTAAGCCGAAAATAGTCTTAACGTTATCATGGGATATCTCCGGAAAAACCAGCTGTTCCTTCATTCCATAATTTAAATTACCCATACCATCCACACTCTTTCTCTCTATTCCTCTAAAATCCCTCATTCTGGGCAAAGTAACTCCGATAAATCTTTCCATAAAATCCCACATTCTTCTACCTCTCAAAGTGACCACCGCTCCGATTTCCTGACCTTGCCTTACTTTAAAACCGGAAATGGATTTTTTAGCTTTGCTCAGAACCGGAGCTTGACCGGTTATAGCTCTTAAATCATTTATTACGTCTTTTTTAAACTCGGGGTTTTTATCCGCCTTAGACAAACCAACGTTTATAGAGATCTTTTCCGGCCTGGCAACAGACCAATCATTACCCTTGCCAAAATCCTTTTTAAGTTGAGGGATAACTTCCTTTATATACTTTTTTCTTAAGTTGTTCATAACCGATAATTAAAACTGTTTTAGTTAATTTAGAATGAAGCTTTGCACTTTTTACAAGATCTAAACTTCTTTTCACCTTCCAATTTATACTCCACTCTGGTTAATTTTCCACATTTGGGACAAACCAACTGCAAATTGGAAACATCAACCGGAGCAAAAAAACTTATAATTTCTCCTTTGCGATCTTTGCCATTCCCCTTAATATGCTTTTTAACTTCATTGACTCCTTCCACTACAGCCTTGCCGGCGGTTCTGTCAATGCTGGTAATTTTTCCCTTTTTTCCCCGATCTTTGCCGGATAAAACTTTTACCTTATCATTTTGTCTGAGTCTGATTTTCATAAAAAAACTTTTAACTCTTTAATACACTTCCTTAGCCGAAGAAACAATTTTCATAAAACCGCGCTCTCTCACTTCTCTGGCTATGGGACCAAAAACTCTGGTTCCTTTGGGGTCCATCCCCTCCACTATAATAGCGGCATTATCATCAAATTTAATATAAGATCCGTCTTTTCTTCTATAGGGTTGTCTTTGTCTAACAATAACAGCTTTAACCACATCTTTTTTCTTAACGGCGCCTCGGGGCTCGGACTCTTTCACTGAAGCCAAAACAACATCTCCCAAACGAGCATACCTTCTCCTGGAGCCTCCCAGTATCTTAAAACACTGGATTGTCTTAGCTCCCGAGTTGTCTGCCACTTTCAATTTTGTCTCCACTTGAATCATATTTTTAACTTATTGCTTGTTAGCTTGTTAAATTTGCCCCGATACTTTCAATTATATCACTATAACAAATTACCGGTAATTGAAAAATAAAATTTAAACCAATTAACTTCAACCGATGCAAAAAAATTGATTGGACATTAATATTCTAATTCGAATTATCCGCCACTTCCCACTTTTTTTCCTTGCTTATGGGCTTAACCTGAACTATTACTACGCTATCTCCGATCTTGCATTTATTCTTCTCATCATGGGCCTTGTACCTACCGGTTTTCCTATATTTCTTAGAATAAAGAGGATGAGTCTTCAAATCAGTTACTTCTACAACCACGGTTTTATCGTTTTTATCGCTCACTACGACACCCTTCTTTTTAACTAAAACTTTATCCTCGGAATTGTCTCTTGCTTGCTTTTCCATAGTAAAACAAATTAATTACTTACTTCTTTTTCCTTTAAAATAGTTAATATCCTGGCAATATCCTTCCGGAGATGCTTATATTCCTGATGATTCTTGCTCTGTCTTGACCTTATATTAAAACCCGCTTTGCAAAGATAAGCCTTTTTTTCGTTCAAAAGGTTTCTCAGTTCTTCCTCGGTCTGTTTTCTTAGCTCTTGTGCTTTCATAAAAACTAATCTTTAGTTACAAACTTAGTCTTGACGCTTAATTTATCTGAGGCCAGCTTCATAGCTCTTTTAGCTACATCCTTCTTAATTCCGTCAATTTCAAACAAAACTCTTCCCGGCTTCACCTTTGCCACAAAAAATTCCGGATCGCCCTTTCCTTTTCCCATGGGAACCTCGCTCCCTTTTCTACTCATTGGGTGATCGGGAAAAATCCTAATCCAAATCTTACCGCCCTTTTGGACATATCTTGTCATTGCTCGCCTGGCAGCCTCAATCTCTCTGGAATTAATCAAACCGGATGTCATAGCTTTCATTCCAAATTCTCCAAAAGCAACTTGTGCTCCGCGAGAAGCTGTTCCCCTGATTTTTCCGCCTCTTTGCTTTTTTCTAAATTTAACCTTTTTAGGCATTAACATAGCTCTTTTCCTTTATTGATTAACGGTTTCTATGCTTGGTCTCTTTCTTACCGGTTGTCTCCTTCAGGTAAAGCCAAACCTTGACTCCGATAGTTCCATAAGTTGTATAAGCAACCGATTTAGCAAAATCTATATTGGCTCTTAAAGTATGTAAAGGTAAACTTCCCTTGGAGAGCCATTCCTTCCTGGACATTTCCGCTCCGCCCAATCTTCCGGACAAACCAATCTTAACCCCTACAACATTCCTGTTTTTAATAGCCTTGTCCAGGGTCATTTTCATCACTTTTCTAAAAGCCACTCTCTTTTCAATCTGCTCGGCAATATCATCAGCTAAAAGTTGAGCATTCTCTTCCATATATTTAATCTCCTTGACATCTATTTTTACTTCGGCTTTTTCCTTGAAAAAATATTTCTTTTTAATCGCCGCAGTTAACTTCTCCAGGCCTTCTCCCGCTCTACCGATCAAAACTCCCGGGCGATTGGAATAAATCAAAATTCTAACTTTACCCACGCTTCTCTCTATTTCAATAGAAGCCACACCGGCCTTTCTAAGCTTGGCTCTTAAATCCGTTCTTAATTTGATATCCTGCTGAAGATTCTTCTGATAGTTTTTATCATTATACCAACGAGACTTCCAAGTCTTATTGATACCTATTCTGAATACTCTCGGGTCTACTTTGTGTCCCATTTTTTTAGCTTCTTAGCTTGTTAATTAGGAGTTGCTGAAACAACAACGCTTAATTCGAATAAATATTAAACTTTTTTAGCATTCACTTCATTCTTGTCATCTTTCTTCCCATCGGAACTTTTCTTGGCTTTATCGGAAACCGTCTTCTTTTCCTTGCTTTTTTCAATTGCTTTTTTCTCATCTTGAGCTTTATTGCCTGTTTCCTTCTTTTTTTCATCAGTAGCTTCCCGTTCGGCTTTTCCGCTTTTACCAAAATCTTTTTGGGGTTCTTTTTCTTTCTTGCTTTCACTGACCCCCAGAATCAGATCTACATGACAAGTTCTTTTCATGATCTTAGCCGCTCTTCCATAAGCCCTGGCTCTCCATCTTTTCATAGTCATTCCTTCATTCACCTTGATCTCGGAAATATATAAATCTTCTTCATTTAACTTGAAATTGTTCTTGGCATTGGCCACTGCGCTGCGAAGAAGCTTTAACAAATCTTCACAAGAGCCCTTTCTCCAAACCATCAACTGAGCCGCCGCCTCTTCAACTCCCACCCCTTTCAAAGGGTTAACTACTTCCCTGACTTTCCTGGCCGATTTCCTATAATTTTTTAAACTCGCCTTAACTTGCATAATTTTAGCTTATTAGCTTGTAGCTTATTAGCTTATTAGCTTATTAAAATCTACCTTAATATTTTCCTTAGTTGCCGTCCTGTATTCCCGCGACTATCGTTTATTTCATAAAATAATCCTTCTTTCAACTTTGGAAATAGCCCCGCTTCACAGACTCGCTTACTTTGTCTCTTGTTCTTTCTGCAGTTTCCCTCCGTGCTTAACAAACTTCCTGGTCGGAGAAAACTCTCCCAGCTTGTGTCCAACCATATCTTCCGTAACAAAAACCTCGATAAAATTCTTACCATTATGCACTCCAAAAATAAATCCTACCATTTCGGGAGTAATCACGCAAGCCCTTGACCAGGTTTTGATAACTTTTTTATCTCCGGGCTTTAAATCTTTAACCTTTTTCAATAATTTCTCGTCTATAAACGGTCCTTTTTTGATTGATCTGGACATAACTTTAGCTTATTAGCTTATTGCTTATTAGCTTATTAACTCTGCTCTATCAAATTAATATATCGAGCTTTGAAAAATTTCATCTCTCCGCTCCATCTTTTATAATTCCGGCTATTTCCTTTTCTTCTTTTGCCGTCTCTTAATAATATACTTACCGGAGGGCTTACTTTTCTTTCTGGTCTTCTTGCCCAGAGCCGGCTTGCCCCAAGGAGATTTAGGATATTTCAATCCAATCGGCTGCCGCCCTTCTCCTCCTCCATGCGGATGATCAACCGGGTTCATAGCAGATCCTCTCACTTTGGGCCTTCTGGCCATATGTCTTTTTCTTCCTGCTTTTCCTATCCTATAAGAACTATGCTCGAAATTACTTACTTGACCGACAGTGGCATAACATTCGTTAGGAATCATTCGAATCTCTCCGGAAGCCATTTTTAAATGAGCCATTTTGCCTTCAATGGCCTGAACCGCAATGGCCGAACCGGCGCTTCTTGCCATTTGCCCTCCTTTTTGGGGCTTCATTTCTACATTACTAACAAAAGTTCCCACCGGAATATTTTTCAATTTAAGCCTATTGCCGTCTTCTACCGGAGCATTTTCTTCAGTAATAATTTCTCCGCCTTTTTTCATTCCCTTAGTTGCCAGAACATATCTCTTTTCTCCGTCTTTATAAGCCACTAAAGCTATCAAAGCACTTCTGTTAGGGTCTTTCTCAATAGACTGAACCTTGCCGGCAATTCCAAATTTATTCATCTTAAAATCAATTTCTCTGTACTTTCGCTTGTTTCCGCCTCCTCGATGTCGAACAGAAATGGTCCCCTTAGATCTTCCGACTTTACGCTTTAAATTAGAAGACAAGCTTTTCTCCGGCTTCTTATCCGTTAAATTTTCCGGCTTTACCACAGACATTCCTCTTCTGCCGGCATTGTTTTTTCTGTAAACTTTAACTGACATATATTTAACTTTTTAGCTTGTAGCTTATTAATTAATTTACGTTAACCTTTTCGAGCCTTCTGTTTTACCAGAAGAACATCTATCTAAACATCGCTTTTACGCTTGCAACTTTATAAAATCAGCTTTACTCATTAAACAATTTAATCTCTTGTCCTGACTTTATGGTAACAACAGCTTTTTTAAAACCCTTCTTTTTCCCGGCTCTCATTCTAAAAGTGTGGTTTTCAGGTTTTTTTCTGAGTACATTAACTTTGGTTACGTCTACTCCGTAAAAAGCCTCGACCGCTTGAGCCACTTGTTTCTTGTTGGCATCTTTCCCAACCTTGAAGACATACTTATTAAGATTATTCTTGCTCATAGCATCTTCCGATACAATCGGGGAAATAAGCGTTCTGCTTACCAAATCGGCATTAGCTTTCAATTCCGGACTGAGTTTCTTCTTCTTGCCGGTTTTCTTGGAACCGCTTTTTTTCTCCTTGTCTTGCTTATTCGACTCCTTTTCTTCCTCTTGTCTTTTTCTTAATAATGCTGTCATAAACTAAATTAAAACATATAAAAATTTTGATTTCCCTGTTTGTCCGTCAAGATTATTTACCGCTACCGCTTTTAGCTTCCTTTTTTTCAACCTCTTCATTCTTATCTTCTTGAGATTGAGATTTGCCGGCTTTTCCATATCTTAGCTCCAATTCCTTGACAGCTTTTTTGGTTAAAATCAAAAACTTCTTATTTAAAATATCATAAATATTTAAATTGTCCGAATAAATGTTTTCCACATTTTCTAAATTTCTGCTGACTCGAAAGTTCTCCTTCTCCTGTTTGTCAAAAGCCCATAAAACAGAACCGTTTAATTTCAAATTATCCAAGGCTTTTTGAGCCTCTTTGGTCTTATTTTCCAAAAAATTATTATTCTCCACTATCACCAGCTCTCCGTCAGCTAACTTTCCGCTCAAAACCATCCTGATCGCCGCCTTCTTCATTTTAATGTTAATCTTCTTTTGATAATTCTTCTCACTCCTGGGACCAAAAGCTACGCCTCCCTTTCTCCAAATAGGATTCCTGACTGTTCCCACTCTGGCTCTTCCGGTTCCTTTTTGTCTCCATGGTTTTTGCGAAGATCCTCTTCGTTCTCCTCTGGTTTTGGTGTGAGCTGTGTTCTGCCTCCTATTGGAAGCTTGACACAAATAAACTTGGTGAATTAGATCATCATTTCTCTCAACTCCAAAAACATCTTCTGCCAAATTCAAAGACTCTTTCTTTTCTCCGGATAATTTTTTTACGTCAACTTTCGGCATATTATTAAAATTATTCTTCTTAATTCTTTATCCCCCAACTTCCTTGGCTGTCTATATAATAAAACAATTAATTATTGAGTATAAACTTTTACTATGGAATTATTATTTCCCGGAACAGCTCCTTCGATAGCTATAATATTCTTCTCATTATCCACCATTGCTACTTCCAAGTTTTTTACCGTCTTTTGGTTGTTTCCCATTCTTCCTGCCATTTTCTTGCCCTTGAAAACCTTCTGGGGATACATACTGCCAATAGAGCCCGGTGCTCTCAAATCATGCCTGTGGCCATGACTAGCCGGTGAACCCGCAAACCCCCATCTCTTAACTACTCCTTGAAATCCTTTGGCCTTGGTGGTTCCCGTTATAACAACTTTGTCCCCCTTTTGGAATTGTTCAACTTTAATCGAGTCGCCAACCTTAACTTCTGAATTTTCTTCCGCCAGTTTAAACTCCCTCAGCTCTTCAATCTTACTTCCCTTTGAAGAGTCTTTTTTAATTACAGCAACTTGAACGGCTCGATATCCATCTTTCTCCTCTGTTCTAACTTGATTAACAACATTATCCGCAGCTTCTAACAAGGTAACATTGCGAGCAGCTCCGTCTTCTTCAAAAACAGTAGTCATTCCCAATTTTTTAGCCAGTATGAATTTCATATAAATAATTTAGTTCACTTTATTTTCAGGCCTAAAACTTTTAAGCCCGATCTCGACAACCGAGATTGCTCCAATTTAAAAACCGATATTTTTATAAGGACACCTGATCAAAAGCTTTTACCGTTGCCTTATAAAAATAATCGGCCAAAAGCTAATTCAGTATCCCGGAAGACTTTTGCCTCCTCGGACTTAAATTAGTCGTCAAATTTAATTATTTCAAATACGCTTATTTCAAATACATTCCCCTCCTCCTTTTTCGATCAGTAACCCGGTAGGGTTTACATTTTAATCTCAATTCCCACTCCGGCCGGTAAGTCAAGGTTGGTCAAATCTTCAATAGTCTTATCCGAGGGCTCTACAATGTCTATTAATCTTTTGTGGGTTCTGACTTCGTATTGATCCCGACTATCTTCGTTGACAAAGGTGGACTTGTTGACAGTCACTTTTTTAATAGCTGTCGGCAAGGGAACGGGGCCTACTATTTTGGCGCCGGTTCTCTGCGCGGTGTCAACTATTTTCCTTACAGATTGATCAATGACCTTGTGGTCATAAGCCTTAACCTTGATTCTAATTCTGGTTTTCAGCTCTTGATCTTGCTGGTTGGTGGTTGCTTCTTTTGCCATTTAATATAAAATTAACTGATTTAGCGAACTGCTATAATACTAAAATAAAAATTACATCAAAACGTCAACTTTAAACAAGTTTAATATCAAAATTGAAAAAAGTCAAGACTTTTTTTCAGCTTACTTAGCTTATAAATTAATCTTGACTATCTCCACCTCCGAAAGCGCTTGCCTATGGCCTTGTTTTTTCAAGTACCTCTTCTTGGGCTTTTGCTTTATGGTGATCACTTTGTCTCCTTTTTTAAAGCCCAACACCTTTCCTTGCACCTCAACATTCTCCAGCAAAGGTTTGCCGATTTTCATGTCTTTGTTGTCATAAACGCCCAAAACCTCATCAAAGGAAATTTGTTCGCCTTCCCGGGCGTCAATTTTTTCCACTTCAATTTTGTCGCCCTCTTTAACTTTATATTGTTTTCCGCCTGTTCTGATTACTGCAAACATTTTACTTAAATTCAAATAATTATTATTAACCATCAAACGTTTTCCAGTATTACAAAAAAAATAAAATATGTCAAATCCACGAATTAAATCATCCAAAACCTAAGTTTAACACTGGTCGATAAATCATTAAAAATCTAAGCTTAAGATAACTAACAATTAAGGTTATCTTAAAATGAAAATGAGTTTATCAACTAGAAAAGAACTAATCAAGAAAGCTAAGGCCAGATATTTGAAATCAGACAAAAAAGAGAAGACGGGTATTTTGGATGAATTATGCAAAAACACGGAACTTAATAGAAATTATCTTTACCAATTGCTTTCCCCCAAGAAAGATCTCGATTATGCAAATCCCATTAACAGAAAAAGGCGGGAAGTTTATGGACCGGAGGTAATTGTGAAACTAAAAAGGATCTGGGAACTATTCGACTATCCCTGCGGACAGAATCTGGCTCCGATGATGGAAGAGTATATTGCTGTTTTAGAAAAATGGAAAGAGATGTCTTGTTCTTTGGAGATTAAAAACAAGTTAATTTCAATATCCTCTGCTACCATTGATCGGAGACTGAAAAGAAGCAAGGATTGTCTTAAAAAGAAAATCTTTTCCACTACCAAGCCGGGCAGTATGCTAAAAAAGCAGATTCCCATCAAAACATCATCTTGGGATGAAAAGAGACCGGGGTTTGGAGAGTTAGACACCGTAGCTCATTGCGGAGACTCCGCTTCCGGAGAATTTATTAATTCTCTTACTTATACGGATATCTTGACCCAGTGGACTGAATCTGTTGCTGTTATGGGAAAAGCTCAGATAAGGATTAGAAGCGGCTTGGAAGACATTGAAAAAAGATTGCCTTTTCCTCTTTTGGGAATTGATCCGGATAATGGAGGAGAGTTTATCAATTGGCAATTGTATCGGCATTGTATTGAAAAAAACATTGAGTTTACCAGAGGAAGACCTTACAAGAAAAACGATAATGCTCACATTGAACAGAAAAATTGGACTCATGTCAGAAAACTGATAGGATATAGTAGGCTGGATAAAGATTTTCAGCTGGTGCTGTTAAATAGCCTGTATTTGAATGAATGGAGATTGTATAAAAACTTCTTCATTCCTAATAAGAAATTAATCTCTAAAAAAGAATAGGCACAAGAATTGTTAAAAAGTTTGATACTCCCAGAACACCTTATCGGAGAATTCTGGATTGTGGAGATATCTCTGATAAAACTAAAAAGAAATTAACTGCTGTTTATGATAATATTAATCCGGTAGCGTTAAAGAAAAGTATTGATAAAAAATTAAGTAAAATTTAATCTTTAAATCTGATAATTTTAATTGTTATTATCCTTAGATTTTAAATGATAAATCGAATCGCTCTATCCTTAGGTTTTTAAATGATGTATCACGATCCAAAAACCATATCTTTTCAACCTTTCCCAATATAAAGGGGCAAGAAGTAAGAAGTAAGAGTGAGAAAACCCAAAGCCCAAAGCCCAAAACCCAAATATCAAATCAAATCCAAAGGTCAAAGGCTAAAAAGTCAAATCAAATCCAAAGGTCAAATATCAAATATCAAAAGTCAAAATTTGACATTTGACATTTGGGTTTTGGGTTTTCTCACTCTCTTGCTTCTTACCCCTTGCTTCTTGCTTCTTAATTCTTGCTTCTTGCTCCTTACTACTTAATTCTTGCTTCTAATTCTTGCTTCTTGCACTTATTGACAAATATCTTCCCGTCCGCCCCTAAACCCGACAATCAGTGTTTGTCGTATTTAGCTATAAAAAGGGCAAGTTTGGGAAATCCAAAGGTCAATCCCTTGCTCCTTGCTCCTTTTTTTCTTGCTCCTTACTTCTTAATAATTTGTCATTTGGGCAGGTTTGTCATTTGACATTGATTTGTAATTTGAGCTTTGAACTTTGTCCCGAGTACTCGGGATTGATTTTTGAGTTTCCCTTCCCTCTGCTTCTTGATTTTAAGAATTTTGTATGAAATAATAAAAAGGTGAAAAATTCCACTCGACTTCTTCTTTGTATAGAATGAACATTGTCGAGTCTCTCTCTTTATTAGGTTATTAAGAAATTCTCTTTATAAATTTTATTTTTTTAACTTTAAAATATTTTACGCTCTATGAAATTATCCAAAGAAAAGCTTCAGCAGATTCAGAAGGAATTTTATGAGGAGCTTCAAAAAGTCGGATCTAACATAGATGAACTGGAAAAAATAAGAAATAAATATTTAGGAAGAAAAAGCTTTTTCAATTCTTTGATTAAGGAATTAAAAAATTTAAGCGAAGAAAGCAAAAAAGAATTGGGTCCTTTGGCAAATCAGATCAAAGAAGAAATTAGGAATTCCATCGAAGAAACCGGAAATAAGTTAAAAAAAGGAGAAAGATTCGATAAGAGCAAATTAGATGTAACCGCTCCCGGAAAAAAGAAAAAGATAGGCCGCCTCAACGTCTTATCCAAAACGCAGAGAGACATTGAGAATATTTTTGTTTCTATGGGGTTTGAAATTGCCGACGGACCGGAAGTGGAGAACGAATGGTACAATTTTGACGCTCTTAACATCCCATCCGATCACCCCGCTCGAGACCTTTGGGACACTTTCTGGTTTAAACAAAAAACTCACCTGAAAAACGGCGAAGAAAGCAGGCTATTGGCAAGAACCCACACCTCCAATGTCCAGGTGCGGTATATGGAAAAAAACAAGCCTCCTTTTAAAATAGTAATCCCCGGAAAAGCCTACCGATACGAAGCCACGGACGCCAATCACGAACATTCTTTTGGTCAATTTGAAGCATTGGTGGTAGGAGATGAAATAAATACGGCTAACTTTAAGGATATAGCCGGGAAATTTTTTAGCGCCTATTTTGAACAAGATACGAAAATCCGCCTACGCCCCAGTTATTTCCCTTTCACCGAGCCCAGCTTTGAATTTGACATCTCCTGCACGGTTTGCAAAGGAAAAGGATGCTCCACCTGCAAAGAAAGCGGCTGGCTGGAGATTGGAGGATGCGGAATGGTTAATCAGCGCGTTTTCCGAGCAGCCGGTTATCCAAAAGGTAAATATCAAGGATTCGCTTGGGGTTTCGGTTTGGAGAGACTGGCTCTAATGAAGCATCGCATTAGCGATATTCGCTTTTTCAGAAGCGGAGATTTGAGATTTATCAGACAATTTTAATCTTTAACCAACACCGCAATGAAATTTTCTTATAATTGGCTCAAGGAGCTTTCAAAAACTAAAAAAACACCGCAGGAGTTAAGCGAAATGGTAATGCTCAAAGGTTTTGAACTGGAAGAAATTACTGATTTGAAGAAGCAGTTTAGAGGTTTTATAGTGGGAGAAATTAAAAAAATCCGCCGGCACGAAGATGCCGACAACTTACAAATAGCCCTGGTAGATATGGGTAGCTTTGGCACAGATACTGAAATCGTCTGCGGAGCGGATAATATTTATGAAGGAATGAAAGTCCCCGTGGCTTTACCCGGCGCTGTTTTGCCTCAAAGCAAAATGGAGATAAAAGAAACTAAAATCAGAGGAGAAAAATCCAAAGGAATGCTTTGCTCAGAAGACGAACTGGGAATAGGAAAGGATAAATCCGGAATATTGGAGCTCGATAAAAAACTTAAACCGGGAGTCGAATTAACAGAAGCTCTTAAACTGGAAGACAAAAGCTTAGATTTTGACATATTGCCCAACAGAGCTCACGATTGCCTGGGCCATCGAGGAGTAGCCAGAGAAATCGCAGCTATGGAAGGAACAAAATTTGAGGCAAAAGATAAGCAAGCCCGTTTCAAGAAATCCAAGTCCGAGGGTGAATTTTTGCAAATTAAAATTAAAGAAAAGAAACTGTGTCCTCGATATACAGCGGCTGTTTTGAAAAATGTCAAAGTTAAGCCATCTCCCGGCTGGATGAAAACCAGGTTGATATCTTGCGGCTTAGAGCCAATAAACAACATCGTTGACATCACCAATTATGTCATGCTGGAAACGGGAAATCCTCTGCATGCTTTTGATAAAGAAAAAATAGACCCCGAGTCTCCTTCCCAAAAAAGTATTTTTGTAAGAAAAGCAAAAAAAGACGAGAAGCTGGAACTTTTAGACGGAACTGCTCTAAAGCTTTCAGCAGAAGACCTGGTTATTGCAGACAATCAAAAACCCTTGGCCTTGGCCGGAATCAAAGGAGGAAAAGATTCCGGAATAAACAATAACACTTCAGAAATAGTCCTGGAAGCGGCTAATTTCAACGCTTTAAATACAAGAAAGACTAGGCAAAGACACAATATCCAAACCGATTCTCAGGCCAGATTTGAAAAAAACCTCAGCCCCGCCCTGGCATCAGAAGCACTTTCAAAATCGATAGAACTACTGGAGAAATATGCCGGAGCAAAAACCGAGGAAGTCTTGGAGCAAAATTTCAGCAAACAAGAAAAAGAAGAAGTGGAAGTGGATTTTTCCAAGATTGAAAAACTCTTGGGAATCAAAATTGATAAGAAAAAGGCTTTAAAAATACTGACTAATCTTGGTTTTGAAATGGAAATGGAAGATGAAATCAAAGGCTCGGCAAAAATCCCATATTGGAGAATGGACATTGAAGGTCACAATGATTTAGCTGAAGAAATAGGCCGAATAATCGGGTACGACCAAATTAAGCCCAAACCCCTTCTGGCGGAAGTCAATGAACCAAAACGCAACCGGCAAAGAAAACTGGAATGGAAAATAAAAGACCTCTTGTTGGGGCTGGGTTTTGACGAAATGATTAATTATTCTTTCTATGGAGAAAAAGAGAAAGCTTTGTGTCGGGAAGAATCCGATCACCTGGAACTGGAAAACCCTATAGCCTCAGATAAAAAATTTATGAGAAAAACTCTCCTGCCCGGCTTAGCTGAAAATGCTTCCTTAAATCGCAAAAATTTTAAAGAATTTTCTTTATTTGAAATCGCTCGCATTTATAGCAAGAAAAATCCGGGAGTAGAGCCAATTAAGGTTTCCGGTGTCTGTTTCAACAAAGAATTCAAAAAAGATGAATTGTTTTTTGAAACCAAGGGAGCGATTGAAGCCTTGCTGGAACGCCTCACCGGTCAAGAAGCCGTCTTTTTGCCCAAAATGGAAAAGACCAAGAAAAAAAGTTTTCTTCAATCGGAAGAGAAAGCGGCTATTTACATAGGAAAACAAACAATTGGAGAAATGGGATTAATTTCTTCTGAAGCGGCCAAGCTTTACAAAATCAAAGAACCCGTCTGTTTTTTTGAGTTAGATATGGAAACTATTGCTAAAAATATTCCTCAAAACAATTATTTCCGGGAAATTCCAAAATTCCCCTCGGTTTCCAGGGACTTGGCCATATATATCCCTGAAGATCTTTCTTATTGGGAGATCAAAAAAAGCATCCGGGAAGCGGGAGGAAAAAATTTACGGCAACTAGAATTGTTCGACACCTACCAAAACAAAAAAACCGGGAAAAAATCTCTCGCTTTTCACTTAAAATTAGCCCATCCCAAAAAAACTTTATCAGGGGAAGATGCTGACAAAATAATGAATGAAATTATTAAAAAAGTTGAATCAACCGGAGCGGAAGTAAGAAAAAATTAATGAAGCTGCCAAACACAAAACAAGAATTATACTCTTTCAAAGAGAATAGATTGCCAATAGGATTGGACGAAGCCGGCAGAGGGCCCTTGGCGGGACCGGTGGTGGCCGGAGCGGTTTTCGTGAAAGAAAGTTTCTTGAAATCCCAAAAATTCGAAACCAAAAAAACAGTAATTCGAGACAGCAAAACTCTCTCCCTCAAACAAAGAGAAGAAATTTACGATTTCCTGCTCCAACAAAAAGAAATTTTAATCGGAATCGGAGAAGTCTCCGTTTCTACCATAGACAGAATCAACATCTTAAACGCTTCCTTGCTGGCAATGCGCTTAGCGGGAGAAAATCTTTGTAAAAAATTAGTTAACAACAATTATTTAGACAAAAAAGATTTGCCCTATCGCTTAGAGTTTTTAGTGGACGGTAATAAAAATGTCCCCGGATTTGCTTGCAAACAAAATAATTTTCCTCAGGGAGACGCAAGCGTTTTCTCTATTGCCGCCGCCTCTATTTGCGCTAAAGTTTACAGAGACAGAATAATGAAAGAACTTGACAAGCAACACGGCAACTACGGCTTTGGCCGGCATAATGGATACGGCACCAAAGAGCATCTGCAAAACCTCAAAAAATTCGGTCCCTGCTCGGCGCATCGCAAATCTTTTGCCCCGGTAAAAAAAGCGCTCCGGTCTACTGCTATCTAATCTTTGTTTGATTTTTTCAGGAAAAATGTTATCCTTAATTACACGTAATTCTTAATTAAAGCCAATGCTAAAAATAAACAAGCTCAGTAAATTTTTTGGAAACAACGAAGCTGTTAAAAATTTAAGTTTGGAAATAAAAGAAGGGGAAATTTTCAGTTTAATAGGTCCCAATGGATCGGGCAAAACAACTATTATTAAGTCCATTATGGGAATTCTGCGGCCGGACGAAGGCGAAATTTCAGTAAATGGCGAAAGCGTCCTAAAGAGCCCCGAAAAAGCCAAGCAAATTATAGGCTATATTCCGGATGATCCCACTGTCTGGCCGGAGATAACGGGCGAAGAGTTTTTATATTTTACCGGACGCTTGCATAATATTGAAAACGAAAACATTAAAACAAAAATCCCGGAGCTTCTGAGAATATTTAACTTGGAAGGCATAGAAAAGGAATATTTTGAAAATTATTCCAGAGGAAACAAGCAAAAGTTTGCTATTCTGGGAGCTTTTCTGATTGAACCAAAATTATTGCTTATCGACGAGCCAATTGTGGGACTCGATCCGGAGAGCGCCGAAATAGCTAAAAACAAATTCAAAGAATTCGCCGATAATGGAGGCAGTATTTTAATGGCCACTCACACCTTGGGAGTCGCCAAGGAAATCTCCAACACCATAGGCGTATTAAAAAAAGGAAAACTGCTGGAGACGGGAAGTTTTGTTCAATTAGCCAAAAAAGCCAATCTGAAAGAAGATGCTTTGCTGGAAGAGGTTTACCTGTCTTTAACTCAATAAATTTTTCATACTTTAAATCAAACTTCTTAAAATTAAAAAAAGGAAATGGATAGCTTGCTATTTAGATATTATTCCAAAATCGTTTTGGCTTATTTCAAGAAACAAACTACCGCCAGAGTTTTCACGGTCGGAGCTTTTTTGATCTTAATTGTTTTGTTAATGGTGGGGGTTTACCTGTTTTTCTTAGAGGGATTCGGGTATATATCCGACAGCCGATATTTCGGTGAAGCGCTTTTTTTGTATCTCTATGAAATGTTTTTCCCCATTCTGGCTTTTCTTTTGGCTTTCAGCGGGGTTATTTTCGGAATATTCTCTTTATTCCAAGACAAAAACGACCAATGGATAATGGCCTCTCCCAATTATCAAACTTTATTCAGGCATAAAGTTTTCACGGTTTTAATATCTTCCTCATGGCCGATAGCGGTAATTGCCTTGCCCTTTGCCTTGGCAGTAGGCGTGTTCTTCGGGCTAAGCTTGTTCTGGGAGTTGATTCTTTTTATGGGAATATTGTTTTTTTCTTTGATGGTTATCTTGGCAAGCTTGGATTTAATATTTTTGATTGCCGGTTTTTTATTTCTTATAAGCAAGGTTTTTAAGAAAAATCTCCTTAAATTAAATTGGCTGACCGGCTTTGTTTTGGCTTTTTTCTTAATGATAAGCATTCTTTTTGGGATCCCCGTCACTGAAAACAGACCGGGAAATATTTTTAACGCCGAAGACTTGGGAGAAACCTTCGCCGGAACAGAAAAAATAGAAAAGCAGTTCGGCGTTCTGCCGACTCACTTGCCCGCGAAAGCTGTTTTTGACTTGCAAAAAAGAGATTTTCAAGAGCTGACCCCAACCTTGGCTATTGCCCTGGGTAGCTTTGCTGTGATTTTAACCGGATTATTTTTAGCAAGCAAGAATTTCTTGTTTCTTTGGCAGAAATTTCAAGAAGGCTCTTTTCGAGCGGAAAGAAAAAGCACAACCGCCAAAAAAAGAAACGCTTTCGATAAAACGCAAAGTTTAATGGGTGTTTTGTTTGTCAAAGAAGGCTTAAAGTTGCTTCGAAACAAAAAAAATCTTTTGTGGTTGATTTTTTCTTTAGCTTTGTGGTTTTTATATTCCGGAATGAATTATTTTTTTATTAAACATTCCGACTTCAAGGAAGCAGACCAAGCCTTGCTTCCGCTGGCAATTTCAGCTTTGCAGTTTTTGGTGGCCGTATACTTCACTACCGCTTTGGTTCTGAGATTCGCTTTTCCTTCTTTCAGCGAAGAAAAGAAAAGCATTTGGATTATTGCCGGAGCGCCTATCGACTTGGGCAAGATTTTTGTTCACCGAGCGGTTTTTTATTCTTTATTGTTTGTTTTGATAGGATTTTTATTCGGCTTTCTGAATCTTTTTCAAATAGAATCAAACTGGCTCAGATTTTTATTAACCTTGGATTTGTTTGCCCTGTCTATTATTTTTGTTACAGTTTTGGGATTGTCTTTGGGAGCCATTTTTCCCAATTTTGAAACAGACGATCCTCAAAAATTAAGCACTTCCCTGCCGGGGCTGGGATTTATTTTTGCCAGCCTCTTTTACGGAGGATTGGCTTCTTTTGTTTTTTATCGATTCTATTTTGCCGAAGATTGGCTGATATTTTGGTCTTTTGAGATTTTATCGGCAATTTTGATAATCCTTTTATGCCTAAAATCTATAAGAAGTTTACGAAAAAGAGACTTTGTTAAGATATTTTAGAATAAATTTAACCAGTTTACTTGCAAAAAAACATTTTTTAGCAGAAAAATTTGAAAAATTATCTCATTTAAAAATCTTTTAATTTTAACTTATCAAATCTAATGGGAATTTATTTAATCTTATACATAGGCATATTTTTAATCTTAATTTTATTCTTGTGGCTTTTTTTGTTACAAAAAAAGCTATCTGAAATTAAAAGAAAGCAGGAGGTTTTATTCTCCGGTAAAAAAGGAAAAAGCTTGGAGGACGTTGTCTTGGGAAACAAAGAATCAGTCAATCAGCTCAAAGAAGATGCTGAGAGGCTTTACAACATAACCTCTCAAATTCACCAGCATTCCCTCAAAAGCATTCATAAGGTGGGGCTGGTTAGATTTAACCCTTTTCGAGACATAGGAGGAGACCAAAGCTTCTCTTTGGCTTTGCTTGACGATAAAGACAGCGGAGCGGTGATTTCCTCGCTCTACTCTAAAGAGGGGGTAAGAATCTATGCTAAATCTTTGCAAGAAGGCAAGACAATAAAACACCCTCTAACCGAGGAAGAAAAACACGCCATCGCTATCGCTTCCACAGAGAAAACAACTAAAAAGGTTTAAATTTTAGCAAAAAAACTACTTTTACTTGTTTTATTTTTCGTTATTGTTTTTATCATTCATAGCCTTTTGGATTAATTCCTTAAGGCTTTCTTGTTTTTGAGTGGAAGCTTTTTGTTTTTCTGTTTTATTTTCACTCTCTTTGCTCTGATTAATCTTGTCGGAAACTTGTTTTTCCCGGCTCTCCTTTTGATTTTTATTCTCCTCGGAAATGCCTAATTCTTCTTTCAACTTAGCTTGCTGGCGCTTGTATTCTTTCAAACACTCCTTGCAAAAAACAGGCCTTTTCCCGTCGGGAACAAAGGGAACTTCCACTTCTTCCCCGCAAGCGGAACAATTGGTCTTGTGAATCTCTCTTCCCCTCTCATCTAATTTTTGAGAATCTTTTTTATCTTTTTGAGTTTCCTTGTCTTCTCGGGGGTGATCCTCCCCAGTCTTTTCTTTTTCGGTCTCTCCTTGAGGCTTTTGAGTATCTTTTTGAGCGTCATTTGTTTTTTTCTCCGTTTCTTGCTGTTGAGTTGTTTTTTGAACCAATTCAGCAACTTTATTTTTTGCTTCCGGTCTCATAAAGCCGCTCCAACGGGAAATTTTATCCTCCACTTCAATCCGAGGAGAAGCGTATCTTTCTCTGGAAACCTTAATAATTTTCTCCAGATTTTCGTAGGTACTTTCAATTTCAGCGGGAGGAAGAGTCATAGCAGAAAAAGGTTGCGTAGATACTCCGTCAATCATAAGTTTTAAGTAGACATTATACTTGGCTAAATTGACTAAATCATTGGCATAAAAAACAGGTTCAAATTCTTTTTCCAAGAATTCCGCATCGGCGGCCCCCACTCTAAAAGAGATAATAGTTCCCACGTTTCCCATTACCGCATCTCTGACTTTTTCATCCAATTGACTAATATACTGATGAGCCAAGATTAAATTCAATCTATATTTACGGGCTTCGGATAAAATATTGGCAAAAGATTCCGTGGCAAAATTTTGAAATTCATCTACATACAAGTAAAAATCCTCTCTTTGGTCTTCCGGCATATCCACTCTGGCCATAGCGGATAATTGAATTTTAGTTATCATCATAGCCCCCAAAAGAGCGCTGTTATCCTCTCCTACGCGCCCTTTGGAAAGATTCATTATGAGTATTTTTTTATTGTCCATAATTTCTCTCATAGAGAAAGCGGACTTGGTTTGCCCCACTATATTCCTAATTAAAGAGCTGGATAGAAACTGGCCTACTTTATTCTGAATGGGAGCCACCGCTTCGGTGGCAAAATTATTGCTATATTTGGGAAACTCCTCCATCCAAAAAGCCCTGACTACCGGATCGGTAACCTTTTCAACCACTTTTTCCCGGTAATTTTTATCCACTAAAATTCTGGGAACTCCCAATAAGGTAGAAGTCGGATATTCAAGCAAGGCCAGAATAGCATTCCTCAGTAAATACTCCAATCTCGGCCCCCAAGAATCAGCCCAGATCTTCTTAAACACCCCCACTAATCCGGAGGCGATTAAATGCCGATATTCGATGTCAACTTTTTCCATCACATTCATCGCAATGGGAAAATCAGTATCAGCCGGATTGAAATAAACTACGTCGTTCACTCTATTGGAGGGTATTGCTTTCATACATTCTTCGGCAAACTCCCCGTGCGGATCGGCAATAGCTACGCCCTTACCGTCCCGAATATCTTGAATGGCCATATTTTGAATAAGATTGGTTTTGCCCATACCGGTTTTACCGACCACATAAGTATGCCTCCTTCTATCATCGGTTTTTATTCCAAAAATCCGCTCCTTGTTGCGGAAATTGGTTTTAGCAAAAAAATTTATATCTTTGGCCATAAATTTTTATCATTTAAATATATAATGTTAGAAAATGAGCTTCCGGACATCTATTCTGCATTTTATTTTGGAATAATTACAATAATCTCAAGCTCTCAAAAAACTAAAGAAAAAACTTTCAATAAATCAATTTGCTTGAAAATTAAAGCTCCTATTCTTCCATCGGCAGATTGGCCGGGGCCTCGCTTTTCTTAGCTTCCACTCTCCTAATACCGCTTGATTTAACCGACATATCCGGAAAATGATACATACTTGCCAATTCCTCCGGATTGAAAACATAACTAATTCCGGCCCCATCCCGGCTTCTGAAATCGTTTACAATTTTTCTCTGTCTATATTTCAGGCGGGGTTCATTAAAATAATAATTAGCAAAAGTCTTGGTTCTATTATCCGGAATCAAGGCATTTAAATTGGAATCGCCGAATTGTTTTACAGCGCCCATCGTTCCGGCAACTCCCAACGCTTTGTTGAAATTTTCTCTTTTGCCAACATAGACAAATCTTATTGTGGTTCCAAATCCGGGCTTGGAAATCTTCTTCTCCATTTCATCTACCGCATATTGCTGGCCGGGAGTCAACTGATTGATATTAAATTCTTTTTTCTCTTCGCTTTTTTCCGGAGTGAAAACAAAATCTTTCCCGGCTATGCCTCGAGGAATATTGGTTAAAAAGTCTTTCAACTCGGTAGCAATTTTGCCGGGAAAACCGGAGGATGCTTCTTTTTTTTGCCCGCAATATTCGGCGATTTGCTCTTTTGCCTCATCTCTCCAATCCGGCTCGTTCTTGGGAGTAATGATTATTTGAAACCAAATCTGCTCATTGCGGGAAAGCTTGTTCATTACTTCTATTAAAGACCCCAGAGGATCAATCATATATCCGGTAACATCTTCTTTGAAATTTTTATAGGTCCTTATCGGTAGAGGATATTTATTTGTTAATTGTTTCAAAACAGTTCCCCACACGTCCCAATCCTTATTGGGTACATTTTTGGGAGCGTTCTTGGTGTAGTCATCTACCTCAAAAATTTCCGCATCCGGGTATTGAGAGTAAATTTGAGCCTCTAATAGATCCCTCGCCGCCTTGGGACACCGGACAAAAAAGTGAACTCCTTCATCCCCGATAGAGGCAATCTCAAAACTAAATTTATCCTGCAAAGGCCTCCAACCGCAATATTTCTCAAATAAGTTGGGGGCGCTCCAAGTGTGCAAACCGGTAAAAATCTGCTCCACGATTTTGGGGCTTTTTTCTACATCCGCCGGAGGTATAAACTCCAAAAAAACATAGCTTTGAGCGCTTCCGAAAGAAAATGCTCCATATTCCATCCAAGCTTTGAAAAAAATATTCCACAAAGGAATCGGCAAAATTACCCACCAAAGATTGGAAATCAATTCCCAAGCATAAATAGCAATTATCGCTTCTTCGGAGGTGAAAAAAAGATATCCGGCCACAAGAACCAATAAAGCCACCCCGGCCATGGATAAAATAAAATTTCTATACTCTTTTTCCGGATTTCTTTTGGAAGCGGCCATTTGTTTTAAATTTATTGTAAAAAATATTGTCCAATTCCCCAAAATTAGGAAGCGTCTTTTATTCTCTTTTTTTGAAGGATAACCAAGAAAGAAAAGCTTTTCCTATAAATTCCCCTTGATTTCTCTTTGAAAAAGGGGGCTTGAAGCGAGTCTCTTTTTTTAAAGAGAAGCTGTAAAGAAAATTAGACCTCTTAACCCCGGATAAATATTTTGTCAGAAACTAAACCAACTCAAAAAACACTTTTCAATAATCAATCGTCAAAATTTATTTACTTTAAAATATTTCAACTCTTTTTTAAATTATAACGCCCTTTGGATAATTTTTCAAAGTATTTTTGATCTCCCAAGTTAATTAAGACTGTCATTTCCTTAACTTCTCTTTGCTTAAGGACATAATCCACTAAATCTTTTTTGTGAAGAGGCCGCCCGCACTCCTTTAAACACTCTATTATAAGATCTCTGACCGTGCCTTTTTTATAACCCCATTCTCTTAATCCGTAAATACCTCTTCCCACCAAAACAAACCTTTCATCTTTAATTAACTCATTATGAACTGTTTGGGCGATGGTTTTTTTATCGTTCCAATAAAAACCAATCTTTTCCGATATCTCTTTATAGTGCAGAGATTTATTCAAAAGTTTTAAAACCAAATAAGCTTTCTGGCTGTTGCCCTTCTCGGAGATTTCCTTCCAATTTATAATCCCCCACTCTCCCAGAATATTTTTTTTAAATTTTTTATTTAGAAATAAAATGTTCTCAAAAAACTTTAAAGTCTCTTCTTCACTTCCCATTCCGGAAAGATTAATAGGGCTCTCATAATCGCTTTTTTGAAAACTTTTAAGAAAATCTTTTAGGAAAAGAGGTTTTTTTTGTTTTTCCATAAATTGAACCAACTGCTCCTCTAATTGGACAATTTTATGGTAATCCGCTTTGCCCTTTTCCAGCCAGAAGCCTCTCAATCCGGCAAAGCTCCTCCTGTATTCCAACTTATTCGAGCAATTCAGCAAAAACATCAACTTGTTGGCTTCTGTAATGGACGGATTGGAGATTAACCTTTCTTTCAAAATATCTTTTTCACAAAAATGGCCGCTCTCTTTCATTATTTTTAAAACTCGATTTTCCAATATATAAAAATCATGGCTTTTTTTTGCTTTTTTGATTTTCTCGAAACCGCTTTCTTCGATTTGGCGCACTCTTTCTCTGGATATACCCAGTTCTTTTCCTATCTTTCCCAAAGAAAGAGCTTCTCCTCCTTTTAATCCAAACCTAAGAACAAAGACTGTCTTGGTCTTCCCTTCCGAAAGCTGTGAAGTTGAAAAAATTAAAGCGTCAAGTTTATTTTTCATAAAGGCTTGTTTAATTAATCCTTGCCAAAACGGCAATTAACGGAATAAAATTATTTCTGTTTTCCAAAAATAGCTAAAAGACTAAAATTGCCAAACAAAAACAGGCTTTTTTATTTATGCAATTTTAATGGAAATAATTTTTCCTAAATGATAGCTAATAAAAAATCCCAAAATACTCTTGGAAAACATTGAAATAATACCACAAGTTTCAAGCAATGTCAAACAAAAAAAATGTCCAAAAAGCAAGCAAAAACAAAAGCTGTTAACAGACCGCAAACAAAAATAGAAATAAAGCACCCTATATCCGCAAATATTGAGGAATTCATTTTCTTTCAATAACTATTGACATAATTTTATAATATTCTAAAATAAATTTAGGATTGCTATTATCAAAAAGATTTTAATATTCTTGAAATAGAAAAAATCTACAATAGCAACAGTACTACCTGATGATTGATGCGCCCACCAAGCGCATAGCCTTCAAAGGCTCCGGCAAGACCGGCTAAATCAAAAACAAGCAGAAAGTGGCTTTATTGCTTTTTAAGGCAATAAAGAAACTGAGTGGAACCGCGGGAAAAAAGAAACCCCGTCTCAGTGATTGTTAAATTGGCTTTTGTCAAAACAATTATTGTTGAGACGGGGTTTTTATATAATTTTTAATTTCCAATTTTTAATTTTTAGACAATTTCAAATGTACAAAATCCAAATAACTCAAACTTTTCGTTTAAAAGGCTTTCTCCCGCGATTCCCTCTTTCTCTCCCGTTTGATAATTCAGAAGCTTTTAGCTTCACTGAAGATTGAGAAAATTGAAGAGTCTTTCCAACGGATTTTGCAACATTAAGCTGAGGAAATAATGGATCGCAAGCTGGAAGTTTTTTCATACCACGCCTCCTTTTGTTCTAAAACTTTGTTCTAAAACTTTAAAGTATCTCCTATTTAACCATTAATATAAATTTATGTCAAAAGAGAAAAAGCAATCTAATAAACTGGAAATTAAAAGGCACAGCTTGGCTCACGTTTTAGCCGCGGCGGTGCTGGAAATGTTTCCGGAAGCTAAATTCGGTTTCGTACCGGCAATAGAAAACGGCTTCTATTACGATTTTGAGCTGCCTCGCACTTTAATTCCGGAGGATTTGCCGATAATCCAAGAAAAGATGAAAGAAATCATTAAAAGAAATGAGACTTTCCAAAAAAGGGTACTCCCTCCGGAAGAAGCCAAAGAAAACTTTGGGAAATTAAATCAATCCTACAAAGTTGAACTCATTGAAGACTTGGAAAAGGAGGGCTACAAAGAAGTTACTATTTACAAGCTGGGAAATTTTATAGACCTATGCAGCGGTCCTCACTTGGAATCCGCCGGGGAAATTAATGCGGACTCCTTCAAGTTAACCGACATATCCGGAGCTTACTGGAAAGGCGATGAAAGCAATCCGATGCTGCAAAGAATCTACGGCATAGCCTTTAACGACAAAAAAAGCCTTAAAAAGCATCTTCATCAAATAGAAGAAGCCAAAAAGAGAGACCACCGCAAAATCGGCAAAGAGATGGATTTGTTTGTTTTCTCGGAACTGGTAGGCTCGGGATTGCCTTTATTTACGCCTAAGGGAGCTGCCATCAAAGAAGAACTTCAAAAATACATTGAGAGCATTTGCCGAAGATATGGCTTTGAAAAAGTGATCACGCCTCACTTGGCCGGCATTAAACTTTTTGAAACCTCCGGTCATGCTGAAAAATTTTCTGAAGAATTATTTCGAGTAACCTCCAAACATAAACAAAATTACGCCCTAAAACCGGTTCAATGCCCTCACCAAACTCAAATTTACGCCTCTAAAGCGCGCTCTTACCGGGACTTGCCAATTAGATATATGGAATCGGAAAAGCAGTATCGAGCGGAAAAGCCCGGCGAAATAGGCGGCCTCAACCGAGTTATCGCTATTACCGTCGAAGACGGGCATTCCTTCTGCACAATAGAACAAGCCAAGCAAGAAATCAAAAACTTAGTCGACAACATCAAAGAGTTTTACAGCACTTTCGGACTATGGGGAAACCAAAAAGTGTCCCTTTCTGTTCGGGATTATCAAAATCCGGAAAAATATATCGGCGACAAAAGGGACTGGGATAAATGCGAAGAAATGTTGCAAGAAATTTCCGAGGAGCTCAATTTAGATGCTCAAAAACAAGAAGGAGAAGCAGCTCTCTATGGTCCCAAGTTGGACTTTATGTTTAAAGACGCCCTTGGAAAAGAAATTCAAATTCCCACCATTCAACTCGATTTTGCTACTCCCAAAAGGTTTGGTTTGACTTATGTCAACGAAAAAGGCGAGAAGGTTAACCCCGTAATGATTCATCGGGCTATTTTGGGATCTTATGAAAGATTTATGGCTTTGTTAATAGAGCATTACGCCGGAAAATTCCCCGTCTGGATCGCTCCGGTTCAAGCTTCAGTTTTACCGATTTCCGATAAATTCAATCAATATGCTCAAAAAGTTAAGCAACAGTTATTTGAAAAAGGAATTCGAGTAGAAATTGACACCTCCGGAGAATCATTAGGCAAAAAAATAGCCGAAGCCACCAAACAAAAAACTCCCTATTTGCTGGTAGTGGGAGAAAAAGAAAAAGAAAGCAACTCGGTAGCCGTCCGCCACCGCGATGGCAAAAAACAAGAGGCGCTAAAAGTGGAAGATTTTTTGAAAAAAATTGAAAAAGAAATTAAAGAAAAAAAATCGTAAAATTACCCGATTAAAATTCAACAAAGACACAAGGACACCCTCTTTTTATTCTTGATCGCTTTTTATAAATTGAATTATTTGTCTTTTAAAGTTTGCGGACAACCAAATATCGTTATGGCCTCTCTCTTCAATCAAGATATATTCTTTCTCGAGACTCGGAATTGATTGGTATAATTCTTTTGAAAATTTTTCGGGAATAATTGAATCGCTATCGCCATGAATAATTAACAATCTACCATGATAATCTTTTAGCCATTTAACATTGTCATACTCTTTGGTTAGCAAGATTGAGGCGGGATATATAACATACTTTGATTGAGCAACCTTTTCGAGACTGGAAAAAGGGGAAACCAAAATCAAATTTTCCACATCGCCAAGGCCGGCGTGGTAGCTTGCGGCGCCGGAACCTATGCTTTGGCCATAAACAGTGACCTCTTCATAATCTTTTTCATAAATATAATTATGGATATTTTCCACGTCATTAAGGATAAGCTCCTCAGACGGATTAACATCGTCATTGGAATATCCGGCGTATTCAACAAATATTAATGATGCGTCAGACTGCTCGAAAACAGCTCTGGCATAGCTTCGATCACAAGCCGAGCCGGCATTGCCATGATAGTAAACTATCACATCATCACCTTGCCCTTCTTTAAAATAAAATCTGGTGCCGTTAGCTTCTAATTTTTGATAATCTTTGAAACCGGAGCACCTTTTAAAATCTTGATTATCCGGATGATACAAAATTGACTTTTGGCTGAAAAATAAATAAAAGCCAAACAAAATATATAACAAAAGAGCAATCCGCAAGACTTTTTTCAACAATTTAATAATCATACTCTTTATTTAAATAATTTTACCGCGCAAAGCAAGCAAGGACCACCTGTTTCAGCTAAACTATTCCTCTTTTTTATATAAGCTCTCAAAGGTTTTTTTATTTAGAAACGATGAATTTTTTCAAACATCGGGAGTCTTTATTGCCAATAACCAATTATTTCGAATTACAAATTACCTTGGAGTGAGGCTGTTTCCAAACACCATTTCGTTACGAAATTTCTGATTTTTTAGATAAATTTAGCAAAGAGGGTAGAATTGTAGTAGGAATACAGCCCCGGAATACGAAATACTTTTTTCATTTTATCCCCTTCTTAAGGAAAGATTGGGGAGGATTTACACCTTTTACTTTCCATCTTTCTCAAAGAGGGATTAAGGGAGATTTATAGAACTATAAATCACTCCCAGCCTCCCTTTAAAAAAGGGAGGGGCCGATTTCCCTCTTTTCTTATCTTAAGAAAAGAACCTCCTTCTTTATTAAAGGGGAATCAAAAAAGATTTACACCTTTTACTTTCCCTCTTTTTTAAGAAGAGATTAAGATGGATTTCCACTTTCTATTCTCTCCCTTTTTTAAAGGGAGATTAAGAGGGATTTACAAAAACAAAAAATCCTCTCTGACTCTCCTTCTCCAAAGGAGAGAACCTCCTTCTTTTTCAAAGAGCGGAATCACCAAAAAAAGAAAGAGGATAAAAGCAACATTTAGCAATTTAAGACAACCAATAAACAACTGAATCCCCATCCTTAAAATTTTTTTCAAATACTACCATATAACGTAGAAACCACTGAACAATTAACTTTCAGCGTCTATTTTACTCCTTTAAGAGTAA
>CAZDHE010000007.1:0-45784 GCA_964505305.1 uncultured Bdellovibrionales bacterium
TTCTCGGTTTTTCTAGGGAATATATTTTGATTCATCCCGAGCAAGAAGTTTCCCCCGAAAAAGAGCGAAATTTTTTAGAGTTAATAAAAAGAAGAAGCCGGGGAGAACCGGTGGCTTATTTAATCGGCAAAAAAGAATTTTGCGGTCTGGAATTCGAAGTCAATCAAAATGTTTTAATTCCCCGCCCCGAAACGGAGTTAATGGTGGAAAAAGTGTTGGAGCAAGTGGAAAATAAAAAAAAGAAAGAAAAAATTGCTTTTGTGGATGTCGGGACCGGTTCCGGATGCATCATTATCTATTTGGCTCACAAATTGAAAAATAAGTCTAATGGAAATCTATTTTATGCTACTGACATTTCGCCCGAAGCGCTTGGAGTTACCGGAAAAAATGCCAAAAAGCATAAAATTGAAAACGTTAAATTTATTCAAGGAAACCTTTTGGAGCCTGTTTCAAATCAAGAAAACTTTCAAAAAGCGGAGAAAGTTGTTATTACCGCCAATCTTCCCTATCTTTCTCGAGAGATTTACCAAAGCGCTTCCAAAGACGTTCGCGATTTCGAGCCCAAAATCGCCCTAAAGGCCGGAGATGACGGCCTGGATTTATATAGAGAGTTATTTGAGCAAATGCGAAACCCAAATTTAAACAAAAAAACCATTTCCCTTTTTTTTGAAATCTCTCCCGAGCAGAAAGAAAAAATGGAAAAAATTGTTAATAAAAAACTTCCAAACGCAAAAATAGCGCATTATAAAGATCTATCGAATAAATTCAGATTAATTGAGATAAATATGAAAAATTTTTTATCCATTGTGCTTTAGTTTTATTGCTTTGATTTTTACATTTTATCATTTGAAGTCCATTCTTTCTTGACTAAACACTTATTTTGAAATAAAATCAAGCTACTTCCTCCTTTTCGTTTTTTTATAAACGTGAAAAATTTTTATGGAGGACCCATGGAGCCAAAGCTTTTTTGTTGGCCAAGGCTCCTGCCCTTTGATGGGCAGGATTAAGAACTAAGTTCTTTTCAAGATTTTTTCAGGAAACCCTTTCTATGAAACCTCGAACAAGGAGACTCTTATGTGTCTTGTTCGCGCTCCAGATCAAAAGGGGTCTGCTATGAATTCCCCTATCATTGACTGTCTGCCCGCCCTGGTCACGGAGGAGTTGGACGACGGATAGCCCAGTACTGCTGTTAACACACTCCAGCTTCGACTTCTTCAAGTTTCAATCAAGGAGGTAAAGGTGTTACTCAAATGCCTTTTCTTAGGAGTTTGGAAAAAACTGGAAGTTATCTCGAGAGTTATTGATATGATTCAACCTCTCTTTTACTCTCACTTTTGGATGCCAGCCTTTCCATCCTCTGACAAACTTTCTTGATACCGGCTTGACAAGTCCAGTTGGACTTTCATGAGCATCGACTGCTCGCCGGAATCGTGGGGCTTCGGAGGAGCATCGAGAGACGGACTTGACCGCGAAGGCATGCTGAGTCGGCATTAGCCCAATTACATGGCATGCTGGCGGACCGAACCAAGTCCGTCCTCAAAATTCCATATTTATTTTTACACGAAACCCTCGGCATCATCTGATTCCGAGGGTCTTTTTTTATTTACAAAGCCAAAATTTGTTTCGCAACGATGATTGCCCTTTATTTTTTTGATTTTGTGAGGTAAAATAATATTGTAATTAGCAATTGGTAATTTGGGAAAGTGTTTAAATTCACCGACAATATTTGTATTTTGAATATTTGTTCTTTGTGTTTTGTTTGGGCTTTGTGAGTGTTTGTGTTTTGTTTTTTTCCGAAACTTTTTCCGAAACATTGCGGAGTAATATTTTTAACAGATAAAATTGTTATTGTGAAAAAAATTGCAATAAACAGAAGAGCCAGATTCGACTATGAAATCCTGGAAACTTTCGAGGCGGGCTTGGTGTTGAAGGGATATGAAGTGAAATCTATCAAAACCGGGCGAATTTCTATCAAAGGCGCGTTTGTAACAATCAAAGGAGAAGAATTGTATTTAACTAATGCCAATATTCCTTTGTATCAACACGCCGGAAAAATCAACGACTATGAACCCACCGCTCCGCGAAAACTTATTATGCACAAAAAAGAAATTAAGCGATTGATTGGAAAAGCTCGCACAGAAGGGTTGACATTGGTGCCTCTTTCGGTTTATAATAAAAGAAGGCTTATTAAGTTAGAATTTGCCATAGCCAAGGGAAAGAAGAAAAGAGATAAACGAGAAGACATTAAGAAACGAGAGGACAAGATTAGAACAGAGAGAATGATGAAAAATCGCAATTAGCTACCAGCTATTTGCTATTTGTATTTTGATATTATTTAGGATTTAGGATTTTGAATTTAGGATTTATCTAAATGGGGGTGTTCTGGATTCGACGGATTGTGTTTTTTGAAATCTGCAAGCCAAGTTATTGCATCTTGTAAAACTGCAATCCTAAAATAAGTGCAAACTTATTCGACAAAGCAAAAAGCGCCTTGGCTTCGGCCTTTGCGCCTAAATTTGCTGCCGCTGTAGCTTAATTATTTAACTACAGCCCGTCGGCCGGCTGACTTCCGATAAGCCGTGTCCGGCGTCGTCATCGGAACGCAGTTTATTGTTTTCTCTTGGCAATAAATCAAGCTCCATCAAGAGAGGGTCTGAATGCTTTTTTGCTTATTTTTAGGCATTCAAGACCTTAACGCAAAATAAGCTAAGCTTGTAGAAGGTTTCAAAATTCCAATACCGGACATGGGTTCAACTCCCATCACCTCCACCATTTTGTTCTAAAAATTGAGACGCTAGTCGAAAATTTTTAGGTAACAAAATGAGTGTCCCGCTGGGAAAATGCCCCTTGAGAAAGAAAAGCCTTGAAAAGCGAATTACTTTCTCAAGCTATAGCAATACGCGTTTAGCGTATTGCCTTAGACGCAATAGCATTTTCTCCGGCGGGGCACCAAACTTTTCTTATTTCAAGACCTCCGGTCGCAGATTTTTAGCTAGAAAATTAAGTGCCCAGCTGGAAAAATGCCCATTGAGAAAGAAAAGCCTTGAAAAGCGAATTACTTTCTCAAGCTATAGCAATACGCGTTTAGCGTATTGCCTTAGACGCAATAGCATTTTCTCCGGCGGGGCACCAAACTTTTCTTATTTCAAGACCTCCGGTCGCAGATTTTTAGCTAGAAAATTAAGTGCCCAGCTGGAAAAATGCCCATTGAGAAAGAAAAGCCTTGAAAAGCGAATTACTTTCTCAAGCTATAGCAATACGCGTTTAGCGTATTGCCTTAGACGCAATAGCATTTTCTCCGGCGGGGCACCAAACTTTTCTTATTTCAAGACCTCCGGTCGCAGATTTTTAGCTAGAAAATTAAGTGCCCAGCTGGAAAAATGCCCATTGAGTAAATAATGCATTGAAAAAACAGGCGTTTTATTAACTGATATTACGCACATATACTCAATTATAGTTTAATATGAACGTATTTTCCAATTACGCAACAACTTGAAGCTCGAATTCTGCGGATGCAGAAGTCGAACTTCAGGGATTTTTTAAGAAAAACTGCTTTAAGAAGTGCGTAACATAAGTTATTTAAGAGTATTATGAATTTGCATTTATCTGATTTTTTGTTAAAATATTGATAAATAACCATTAAGATAAAATTTATTAAAGGAAGAAGTTTCAACAAAAGTAAAAATGTCCCGAAAAACAGGGTCAATGAAATGATAAAAATCTCGCCGGTGCGAGTTATTGATGAGTTTGGGGAGCAAATAGGCGTAATTGAAACGCCAGAAGCTCTAAGAATAGCCCAAGAAAGAGGTCTTGACTTGGTGGAAATATCGCCCAAGACAAATCCCCCCGTATGCAAAATTATCGATTGGGGAAAATATCAATACATTCAATCTAAGAAGAAGAATGAAAACAAGAAGGGTCAGAAAAAGACTGAGGTAAAAGGTATCCGATTTCGCCCCAGCACAGGAGAAGGCGATCTTGATTTCAAAGCCAAGCAAGCCAAAAAGTTTCTGGAGAAGGGCCACAAGGTCAAAATTCAGGTTATTTTAAGAGGAAGGGAAAAGGCTTTTATCGAGCAAGCTAAAGAGCAAATAAAAGGATTTATTGACAAAATTGAATTTCCGGTTAAAATAGAACAAGAAGTTAAGCAACAAGGAAATTTGTTGCATATGCTAATATCTCCGGATAAATAATTTTTCGGGTAGTTGTTTTGTTTTCAATTTCAACAAATATTTTATTAATGTTTAATACTTTCCAGATGCCTAAACTTAAGACCAGAAAAGCTGTTTCCAAAAGGTTTAAGGTCTCTTCCAAGGGAAAAGTCCTGAGAAGAAGATCCAAGCAAAATCACTTTAATTCCAGACAAGATTCTGACAAAAGAAGAGAAAAAAGAAATGATCAAGTGGTTTTCAGCACAGAAGCCAAGAATATTAAGGAAGATATTTTAAAAAATTAATTAAACTCAAACAGGTTTGCCCGTTAAGGGCAGGGTGTTTGTTTTAAATATTTATGCCAAGAGTTAAAAGAGGAACCATCGCCTCCAAGCGAAGAAAAAAAGTTATTAAGGCCGCCAAAGGCTACAAATGGCGAAGGAAAACTAATTTCAAAGCTGCCAAAGAAGCTGTTATCAAAGCCGGGAAATATGCTTACAGAGATAGAAAGGCTAAAAAAAGAGAATTTCGCAGTCTTTGGATTTTGCGACTTAACAATGCCTTAAGATTGAGTGGCTGGAAATACTCCAATTTTATCAAAACCTTGAAAGATAATAAGGTGGAGATGGACAGAAAGGTATTAGCCCAAATTGCGGTAGAAGAACCCGAAGCGTTTGAAAAATTGGTAGGCAATTTCAAGAAATAACCTTCCCCATAAAGCAGAAAGGCCGGTTTTTACCGGCCTTTTTTGTTTTATTTACGATTTGATTTCAAATATTTTGTTGTTGCACTGAAGAAATCTCCTCCAAAGCAATGTTGCCTCTTCGCTTCCCTTTTGATAAAAAGAAGCCATTGCCAGAATCTTTCCTTCCAAATTTTTGTACACTTCTAAATCAAAGAGCTCACCTCCTTTTTCATCAAATAAATAAACGCAATAATTAAGCAAAGAACCAAGGTCTTTATCCGGATCAGCGCATTTCATAATTTCTTCCTCCCTCTTTAATTTTTGGAAAATCGTAAAGCGGTTCTTTTTTTGAATATTCCTTCTTTTCCCTTTTCCGGGAACTTCTTTGGCAAGTCTGGGATGTAATTTTTTCCAAAAAACCATCTAACTCCAGAAATATTTGCCGAACAGGGACATTTACATCTTTAAAAGGAGGCAATCCCAACAAGGTAATGTATATCCAGGTTCTCAAAAAAATTGAGGAATTCTCCACTTGCTCAGATTCAAATCTAAGTTCTGAAATATCTCTTTTCTTAGACTTAATCTCTTGCAAAAGCTCGCTGCAAAAAGCCACCAGGTAATCCAGGTTTAAATCTTCAGATTCAATCACATTAAAATAAAAATTGATCCTGAAACTATTTTCTCCCGTTCTTACCACAAATGCTTCTCTGTTTCCATTTTTTGGATTCACACTAGACCTCCTTTTATTTTAGGATTTTTTTTCTGATTATTTCTTGCAGAGCATCCAGACTGTCTCCTTTTTGGATTTTAATCAGCCTTACTTCTCCGCATTTTAGGCATTGTTGCCTTAATTTCCATTTTCCGTTTTCAAAGAACGCATCTACCGGTTCCATCTTACCCTTGCAAGGGTTTTGACGATCGCCGGGATTAACATCGACATGTTTGGACCAAAGACACTTTGGGCAATGATTGGTATAGCCGTCGCCCTTTACAAATTGGCCGCAAACTTCACAAATAAAATCCTCCTTTTTCTTTTTAAATTTTCTTTCTTGCATATAAAAAAAGAGCCCTTAGCTCCCTTGATTGTTATTTATAAACACCATCCCCAAATTTTTCATCCCAAAAAACGCATCCAAATTGCAACGAAAAAAATCTTTTCCGGTAAATCCTACCTCGCCAAAACAAGCCTTGGTTATTCGAAAAGATTTGTTAAATATTTTCATAGATTCTCTCATTATTCACTTCAAAAAAATTTTACTTTAAAGTCATTTTATTTCAATCAAAAAAACTATGCAATACTTTGTTTATTTTATTTCAAAAAAAACAAAGTTGCTTTAAAACATGTTTTGCCATAAAATTTAAATAGAAACTTTTTCTTTTTTGAAATACATCGAACCAAGTCGTCTCAACACAAAAACAGCTTAAAAGAAAATACCATCAACTTAACTGTTATCTAAAATATGAAAAATCAAAATTTTAAAAAACAGGGTTTTTTATTGCTTTTACTCCTTGCTTTATTACCTTTTGGCTCTAGGTATATTTTTAATTTTGAGGAATTAAGGCAAGCAGAGTTTTTCAAAGAGAATCTTTCCATTTCAGTTTTTATTTTTGACGCTGTTTTTTTGATGCTGCTTTGGCAATGGTTAGCTGATATTTCTGAAAAGAAGCACTTCCCCGCCCCTTTAAAAATACTGGCGGCATTCAAGAAAAACTTGAAAAATATTGCCTTTGGAGGGTTGATTATTTCTTTGATTTTGATTTGCCTTCTTAATGCCCCGGAAAACAGTTTTACCTTTTACAATACTTTTCGACTTTTACAAGGAATCTTTCTTTTTTTGATTGTCGGAAAATTATTTTCCAAAAATTTCCGTTTTTTTCTTCAGGCAAGCTACGTAATATTTCTCTCCGGAGTGCTGCAAGCTCTTATTGGAATCTTGCAATTCATCAAGCAAAAATCCGTAGGATTAAAAATACTGGGAGAGAGCTTGATATCGCCTGACATATTGGGCGTAGCTAAAATTGAAATAGCCGGAGAGAAAATCATTCGGGCTTATGGCACCTTTCCTCATCCTAATTTATTTGCCGCTTTTTTGTTTTTTTCCTTGATTTGCGGACTGGGATTTTTCTTCTTTCATTCAAAGGAAATACCCTTCAAAAACCGCCTTGGAATCCTTCCCATCAAAACAAATAAAAACAAGCTTCTAAATATTCACTATTTATCAGGCCTGCTTTTGATTTTTTTGGGAATTTTAGTTTCTTATTCCCGCAGCGTTTGGCTGATTTCTCTTATTGCAATTTCTATAATTATTTGGAAATATCTTCCCCGCTCCAAAATCAATTATCTTAAAGAATGCTTGCAAATTAGCCTTTACAAAAAGGCGTTAGCGATTCTTTTCTCTCTTGGCCTATTATTGGCTATATCTTGGCTTGTAATTCCCAGGCTTTGCTTGGAAAATTGCCCGCAAGATAAATCTTTTTTACTGCGGCAAAAGTACAATGAAATCGCAGCTGAAAAGATAAAAAGCAGCCCTTTTTTTGGGACAGGAATAGGCGGTTTCGTCTTGGACACAAAGAAACAGAACGATACCGGACTTCAAGAATGGGAACTGCAGCCGGTTCATAACTTATATTTAATGATTATGGCCGAAATTGGAGTCGCGGGGTTTGCAATTTTAATAACTCTTGTTTTTTACAGACTAAAAAACCTCAAACCGCTAAAAGCAAAATGGAACAAAACAGCCGTTTTTGTTATTTCAGGTTTTTTATTGCTGGGTTTTATTGATCATTATTTTTGGACTCTTCCCCAAGGAATTATCATCTTTTGGCTTGCTCTTGCCTTTTTGTCAGCTTATGGTTACAATGAAAAAGAGTCAAAATAAGTCGCTAAAAAATTTATTTATCTTTATGTCCAAAGAGCAAAAACTTTCTAAAGCTTACGATCCTCAAAAGCACGAGAAAGAAATTTATCAAAAATGGGAAAAATCGGGCAAATTCAACCCCGATAATCTGGATTTGCCAAATGATGCTCCGGCTTACACTATCATCCTTCCCCCGCCCAATATCACAGACCGCTTGCATTTGGGACACTCTTCTATGCTGGCAATTGAGGATTTAATGATAAGATTTCATCGAATGAAGGGCTACAGAGCTCTATGGCTGCCCGGAACAGATCACGCTGCCATCGCCACCCAAAATGTAGTAGAAAAAAAGCTTTTAAAAGAAAAGGGTCTGACCCGGCATAATTTGGGCAGAGAGAAATTCCTAAAAGAAGTCTGGAGTTTCCTCAATGAAACTCAAGCCACTATTTTAAAGCAAACCAAAAGAATGGGAGCCAGCTTAGACTGGTCCAGGAATGCCTTTACCTTGGACGAACAAAGAGAGAAGGCTGTCCGCAAGATGTTTGTGGATATGTATAATGCCGGAGCTATTTACAGGGGCGAGAGAATTGTCAATTGGTGCCCGCGCTGCCATTCCACTCTGGCGGATGACGAAATTGAGTATAAGACCCAAGAAGCTAAATTATATACTTTTAAATACGACAAAGACTTCCCTATCGCTATTTCCACCACCCGTCCGGAAACCAAGCTGGGAGACACCGCGGTGGCTGTTCATCCGGAAGATAAACGCTATCAAAAATATATCGGAAAAAATTATCAAGCCGATTTCTTCGGAGTTAAACTTAACATTAAAATTATCGCCGACAAGTCCATTGATATGGAGTTTGGAACCGGCGCTTTGGGCGTTACTCCGGCTCATTCCATGGTTGATTGGCAAATGGCGCAAAATAATGATTTGCCTATAATTAAAATCATCAACGAGAATGGAAAAATTTATCCTTCCATAGCAAACTTTGGCGGTAAAACAGCCATAGAGGCCAGGAAAGATATTGTCAAATATCTTAAAAAACAAAATTTATTGGAAAAAGAGGAAGAAATAGAAAATAATTTATCCGTCTGCTATCGATGCGACACTCCTATTGAGCCAATGCCATCAAAACAATGGTTTGTTTCAGTGGATAAAAAACTGGATTTTTTGGGAAATAAGTCCCTAAAGGAAAAGGGTTTGGAGGTTGCTAAAAACAAAGAAATCGAATTTATTCCGGAAAGATTTTATAGAAAATATTCCCACTGGATGGAAAACCTTCATGACTGGTGTATTTCCAGACAAATTTGGTTTGGACACAGGATTCCTGTTTGGTACAGAGAAAAACCTCAAAAGTCAAAAGTCAAAAGTCAAAACCTGGAAATAAATTTCCGAGATAAAAAGATTTTTGATTTAATTAAAGATGGAAAAAAGAAAGTTGAAACAAGAGCCCTTAATCCAGAAGAGGAAAATCGGTATTTTGGAAACATAAAGACAGGCGATAACATAATTTTAAATTATAAAGTTGATGATTATATTGTCGAATCTTTAAGGGTCAAAGTAAGAGATGTTCAATTTTTTCAAAATAGAGAGGATTTGTTGAAAAAATATTCTATCAAAAAAATTCTGCCAGGCATGGAAGAGGATGAAATGCAAAGACTTCATCAACAAATACCCGGGTATGAGGAAAAAATTAGAAAAAACGGATTAATAGCCATAAAAATCGATGAGATTGAAGAAAATAAAGAAAATATTGACATACTTATATCTACTCAAGCGCCGGAAGGAGATGGCTGGACTCAGGATCCGGATACGTTGGATACTTGGTTTTCTTCGGGAATGTGGACTTTTTCTACTTTGGGTTGGCCCGATAATTATCAAAACAACAAAAAAACCGGGGATCTGGCCAAATTTCATCCAACGCAAATGCTGGAAACCGGTTATGAAATCCTCACTCTTTGGGTTTCTCGAATGATTATGATGTCTTTATTTGCCTTACAAGAAATTCCTTTTAAAAAAGTTTATTTGCACGGGATGGTGCTTGACAAGCACGGCAAAAAAATGAGCAAATCCAAAGGAAACGGCATTGATCCGGTGGAGATGATAGACAAATACGGAGCTGATGCGGTTCGCCTTTCTCTTTTGATTGGCGGCACTCCCGGCAATGATATGCGGATGTCGGAAGAAAAAATTGAAGGATTTCGCAATTTTGTTAACAAGCTTTGGAATATTTCCCGCTTTGCAATGCAAAACAAACTGGAAACTTCTGAAAAAATAGACCCGGAAAACTGCTCCCTTGCGGACAAATGGATTTTAAGCAAGTTGTATTCTTTAATCGAAGACACTAACAAAGATTTAGAGAATTACAACTTTTCTCAAGCCGGCGAAAATCTTAGGAACTTTACTTGGAGTGATTTAGCGGATTGGTATTTGGAAACAAGTAAAATTGAAAAAAACGAGGCAAAAAGTAAAATTGTATATATAGTTTTAAGAGATTTGCTCAAGCTTTGGCATCCTTTCATTCCTTTCGTAACAGAGGCAATCTGGCAAGAATTATCCTTGGAGAAAAAAGATTTGATGATTCAGGACTGGCCCGATGGCAAAGAGTTTAAGCATTTTAAAAAAGAAGGCGAGGCTTTTGAAGTGATTCAATCGGTTGTTTCCGCCATCAGAAGAGGCCGCTCCCAGTATAATCTCCCTCCCTCTCAAAAAATAAACGCCCTTGTTTACGCTCCTGAGCACAAAAATTTACTGGAAGAAAATCGGCATATTATCAAAGACCTGCAAACCGGAGTAGAGGACTTAACCATAAAAGCCAAAGGGGAGAAATTATCTAAGTCTTTCTATGAAAATCTTGGCAACATAGAAATATACATCCCCTTGGAGGGAATTTTGGATATTTCCAAAGAAAAAGAGAGGTTAACCGAAGAATTGGAAAGAAGCCGACGCTTTGCCCAAAGCATAAAGAAAAAATTATCCAATGAAAAGTTTACCCAAAATGCTCCCACAGAGGTAGTGGAAAAAGAAAAAGAAAAATATCAACAACAAGAAATAAGAATAAAGGAAATTGAAAAACAAATTAAAAACCTTGATTAAAAATTACTTAAGCGCAATTTTTACTTTTTTTCTGGCGGGACTCTTGGCCGCTTTTTCAGCTTTGGTTTTTTCCATTTTGGTTTTTGACTTTTTGAATATATTAAAAGAACCAAAAACGATAATTTTAGGGGGAGTTTTTATAGAAGAGGTTTTTAGGTTTTTATTTCTTTATCTCTCCATCTCCTTAACTATCAGCAACTTAAAAAAATTTCTCTGGACGCTTTTTTTAATGAACGGGTTGGGTTTTATTTTTCTGGAAATTTTTTTAATCTTGCAAAGCTACTCAAATTTAAGCTTGGAAGATGTAATAATAAATTATTTGCCGGCCGCCTTTGTTCATCTGTTTAATTCCCTTTTGCTGGGGTATGCCATTTTATTCTCCAAAAACATTCACTTTAAAAAAATTGTTTTCTTGATTTTTTTAATAATTAGTGTAATAATTCATTTAGTCTTTAATGTGTTTGCAAACTCATTAAAATTATGTTAAGTTTTAGTTAGGCATTTTTTAAAAATTAAAATAAACAACTATGCCAAAACAAAAGAAGTCTTTTTTCGAAAAACTCACCGGGATCCAAAGAGCCGACGAAGATGACGGCGAAATAAACGTAACCAACAAGCCGGGATCTCCCGCAGATGAAGATTTTGAAGAAGAGGATTCCTTGTATGAATTCCCCGAAGAATCCGAGGAAGGTCAAGAAGAATACGAGGATTTTGAAGATAATTCTTTTTCTGAAGAAGACCAGGTTGAAGAAGACCAGGTTGAACCAGAGCCTGAAGAAGAGAATTATCAACCAAAAAAAGCCTCCGCGGAAGAGGAACAAACTGTTGACTCGGAGGGGCAGTTGACTATTGACGTTTACCAAAACGATAAAGAAATAGTAATCAAATCAACCATTGCCGGAGTTAAACCGGAAGATTTGGATGTAAATATCAATGACGAAATGGTTACTATAAAAGGAAAGAGAGATCAGGGAGAAGAGGTTGATCCGGAAAATTACTATTATCAAGAATGTTATTGGGGACCTTTTTCCAGAACTATTATTTTACCGGTTGAAATTGTTACCGATAAAGCTGAAGCCTTAATGAAAAATGGAATTCTAACCATTAAACTACCTAAAGCGGAAGTTACCAAAACCAGAAAGTTGCAGGTTAGAGGCTTCTAAATACTCCAAAAGCAAAGATTTAAAACAATAATATTAAATTTTTAATTTTTGTTTTACCTTTTTTTATACCAAAGCCGGTTTAGTTCCGGTTTTGGTTTTATGCACACAAACTAAGCCGCCAATTTATTTGGAGATAAAAAGATTTCGATTCTATTTATGTTATTTTCAATCTGAATAACTGTCAAAGTAATTTTTATGATGAGTAATTTTTCTTCCCAAAAAATTTTACTTCCCTTGTTTTTAATCCTTTTTTTATGGCCGTCTTTTTGCGGTGCCGAAAAAGATGATAATAACTCCTTAAAGTTTATAGGAAACAAAGAGCTTCAGGCGCTAATAGAAAAACCTTTTTATTTATATAATGAAGATAAAGATTCCGCCAATCTTTTTTATTTGCAAGATTTTTTGGATTGGAAATATTTTCTCAGAAAAGACTTCGAATATAATTCCGAAATTGAAAACCCCTTCTATTGCAGCGAAGAAATCGGATCTGAAATTTACTGCCAAATGACAGAAACTTTCCAGCAAAAAACTCACTACAAAAAAACAATTAATGCCTTTTTAAAAGAAGCTGAAACAAAAGACTACCTTGCTTCCCTTGCGGATAAAATAAATCGGGAATCGCAAGATGCAAGATTTGAATTTAATAAGGAAGAAAAAGAGTTAGAGACTATAAGAAAAAGCCGGAAAGGTGTAACACTTGAGGTGGATAAAAGTTATCAAAAAATAAAAGATAGCATACAACAATCCCCGGAAGTTTCTTATATCCCTTTATCCACACAAACAGAAAAACCCGGCATATCCAGCAATGAACCCGAAAAGTATGAAATCAAAAAGCTTATCGGCACGGGAGAGTCTGATTTTACCGGCTCCACCGATACTCGCATTCATAACATAAAAACCGCGGCGGCAAGATTTCATGGATTAATTTTGCAGCCGGGAGAGGAGTTGTCTTTTGTGGAAACTTTAGGTTCAGTTGAAGAGTCTACCGGCTATGAAGAAGAGCTGGTCATTAAAAAAAATAAAACGGTCCCCGAATTTGGCGGAGGTATTTGCCAGGTTTCCACCACTATGTTTCGAGCGGCTATAAACACTGGTTTAAAAATAACGGAGCGGCACAATCACTCTTACCCGGTTCATTATTACGATCCTCCCGGCACAGACGCCACCGTCTACATTCCTCAACCGGATTTAAAAATAAAAAACACTACCGACAACCATGTCTTAATCCAGACCCAAACAATAGAAAAAGATAAAAACTTTTTTATAAAATTTTATTCCAAGGAAAATCCCTACCAAGTTGAAATCTTGGGACCCGAAGTCACGGAAAAAACTCCTGAGGGGAAAATAAGAACCAAATTAGAACAGATTATCAAAAGCAAAGAAGGTGAAAAAATAAGGAGCGATATCTTTAAAAGCTTTTACGATGATCCGGACAACTACCCCAGCCCGGATGATATTCACACCGAAAAACCCGATGATTGGCCCAAAAAACAATGGAAAGAATATTATGAAAAATTCGGCCCGATGATAGAAGAGTTGAAAAAACAAGAATAAAAAAATGAATTTAATTGTCAACATTTTTGCTTAAATCACTTATAAAATGGCGCTTCAAAACGATTAAAACCTTGACTAAATTTGACAAAAATGCTAAAATATTGCTTAATTAAGGATTTTTTGCAATTAAAAGGAGGTGTTTACATGGTTGTTTGTTCAGAAGCAAGAAGGTTCTTTCACAAACTTTTAGACGAATATCAACTTAGAGGAAAAGTTGATATTATTTCTTGCCATGGAGTCAGGAAAGATGAAAATAGAAAAATTTTAATTTGGACTTTATTTGAAGTGGCCGAAAGTATTGAAAGTCATTTGGAGCCACTTGTTTATCCAATTTTTTCAAAAGAATTTTATGGAAAAATTAGATTTGAACTTCAAAAAATCCAAAAGAATCACTCCGAAAAAAGAGATATGAGGAAAAAAATTAATACTACTTTTAAGTTAAAGGTAGCTCCTCATAAGCTTTATCCTCCAGAAATTATTAAAATCTATAAGCAACACGGCTATATTTGCCGATTGTTGTCAAATTAAACATTAGAGCCTCGCAACCGCGAGGCTCTTTTTTATAATTAGACAAGGTTCCGGCTTTAATTTTTTAGCTACCGCTTTGAGTTTTGACTTTTGCGATCTGAGCTTCTCAAGTATCTCTTCAAATACTCCCCCGTGTAGGATTTCTCTCTTTGCCCGGCCAATTCCTCCGGAGTTCCCGTGGCCACCACTTTGCCTCCGTTCTCTCCTCCCTCCGGGCCAATATCAATAATATGATCAGCGCACTTTATCATTTCCATATTATGCTCCAGAACCATAACTGAGTTTCCTCTGTCCACTAATTTTTGAACAATCTCGATTAATTTCCGCACATCCTCATAGTGTAGGCCCACTGTCGGCTCATCCAGAAAATAAAAGGTTTTCTGGGTTTGGGGACGATAAAGTTCCGAAGCTATTTTTACCCGCTGAGCTTCCCCGCCGGATAAAGTGGTAGCGGATTGGCCCAGCTCCAAGTATCCCAACCCCACGTCTTCCAATGTTTTCAATCTGTCATAAATCGGTGGTATGTCTCTAAAAAATCGAACCGCCTCTTCTACAGTCATCTTCAAAACTTCATAAATATTTTTTCCTTTATATTTCACCTCCAGAGTTTCTTTCATAAACCTTTTGCCCCTGCAAACATCGCATTCCACATAAACTGTGGGCAAAAAATGCATTTCCACCGAAACCGTTCCATTGCCTCCGCAAGCCTCACACCTGCCTCCTTTAACATTAAAAGAAAATCTTCCCGCATTCCAGCCCCTGGCCTTGGCTTCCTTAGTAGAAGCAAAGAGGTTTCTGATATAAGTAAAAGCTCCCGTATAAGTAGCCGGGTTGGACCTGGGAGTTCGCCCGATAGGCGATTGGTCAATCATAATAGTTCGACGAATTTCCTCGTCTCCCTCAAATCGAGAGCAGTTAATAGGATTAAACTTTTTGTTGTGCCTAAATGTTTTAGTATATAAATTCTTATATAAAATTTCATACATAAAACTGGATTTCCCCGAACCGGAAACTCCCGTTAGCATAACAAGCTTTCCCAAGGGAATATTAACGCTCATATTCTTAATATTAAAAACTTTTCCGCCTTTGATTTCAATTTCCCCCTTAGACCTCTTTCTTCTTTTACCGGGAGTTTTAATTTTTTTCTCCCCTCTTAAATAATCAAGCGTCAGAGAATTGAAATTATTTTTCTCGGCGGTTAAAAGCTTTTCCAAATCATCGGCCACTACTAACTCTCCTCCATGAACCCCGGCTCCCGGCCCCAGATCAACTATATAATCCGAAGCAAAAATAGTATCCTCGTCGTGCTCTACGGCAATAATGGTATTACCCAAGTCCCTTAAATTTAAAAGCGTTTCCAAAAGCCTGTCATTATCCCTCTTGTGCAAGCCAATGGTTGGCTCGTCCAGAACATACAAAGCTCCCACTAAGCCGGATCCTAACTGAGAGGCCAAGCGGATTCTTTGCGATTCACCGCCGGAAAGAGTGCCGGCTTTTCGGCTTAAGGTTAAATACTCAATTCCCACATCTTTCATGAATTTCAACCTGCCGATAATTTCTTTAACTACGTTTCTGGAAATCTCTTTTTCCTTCCGGCTCAACTCTAAATTATTGAAAAAATCATAAGCCTCCTTAATAGACATATCCGCAACCTCCACAATATTGCGCTCGACTGAATCCTGCTTGTGTTTAATAAAAACATTCAAGGCCTCCGGACGCAGCCTGGCTCCATTACAAGCCGGACAAGGGCTCTTGCTAAAAAAACTCTTGGTTCCCAACCCGTTACAAGCCGGGCAAGCGCCATAAGGAGAATTGAAAGAAAACAGTCTCGGCTCCACTTCCGGGAAAGAAAACCCGTCATAAGGGCACATAAACTTAGCTGAAACAATTTTATCATTCCCGTCAGGCTGCCTTAGTTTTACTAAGCCGTCCGATTCTCCCAAAGCAATTTCCACCGCTTCGGAAATTCTTTCTCTCGTGTCTTTTTCATTATGCTTTAAATCTGTTATATAAAACTCGTCAATTAAAACATCAATGTTGTGCCGCTTATTTTTTTTCAGCACCACCCTTTCTCTCAAATTCTTCAATTCTCCATCTATCTCAACCTTTTCAAATCCCTTGTTGAGCAAATTATACAAGAGCTGATAATATTCGCCCTTTCTTCCGATTACCACCGGAGCAAATATTTTTATTTTCAAATCATTATATTCCACCCCTAACAGTTCTTTGCTCTCAGCTTCTTTTTCAAATTTTTGAATAATATCAACCACCTTTTCCTGAATTTCCTCATGAGACATTTTCCTAATTTCTCTGCCGCACTCGGGGCAATAAGGCTTTCCAATCCGCGCAAAAAGAACCCGTAAATAATCATAAATTTCGGTAATAGTAGCCACCGTGGAGCGCGGATTGCCGGAACGGCTTTTCTGATCAATGGAAATAGCCGGAGAAAGACCTGAAATTTCCTCCACATCAGGCTTCTGCATTTGACGCAAAAACTGACGGGCGTAAGCCGATAAAGATTCCACGTAACGTCGCTGCCCCTCGGCAAAAATAGTATCAAAAGCCAAAGAAGATTTTCCCGAGCCGGAAAGGCCCGTAAAAACAGTCATTTTATTACGAGGTATTTCCAAATTAATATTTTTCAAATTATGAGTTTTAGCGCCCCGTATCGTTATCTTTTCTTGCATATCGTCATTTTTAAACAAACAAAATGCGCCCAATTTTAAATTAGCGCGAATTAATTATTACACCTTTCTATCAAAAAAATTGCATTTCAGCAACTCAAAAAAGCGCGGCCTCGTTTTTTGAAATTTTGGGGACTGCTTCCAAGCACTATTTCGTTGCGAAATTTTTAATTTTTCAGATAAATTTTTCAGACAATTTTTATCTCCGACGCTCGGAATAGCCTCAGTTAAGACAAAAGATTTTTGATAAATTTAGTAAAAAAGATGGATCTGCATTAGAAATGGTGTTTAAAAACAGCCCCTTTTAGTTCTTAATTTTAGCCAATAAATAAGCATCAATAAATTCCTCTCCTTTTTTAGCCTCTTTTCTCAGCAAACCCTCCTCGATAAAACCATTCTTTTCCAAAACTCTTTTGGAGACCATGTTGAAACAAAAAACCTTGGCAGTGATTCTTGTTAATTTTAAATCCTTAAAACCAAATCTGCACAACTCTTTTATGGCCTTAGACATTATTTGCTTCCCCCAATATTTCCTGGAAAGCCAGTAGCCCAACTCGGCCTTGTGCTCTGAGTTAATATTCTCCAAGCCGATAGCGCCAACAGCTTCTCCGTCAATCTCTATTAAAAAGTTTAACTTTTCCGGGACCTTCTTTTCCCAAGCCTCTATGGCTCCTTCCAACCACGAATTAGCATCCTCCAGGCTATATGGATAAGGAATAGCTAAAGTATTTCGAGCTATTTCTTCATCATTGATATGCTTAGCTATAGAAGCAGCATCCTCCGCTCGAGGCGGCCTCAAGACAAAACCATTCGCTTCAATGATTTTTTGCTTCATTTTTAAAGATTAATGTTTAAAAATTAAAAATAATAAGCTCAATTGTTCTTAAACAACAACTTTTTTTTGACTTCCTCAACTATTTCTGAAGGATTCAGACTAGACTTAACCAGAAAATCATTTGCTCCCTCATTTAAAGTCTTTTCCATATACTCCCTTTCTCCAAAATTAGTCAACATTACTATTATTAGCTTGTCAAATTTTTCCTCTTTTCTGATGCTTTTTAAGACTTCAATGCCACTTTTCTTAGGCATTGAAATATCCAAAAGCAAAACATCCGGGTTAAAGCTTTCAACTTTTCTCCAAGCCTCCTCTCCGTCACAAGCTTCCTCAACATTAAACCCTTCTTTCTTAAATTTTTTGGAATACATACTTAATATGAAGTGCTCATCTTCAGCAATCAATATCTTGTAAAATCTTTTCTTGTCAACCATTTTTATCATTTAACTAATTTTATATGTAGATTCATAACTTATACAAATCTTTGGTTTTTTACTTCATAATTTTACTCCTCACGTCAATAAAAAACCAAGATGGGTAAAATATTTTTTATAAATTAAGCTACCTACAAAATTAGCTATTTAATTTTTAATTAACATTAGTAATTTTTTTAATTTCTCCGACCCGGAAGAGTCGGCGTTATTCTCCAAGCCTTTCTCTAAAACAGCAGAAGCTTCCTCTTTTTTTTCATTATTCAACAACATCATTGCTAAATTAGAATAGGAAGCTATAAAATTGGGCTTAACACTTATTGCTTTTTCATAATTTTCACGAGCTTTTTCATAATTTTTTTTATCTCGATACATATTCCCGATTCCATTATAAGCTAAAACATTTTTTGGATCTTGTTTGAGGATTTCTTCATAAAAATATTCCGCTTTTTCGTAATTTTTTTTATTATAATGAGAAACAGCTAAATTAAATAAAACATCTTCATCTTTAGATTTAATCTGATCAAAATTTTCTATAGCCTCCTCAAAGTCTCCTTTAGATAAACTTTCCATCCCTCTGCTCTTTTTTTCCTGAAAATTATCTTGTTTGAAATAAAAATAAATCATCGGAGTAACACACAAAAACAAAGCTAATAAAATAAATATAATAAACCGCTTATGGTTTTTTATTTTGATATTTGAAATATTAAAACCTTTTTTTTTCTTAAGCATATATTTTAAAAAATTAAAAATAAATACAAAAAAATCTCTCTTCGATTATTGATCTATTAAAAATCCTGAAAACAAATCTTTGAGTCGATTTAAATTAATCCAATCTCAAAAAATTAAATTAAAATTAAATTTTGAAAAACAAAATATAGAAAGAGTTAAATCAATTTCTACTAAAATTATTCTCCCTTTAACCTATTTAACCATCCAAAAGTTTCTTCAAAATTAGAAATTATCATTTGAATAACAGATTTTTCTTTTTGAGGCGTGAGAATAGTATAAATTTCAGACTCTCTTTTATTTTCATTTTCGTCCGCAGAGACAACTTTAACTTTATAGACAACTCCCGGCTTTAAATTAGTGAGAACAACCAAATGATTAGTTGTATAATTCATATCCTTTTCTGATTTTTCAGAAAAATCTTCTTCATTTTTATCCACTCCGACGTCAAATAAGACTTGTGAAGAAGAAGGTTCATTTGTTTTCCAAAAAATTATTGCTTGAACAGAATCACTTTTTTGGCTTGTTAAAGAGGCTTCTATTTTGATGTCGCTTATTTCCGGGGGTTCGGTGTCTTCTTCGGTAGTAAATCTAAAAACTTCAGATTCGAATTTATTTTTATTTATATCCACTCCTTTTACTTTAACCTCATACTCACTTCCCTGCTCCAGGCCCAATATATCTATTTCGTGAAGATCAGAAATCTCGGAAGTGCCTTTGCTTCCCCTGTCTTCGGGATTGTTAATATTTCTATACTCTATAACCGTTTCCGTGGGAATGTTTGTTTTGCAGTTTATAATCGCTTTTTTATCATCCACATCGGTTATTTCATAACTATCCAATTCAGGCTCTGGATAAGTCGCAAAAACATAATCATCCGAAGCTACCACCTCATCATCATCCTCACCTTTCACCCTAAAATGATAAGTTTGACCAGCCTCTAAATCGGTAAGCTCTATTTTATGATAATTAGTTGAAGTCTCTTCTACAACAGTTTCTCCATATTTTTCAGTGACTCCATATTCAATCTCTGAACTTGTGGGACTAGCCGTCTCCCATGTTATAGTAGCAGAGTCAAGTTCAATGTTATCCACGCTAACACCTGAAACGGAAGCCATTGAAGAAGTGGAGAATTTTTTATTTTCGGAAAAATAGATATTTCCATATATATCATACGATATAACCCTGTAATTATAAGTTGCATTTGACAAAAGACCCACCAAAGACACTTCATGATTAAGATTGAAATTGGAATAATTTTCGATTGTAGCGTCCTCCGCGGCAGAATTACCATAGCTATCATCTAACCCATAACGAACAATACCATTGCATTTTTGACTGGTTTTCCAGCTCACTGTAGCTGAAGAGCTTTCTATATCAGAAACTTCGACAGAATTAATATTCACATTCTCACCTCCTTCTATTTCTTCTATTTCTGAAGCATCTTTTGTCTTGAATGATTTAATGTCGGAAACAGCCTCATTTCCTGATGAATCCTTGGAAACGACTCTGTAATAATATTTACTACCAAGAGAAAGAACAGGAGGCAAATCTACTAAATGCTTCTTTTTTAACGACTTGTCGCCGTAAGTTTGACCCAGGTTTTTAGTCAAACCATACTCAACATAAGAATCAGCTTTTTCATTGGTTTTCCATTCTATGGTAGCTTCCTTAGAAGTAATATTTGAGACCCTTACATCTGAAATCACAGGTTTTTTATCATCCAAACCGAAGGTTATCGCTGTCTTGCTTACTTTTTTAGCCTCGTTCCCATTCAGATCGACGCCTTGAAAATTCAATGTGTAAACAGCTCCCGAGGCCAACTCTACAGCTCCTTCTTGGCAATTTTCAGTATTAAATCCTAAATGCTCTCCTTCCTTAAGAAAAGAATCTTTCAAATTACAAATATGAGGAGAATCGGGGTCATCTTCCCAAGCTGTCCTAACAAATTCAATACTACCGCTTTCAAGATCTTCTGAAATAGAATAAGAAATATCAGAGTTATTTGTAACATTGTTTATATTTTCCCCGTCCTTAGGATTGATAGAATGAAAAACCGGAGCTTTAGTGTCAACAATAATCGTTGAATTGTCTGAGATATTAACCGGGGGTAACGAAAAACTATCCTGACAAACTCCGGTAATATCGCAAACATCATGAGAAGAAAGCGATTCAACTTTTAAATCACTAGTATTTTCGCCCGAACCGGTTTCTCCGACAATATAAACCCCCGATAATTTATTATTTTCTTCAACTTCATCTAAAACAATTGTAGCTCCCGTATCTAAAATTAAAGTCATACTGGAATCTAATTTAATATCTTCATCAAAAACAGCAATTATTTCAATTTCATCCCCCGCAGAATAAATACCATCTTCATTAGTGGAATAAAAACTATCAATATTCGGCGCCTCCGTATCGATAACGATATCCTTGTTATCAGCCAAATTGGTTTCCGGAGTAAAATCTATTAAAGCATTTCCGGCCTCGTCTTCAATATCTCCGGAAATGGAGCTAACATTTAAATCGGGGCTATTTTCTCCGGATTGGACGGTGTAGTCGCAGGTGCCGGTTAACTCGGAGGACAGGCTGAAGGTGCAGCTTCCTCCGGTGTCCAAGTCAACCGTGACATCTCCGTTAGAGGTTACTTCTTCGGAAAAGTTTACTATGATGTCTATTGTTTCTCCAGCTGTAAAGCTTCCGTTGGAATGGTCTGAGTTAACACTTAAAATTGTAGGTCTCTCAACAGTGCTGGTGGCAGTAACTATTGTATCTTCGCTAACATTTCCGGCCTCGTCAGTTAAATTAATATAAGCCGATATTACTCCTCCGCTTAAGGAGCTTAAATCTATTCCTGTAAGCGAAATATTCCCGGAAGAGTCAACAGAGTCAGTTCCGGTGACTGTTTCTGTCTTATCGTCTTCATCATCAATGGAATAATTAATAGTCGTGTCCGCCTCTCCTGTTCCCGTGATATCAATACTGTTTTTATTGTCATCTGTTATGGGGTCGGTTATTTCCACAGAAGGAGCAGAAGGCGCCTCCGTATCGATAACGATATCCTTGTTATCAGCCAAATTGGTTTCCGGAGTAAAATCTATTAAAGCATTTCCGGCCTCGTCTTCAATATCTCCGGAAATGGAGCTAACATTTAAATCGGGGCTATTTTCTCCGGATTGGACGGTGTAGTCGCAGGTGCCGGTTGACTCGGAGGACAGGCTGAAGGTGCAGCTTCCTCCGGTGTCCAAGGTGACTGTGACATACCCGTTTGAGGTAACTTTTTCAGAAAAATTAACAGAAATGTCAATCACCTCCCCCTCGCCAAAGATACCGTTGGAATGGCTGGAATTCAACTCTGTTATAAAGGGATCTCCTTCGCTGGTAGTATCTATTTTTATATCTTTATTGTCGGCTAAATTATTACTTTCAGGTATGCTCATATCCTCCATTAAATTTCCGGCAGAATCATATAAATCCCCGGTAATACTGATAACATCAAGCTCCTCGCTATTTTGACCATCTTCGACAGTATAATTACAACTTGAATTAGTAGAATCAAAAACTGAAAAGGTGCAACTGCCTCCGCTGTTCAATGTCACTGTAGCCAAGCCTGAAGAAGTAACCGCTTCTGTAAAAGCAATGTCAATATCAATGGTATCTTCTTCGCCATAGGTACCATTAGAAACATCGGAGTTGACACTCTGAATAGTCGGGGGGATAGTATCTATTTCAACATCCTTATTGTCCGCTAAATTACTGGCGGGAGTAAAATCCACCAAGGCATCACCAACCTCGTCTTCAATATCTCCGGAAATGGAGCTAACATTTAAATCGGGGCTATTTTCTCCGGATTGGACGGTGTAGTCGCAGGTGCCGGTTGACTCGGAGGACAGGCTGAAGGTGCAGCTTCCTCCGGTGTCCAAGTCAACCGTGACATCTCCGTTAGAGGTTACTTCTTCGGAAAAGTTTACTATGATGTCTATTGTCTCTCCTTCCTTATAGCTTCCATCTGAAACACTGGACGACACGCTATCGATAGTGGGGGCTGTAGTATCTTTTTCCAAATCGCTCTCTGTATCCTCTCCAACATTACCAGCCTCATCTATGTCTCTTAAATTAAGATTAAATTCTCCATCTGGAAGATCGCCCCAGCCGGTTAAATCACTCATTACTGTGGAATTACTAACGCAAGAAATCCATTCGTTATCATTTATAGAACATTGGGGGTGCGTAAATTCATTATCGCTAAACTCAACCACAAAGCTACTATCAACCTTTTCTCCCCCAAGAGGTGATATAATATCCACGGAAGGCGCCTCCGTATCGATAACGATATCCTTGTTATCAGCCAAATTGGTTTCCGGAGTAAAATCTATTAAAGCATTTCCGGCCTCGTCTTCAATATCTCCGGAAATGGAGCTAACATTTAAATCGGGGCTATTTTCTCCGGATTGGACGGTGTAGTCGCAGGTGCCGGTTAACTCGGAGGACAGGCTAAAGGTGCAGCTTCCTCCGGTGTCCAAGTCAACTGTGACATCTCCGTTAGAAGTTACTTCTTCGGAAAAGTTTACTATGATGTCTATTGTTTCTCCAACCGTAAAACTTCCGTTGGAATGATTGGAATCAACCTCTGAAATTGAGGGTTCCGTATTATCAGTATTAAGTTTTCCAACATTTAAATAAACTTCATTCCCAGCCTCATCCTCAACCTTGGCGCATAAATAATCCGTATGATCTCCTGATATAACAAAATCTTCTCCACTATTAAAAAAATTGTCAACTACATCACTATCGTCACAGACATCATCAGGGCTAAATCCATAATATTGCCCAGCTACACCAGAACCCGTATCACTTGAAGTAATGTTTATAACATCTTCTTTAACCGGACCTGTTTCAGTACCTTCATTTACAGTTAACTCGGGATCGTAAATATCTACGATGAAAGTATCAACACTGTTATCGTTATTCATAATATTACCAGCTTCATCCTCAGCCGAAGCTACCTCCAAAACAGTTTCTCCGTCAGCATCATCGGGATAAATCTCAACTGAACCCGACCATTCGGTGGCGCTAACAAAACTTCCCGTAACTTCTGAAGTTGAATCATCTGATTTTCTTATCACCACGGATGGATTAACAGCTTGATTCATTGCTTCATTAAAAATTAAAGAAACATCCGCAAATTGATTTGATCCAACAATTTCAGGAGAAACTTCTCCGCTTACCGTAGGTTGAATAGTGTCAGTATAAGCAGCCTTGCTTGATTCATTATTTATTTCGGCGTCAACAGTGCTATTATTATTAATATCTGTTGCGCTAATTGAAATATCCTCTAAAACGTCCCCAACAGCAAGATCATCATGAGAAATTATTCTAACATACTTATAATCCTCTCCTTCCAGGGATTCAGTATGAGTGTCAACAACATCATTAGCCGTGCCCTCTGAATCAATATTAATAATAGGATTTTCTTGTAACGGTTCATTGGAAGTAATTTTAATGTAATACTCCCCTTCTTTTAATTTTGGATTATCTCCCAAAGAATCAGTCAAATCAACATCCGAATAATATTGCAAATCAAAAATCGGATTTGCGGTGTCTTTAACAACAAAACCATCTGATGTTGAACCACTATTTAAAACCTGATCACGTAAATAAACCGAAGCTGTTAAATTTCCATCGCTCAACCCGGAAACATCCAATCCTTCAATATCAGTTGTTCCATCGCTTTCCATCGTTGCTTCACCGCTAATAGCATCAGTAGCTGAATCTTCATCGTCAATAGAATAAAAAATGGTACTTTCCGGTTCACCGGAAACCCTTAAACCAATATTATCTTCGTTAGAAATGTTGACGGGATCATCAAGAAATAACACCTCCTCAGGAGGAAGAGGGGCTGTGGTGTCTACAACTATATTTGAATTATCTGAAATATTAACCCCGGGAAGAGATGTTCCCGTTTGACAATTATTAGCATGATCGCAAGTATTCTGACTTTCTATAGAAGAAACCTCTAAATCAGATGAATCTTCACCAGACCCGGTCTCCCCTACTATATAATTTCCGGATATCGTATTATCGTCAACAGAATCAAGTGTAACAGAAGCGCCCGTATTTAAAACAACATCAAGAGAAGACCCGGCGCTTAAAGATTCATCATAAACAGCGGAAATATTGATACTGCTTCCGGGGCCATATGCTCCATCTGCGCTTGTCGAATCAAAAGAAGAAATCACGGGCTCTGAAACATCAAATGTAATATTTGTTTTCTTTGTTTGTAAAGATTCGTTGCCAACCATATCAATACCATGAAACTCAATATCATAAACAGCTCCATCAACCAAAGAGATGGCTCCTTCATCACAATTAGAGGTGTCAAAATTATCATGTGCTCCGGCATTTAGATAAGAACCATTTAACGTACAATAGTGGGGAGAATTTGCATCGCTATTTCCTCCGACCCTACTGATTGAGATGGTGCCGCTACTTAAATCTTCGGAAAGATGGTAAGAAATATCTGAATCATTTGTAACAGAATTTATATCAGCAGAATCGCTTGGAGATAAATCTGAAAAAACGGGAGCGGTGGTATCCACACCAATGGAAGAATTATTATTTAAATTTTCAAAAGGCAAAGTGGTTCCGCTATAACAATAAGAGTTGGAATCACAAGCATTTTGAACACTAATAGAAGAAACAGTTAAATCGGAAACATTTTCTCCGGCACCCGTATCGCCTACAACATATTCGCCAACAAGCTTATCGTCAACAATGGAATCAAGCGTTAAGGAAACTCCAGTGTTTAAAACGACTTCCACATAAGAATCGTCATTTAAGTTTTCACTATAATTAGCCGTAACGTTTATCACATCTCCCGGTCCATAATCACCATCAGTAGTTGTTGAAGTAAAAGATTCCAAATGGGGCGCTCCCAAAGTAAATGTATTATCAATGTCATAGTTTGTATAGTTTCCATAAACATCCTTTACCCTGGGAAGATAATGATACTCACTCCCCAAATCCAAACCCGCTATAGAAATATTATGGGAAGTACTTAAAGTATCTTCATCACCCACTATTTTTCCATACGAATCACTCAAGCCATAAGCTACAAAGGGATAAGCCTGTATATTAGTTTGCCATTCAAAGGTTACAAAATCATCAGTCATCTGAGAGATGCCGACATTTTCAATGGTAGGCGACGAGGCAGTGGTAAACTCGTAGCCGCTTCCATCGTTATCATCAGAAGCTTCATCACCTTCATTTGTTGAGTTTACTCTAAAGAAATAAGTCGTGTCCGGATTAAGTCCATTAAGAGTAACACTGTGATCCTTAACACTTTCCGTAGCACTACCGGAAGTATCCCCATAAGACGTATCAAGCCCAAAATCAACCAAAGAATTGGAATCTATATCAGTAGTCCAGGTTATTTCGGCGCTAATTGAGGTTACATAAGAAGCTTCAATGTTTGAGATAACGGGCTGTTGAGCTTTCGCAACACCTCTACCAAAAAAGCAAATACTCAACACAAAGAAAAGACTTGCTAAAAAAAACCTTTTAATTTGTTTCTCTCTTATCATTATTTTAAAAAAGTATTTATTCAAAATAATTTTGCATTAAATTAATCAATTTTAATATTTTCTGCAATAAATAAACTCCACCCTCTTAAATGCCTTATTTATACCTTAATGCCATAAGAGGATTTAATTTAGCAGCTCTTTCAGAGGGATAAACGCCTGTTATTAAACCTATTAAAGTCGAAAAGAATAAAACAAATAAAACAAACCATAATGGAGTTTGAAATATATCTATTGGCTCCCCACCAAGCTTACTAGCTAAAACATTAAACCCGAAATTAATTAACTTAGTACCCGCTAAACCAATCAAAATTCCTACAACACCACCCAAAAATCCGATAAGAACGGATTCCAGCAAAAAAAGGAAGCGGATATCCCTGTTAGAAGCCCCGATAGCCTTCATTATTCCTATTTCATTAGTCCTTTCCAAAAGAGCAATTGTCATAGTATTAAACATTCCTATCGCAGAAACAATTAAAGCCACTATTCCAAAAAGAGCTAAAACAATTTGGAGTGCTTTAAATATTTTGTTAGCCTGATCAACCGTATCAGAAATAGCCATAACAGATAAGCCCTTTTCCACGAGACTGTTCCTTACATTTTCAAGATCCTCTTGTTTGTCTACTCTAACTTTTATTCCGTCATAAGAATTAAAATTAACTCCGCTAATCCATTCGGATGGAATATATCCTAAACTGCTCGAGCTATCTTCTAAAATTCCGGAAATTTTAAACTTTTTTTCAAGAGAAACACTTTTATTGCCCTTGAATTCAGCCATCCCCTCCTCTTGCCCCCCTCCAGAAGAAGGAACAATCAAATCTACTTGAAGCTCTCGTTCAAAAGCCTCCTCTTCCTTTATTCCCAATGAAGTTAATGCCCCCCTTGAGAGAATTAGTTTATTGTCATCATTATTTTCAAATCTTTTTCCTTTTACAAGCTCAACTCCCCCAAGTCTAAAATAAATACTATTTACTGCCGACAAGGTAATTCTTGTAGAATACTCTTCTCCTCTGCAATGAGCATCTATAGATTTTAAAGGACTTACTTCGGCAACGTTGGGTAAATTTTTTATTTCATCAATCAAGTTATCATCTATTTTAAGAATTGAAGGATCGTTTGTGCTAGCATCCAATGTCAAAAGAGCATCCAAATTAGCGATCTTATCTAAAAGAATACTTTGTAATCCATAACCCAAAGAAACTAAAAACAAAATAGCACCTATGCCTACGCTTATTCCTAAAATAGTCAACGAGGTTCTTAACTTTCTTGTTCTAAAAGTTCGGGTAGCTAATTTAATGTTGTCTAAAATATACATTCCAGTTTTTTGATAAAAATTTATCTTGTATAACTAATGTTGCATGCATATATTCATTATAGCTTAATATGATGTTTTTTTCCACTCACGATAGTAAACTAAATCTAAATATCTACATCCGCAGAAATTCAACTTCGAGATTTTCAAAAAGCACAACTACTTTTCCAAAGAGCGCTTTCGAAAAATTTATTTTCCATATTTTAAAAGCATAATGAGCTCCATCTTTCTCGCTAATTTTTTAGCCGGAGATTTTCTAAAACCTACGCCTCCTCTTTTAAAACTTCTATCTAAATATTCTTCAAACTCTTTCTTGTTTATTTTGCCCGTAATTCTATATTCAATTCCTTTGTTAAGAGCATCTACTTGTTCTAAACTTAAGTCTCCATCATAATCATCCAGTATAGACATTCGTATCTGACTAATGGTTTTACTGACAGGCTCTTCTTCTCCTTTATCCAAAAAATTTTGAAATTGTCTAACGTAATCCGATTTTTCAACCACTTCCTCAATTATTTCTGAAAACTTTTCAGCGGTTTGTTTATTCAAACCCATTCCTCTATCCTTTACAGGTCTATCTAAAATTTCACAAAATTCTTTTTTCTTAACTCTCCCAATCAATCTATCAGTGATAATTTTTTCAAACTTTTTCATTTCTTTAGACTCAAAGCGATTAAGCAAATAATTAGCTAAAATTTTTGCTTTAAAGGGAGCCATCATAACATGAAGCTGCATAGAAGACAGATCCGGATAAGCTTGCAAAAGAAGATCAATCTCTGATCTTTGCTTTTCTCCTTTTGGCAGCATAGAATCACCGTCTTTCTTAGAAGGTCTTCTTTTTTCATTTTTTTCAATTTTTACTATCAAACCATCTTTAACATAGAAAACCCTGTCAGCATAAAAAAGATGCTCGGGATTATGAGTTACCGAGATGATAGTCTTATTCTCTTCATTATTAAGAGCCTCAATAATACTTAAAACATTTTTGGCCGAAACACTGTCTAAATTTCCAACTGCCTCATCAGCCAGGATTATCGGGGGATCATTAATCAATGCCCGGGCTATACTAACCCTTTGTTGTTGTCCCCCTGAAAGCTCTTGCGGCAATCTTGACTCAAATTTATCCATTCCCAACCTATTTAACAATTGCATTCCAAGTTTTTTTCTCGTTCTGGGTTTTTTTCTGTCAAAAATCTGCGGGAGAGTAACATTTTCCAAAACACTTAAAGTTGAAATTAAATTATAACTTTGAAATATCATTCCAATTGTATTACGGTGAAAATTGGCCAATTGCTTTGTTGAAAAACTAATAGGATCTTGATCATCAACTAAAACTTTCCCGTCAGAAGGAACCTCCAACCCAGCAATAACATTAAGTATGGTAGATTTGCCACAACCCGATGGTCCGAAAAAGATTACGTATTCGTTTTCATAAATATCAAAACTAACCCCCCTTATTGCCTGGGCTTCGTTAACCTTACCGGGATTATATATAACTTTTAAATTTTCCACCTTAACAATTTTTTTTTGCCCAGTTCCCGTTTTGTATTTTTTTTCTTCAATATTTTTTTTCATCTTTTACTTAAAGAGATTTTAAGCACACTTCTCAACAGGTAAAAACTACTATTTAATTTAACAAATAAATGAATAAAAGTAAACACCCCATCTTAGCTCATAAAACTTGTAGGAACTGCTCGACTTATAATCCCTTTCCTTTTTGATTATTTAGGGATAAATTTGGTGTATTAATTTTTAATAAAAAAGACTTACTAAAAAATACTCGCTTCTTTTCTTGTAATTAGGATTTTCCCAAGGCTAAGCCTTAATTAAAAAACTATCCTAAGGAGAAAATCTTGGAAGCCGGTGAGGTGTGTTTTCTGATGTAGTGGGAAAGAGGTTTAAGGATAGATTAAGAATTTCCTATCAATACCTAATTTTTCAGATAAATTTTCCAAACAATTTTTACCCCGAGCACTCGGGATAGCCCCAGTTAAGGAAAAAAATGAGGAATTTAACAAAAAGATGGAGCTGCATACGGTGTTTGGAAGCAGTCTCTTTTAGCTCTTAATTTTAGCCAATAAATAAGCATCGATAAACTCCTCTCCTTTTTTAGCCTCTTTTCTCAATAAGCCCTCCTCGATAAAACCATTCTTTTCCAAAACTCTTTTAGAGGCGGGATTAAAAACAAACACTTTAGCCGCCACCCTTTGAAGATTCAACTCCTTGAAAGCAAAATCAGCAATCCTGGTGACCGCTTCCGACATTATACCCTTGCCCCAATATTTCCTGGCCAATCAGTATCCCAATTCAGCCTTATGCTCCCACTCAATGTTCTCCAGTCCGATAGAACCCGCAACCTCATTATCTATTTCAATCATAAAATTTAATTTTTCCGGTCTTTTTTTGTTCCAAGTGGGAATTGCTGTTTTTAACCAGGCGTCAGCATCTTTTATATCGTAAGGATAAGGCAGGGTTGAAAGATTTTTGCTTACTTTGCTATCATTCAAATATTTCGCCAAGAAAGAGGCATCCTCCGCTCGAGGCGACCTCAAGACAAAACCATTCGCTTCAATAGTTTTTTGCTTCATTTTTAAAGATTAATATTTAAAAATTTTCCTGATTATTTGAACAAGTCAAAAAACCCTTTTAAATTAAAGCTTGCCTCGTCTGATAATAATGGATATAACCAACCCTAAGCCGAGGAAAGCCGCCGCTAAAAAGCCTATCAAGCCCAGAATTGGATAACCAAAAACAAAAGGGCCTTTATCCAGAGTCATTATAAAAGAAGACCCTACTATTAAAGCGGCTGTAATCAAACCAAAAGCAATTCTGTTACTAGCTCTGTCTATCACCAAGGTCAAATCCTCTAAATTCTGGTGCTTAAAACCAATGCTTAGCTTGCCTTCTCTGAGACCCTTGGAAAGAAAATATATTTCTTGAGGAGTTTTTTCAAAAAAATCCAGAGCTTCTCTTCCAAGAGAACTTCCTTTCTTCAAAATTTCTTTCAATGAATACCTCTTCTTGACCAACTCTTTGGCATATGGCTCAGTAAAAGAAACCATATTAAACCCGGGGTCAAGCTGGCGGCAGATCCCTTCTATGTTGATAATTGCTTTAGTTAACAAAGCAAAGCTGGTCGGCGCTTTAATATCATACTTAACCATAATTTCAATCATCTCCTCCAAAAGCCTCCCCAAGTGAATTTTCCTGGATTCCATTCCATAATATTTATCCAAAAAGCCCCTCAGTTCCTGACGAAGGGATGGTGGCTCTTCCAAGGGATTCATTATCTCCATATCTTTCCAGATGCGAATAATTCTGCCCGTATCTTTTTTACTAACCGCAACCAATAAATCCGCCAAATAATTTTTAGTTTGATCTTCTAAGTGTCCCACAATTCCAAAATCAAGAAAGGTTACAGCGTTCCCCTCTAACACAAAAATATTCCCCGGATGAGGGTCTCCATGGAAATAGCCGTCCTGGAAGACTTGTTTAAGAAAAGAATTGATAATCCTTGAGGCTATTAATTTTTTATCGTATTTTTGTTCCTTGTCTTGAATAGCTTTATTAACCCTTTCCCCCCTTACAAGCTCCATGGTTAAAACTTTTCCCGTAGTAAAATTCCAAAATACCTTAGGTATAAAGATAAACTTAACGGAAGCCAAATTTTTATAAAAACCCTCAATATTGCGAGCTTCTCTATAAAAGTCCAGTTCTTGCCGAATAATTTGAGAAAATTCTTTTACCAACTCGGTCGGCTGATAAATTCGACTTTGACTAAACCTTTTTTCCGCAAACTGAGCCAGGCGGTTTAAGATGGAAATATCGGTTTCTATGGTAGCTTGAATATCTGGGCGTTGAATCTTAACCGCCACCTCGACGCCGTTTTTTAATTTTGCTTTATGAACCTGGCTCAAAGAAGCAGCCGCTATTGGTTTTTTATCAAATTCGACAAAAACCTCTTCAATATCCCTGCCAAATTCTTTTTTCATCTGCTCTCTAACTTTATCAAAAGAAAAAGGCGGGACATTATCCTGAAGTTTAGTCAACTCATCTGTATAAGCCGAAGGCAACAAGTCCGGTCGAGTGCTTAAAATTTGCCCGAGTTTAATAAAGGTAGGGCCCAGCTCTTCAAAAGCCGTTTTTAATCTCTCCGGTCCGCTCATTTGAATTTTTCGACCCGTTTTCTCTTGATCTTTAAGACTTTTCTCGCTAACTCCAAAATCCTTCTGAATAAACCTAAGATTAAAAACATAGCCAAAACCAAACTTGGCAAAAACCAAAACAATTTCTTTGGCCCTTTTAAGGCCTCTATATTTTTTATTAAAACCAAACATAGCCCATTTACAATACTTAAACTCCATTTTTCAAAACCTTAACAGAAGGAGCGCTTCGAAAATCCAGCTCCTAAAATTAACAACTCTCATTTTTCTGCAGAAGAATCTTCTCCCGCTTTATCTTCCAATTTGCCTTCCAGCGCTTTAACTTTCTGCTCTAGCTCCTCAAACTCCTCTCTGGTCGGAAGGTTCATCTTCTTCAGAGCCTTAGAGTAAGCCTTCTCATAATCCTCTTCCAAATCATCCCTTTTCTCCTCGACCCTTTTTACCAAGTCAACCGCCAGTTTCTCCGCCTCTTTTTGAGAAATGCCATGCTTTTGGGCAATCTCTTTGGCTGTTTCTTCAAGCTTCTTTTTGCTTAAAGAAACTAACCCCAAACCCGTTAAAAGCGTTTTCTTAAAACCACTGCTCATAATTTTTTCTTAATTGTTATAAAAAATAAAACTCATCCTACTTTTACTACAAAAATAAATATTTTGTATTTTCATAACTGATGTTATGCGCATATACTCATCATAGTTTAAATTGAAGTTCGACTTCTGCATCCGCAGAATTCAAACTTCAGTCTGTTGCCGTAACCGGAAAACACTTTTATATTAAAATACAATTAGCATGCACGCACAACATCAGTTGCTATAAATAATTCAAAACCCAAATCGAATAATTTAAATAAATTGCAAAGCTAACCCACAAAATATACGGAATCAATAAGAAAGCTGCCGACTTAGAGACTCTATAAAATAAAATGATGGTGAACAATATCAAAATCCACAAAACAAGAATCTCCAAAAGCGCCCAAAAGGGATTTTGCAAACCAAAAAATATTATAGACCAAGCCGAATTAAAAACCAACTGGACTCCAAAAAATACCAATGCTTTCCCTATCCCGGCTTTTTGGCCGCTTTTCTTCCAGACTAAAAAAGCCGCAACGCCCATCAAAATATAAAGCAATGTCCAGACAGGCGCAAAAATCCAATTAGGCGGGTTTAATAAGGGTTTCTCCAAAAAGCTGTACCAATTTTCAATAGCGGAAGCGGTAAAAAAAGAACCAATAAAACCGGCCGAAAGAGATACCCCTATTGATATAACCAATTTTAAAAAGTTTTTCATAAATAGCGTTTATTTTGATTAAAAATCACTTTTTTTCTTTTTTATTTAACTTTCGAAAATAATTGTCAAGCAGTTTTTTTGTCTCTTCAGGCGAAGTTTTAACAATATACAAATCGGCCAAAACATTCGCCGCGGTTATATTTTGATATTTTCTGGGAATTACTTGCCAATGAAGATGAGCGATAGAAGCTCCCGATTGCTCCCCCACATTTAATCCGACGTTAAAAGAATCCGTCTTGAATATCTCTCCCAGCGCAATTTTTGTTTCTTTTAGGACTTTTCCGAAGTCCCGCCATTCATCTTCAGTTACCTTTTCCACTTCTTCAATATGACGCTTGGGAACAAGCATTACATTTCCGTCCATATAGGGATACAAATTGACAATTACCCGCCAATGCTTCCCGGAAAGCTCCTCGCAAATCAACATTTCTTTTTCATCACAAAACGCGCACTCCTCTTTTTGGGAAAATGCGCGTTTATAACTTTGCCTATTTTTGTCTAATATTCTCATTTTGTTAACTTACTTTTGAAGCTCTTTTAATAATATCGGTAGTTGAATCCTCCTTGAAGTGGCCGAGTTCGATAACTTTGGTCTTATATTTTTCAAAAAGTTTCATTCTCTGCTTGTCCTCAAAAACTCTAACATTGGAAGTTTTTGAGGCAACATAAAAATTCGGCTGGATGCGATTGATTAATTCATAATCACAATCAAAAACCGTTACCGCTCCGACAAGATAGAATCCGGCCATTAGCATAGCTCTGTCTTTTTCTTTCCGAATCGGTCGATCATCGCCTTTCAATTTTTTAACAAAGTTGTCCGAATTTATACCAACTATTAAGAAACCATACCTTTGAGCTTCATAAATGTAATCCAAATGACCCCCGTGTAAAAGATCAAAACACCCGCTGGTTAAAACTATTGCCTCATTATGAACTTTCTTGTTAGCACAAAACGCCTCTAACATTTTCAGGGAATGTATTTTCTGCCCGGGATGCATAAAAAACCTCCTTTTTTTGTTTGCTTTAAACATACATTAACATAAAAACTTTCAATCTGCAATTATTTCCATTCTCTAAATCAATGATCATCAACAATTCTTATTAACCCTGCTCATTCTTCCCTGTTTTGGATTGATAAAGAAAATGTTTTATGCAGTGTGTGAAACATTTACTTTTTTCTTTGCGCAAAATTAAAAGGCTTAATCTGAATCAGATTAAGCCTTACTTTAAAAACGCCTCCTTTGGTTATATGGTTTATATTCAAGACCCGACGGAAGATGCCGGGAGCCAATGTCCGGAAGCATTATTCCCCGGATGCGGGCGGGCTGGATTGCCCTTGTGAATCTGGGCATTCAGCAAATCCAAGTCCGTCCTCAGAAGACCGTAGGAGGTGCTGATGTAAACAACTCCCTTCTCTTCCCACACCTCAGCATAGGAAGACTTCCTCAACTTAAATCTTCCTGCCAATGCCTGTATTCTCTTCTTAGCGTCAGCGGGAAGATTGTCCTGGTCAATCTTGGTAAAAATAATCCTCATTGCTTCCTCCTTTTTTAAGAACTGAATTTTTATCTATAGCAAAAAATACCATAATTTACATTTTTGTCAATAATAAAACAGACCAAAAGAAGGACTGCTAAGCAAAATAATTCCGATAGTGTTTGCTTTTTATCTTGAAACAACTGAAATAAGTCTGGTTCTACGCTTGCCCTTTAGCTTAACTTACTTACCATAATAGCTATTAATAATCATCATCGCCTTGTTTAATTTTGGGCTCCCATTTACCCAGGCCTTTTTCCTCCTCTTCTATCAATTTTAAAAGTATGGGCATCTTGCTTTTACTTGGATAGAAATAATTTATATAACCAAAAAGCTCCTGCATTTGGCGATGATAAATATGAATGATATGATTTAATTCAAATATGCCTACTTCTCCTTTTTCATATTCTTTAATCTTTACAAGAACATAATCAAAAAGTTCTTTGGCTTTCTCTTCATGATATTTTTCAATTTTTTCTCGAGCCGCTTTAGCTTCTTCCTTAGATAATCCCATAAAAAATTATGAATTTTAGCAAGAAACTCGCAGATTTACTAAGCAAGCATCTTACCCATACTGTTTTTGATAATATTTCTTATACTCTCCGCTTTTAATTTTCTGCCACCAAGAAGGATTGTCTTTATACCAGTGAACGGTTTTTCTAAGACCTTCTTTAAAATCAAATTCCGGCTTCCACCCGAGTTCTTGATTTATCTTAGAAAAATCAATAGCGTAGCGCTTATCATGCCCGGGGCGATCCTCAACAAAGTCTATCCAGTTTTCATCCAATCCTAACTCCTCCAAAATAGCATAAGTAATTTCCTTATTAGTTTTCTCGCAATCTCCTCCCACGCAATAAGTTTCTCCAAGCCTGCCTTTTTGAATAATTTCATCAATAGCCCGGCAATGATCTTCTACATAAAGCCAATCTCGGATATTCATACCGTCTCCATAAAGAGGGATCTTTTTGCCCTCAATAAGATTAGTTACAAACAAGGGGATAAGTTTTTCCGGAAATTGAAAAGGGCCGTAATTATTAGAACAATTAGAAATAGTGACGGGAAGTCCAAAAGTCCGATAATAAGAACGAACTAAGTGGTCCGAGGAGGCCTTGGAGGCGCTGTAAGGGCTGCTGGGATTATAAGGATTTTCCTCATCAAAGGGTTTTTCATCCTTCTCTAAATCTCCATAAACCTCATCAGTCGAAATATGGTGAAGCCTTATTTTTCCATTTTCAAGAGCTTTTCTTAGCAAAACGTGCGTTCCCAAAACATTGGTTTTAACAAAATCATCCGGATTTAAGATAGATCTATCTACATGAGTTTCAGCGGCAAAATTAACTATCAAATCTATCCTTTCCCGCTTGATAATTTCACCTACCAATTCTTCATCAACAATATCTCCTCGATAAAACTTATAATTTCCGCTATCTTCTATAGACTTTAAATTTTCTAAATTTCCCGCGTAAGTCAAGGCGTCTAAGTTGATAATTTTATCGTTTGGATATTTTTTCAACCAATAGTGAATAAAATTAGATCCAATAAATCCGGCACCTCCGGTGATTAAAATTTGCATATTTTTTTATTACTACTTAAAATAGTTTAAGTTGTATTATTTAGAATCTGTTCGTCCCGATGGCTTGATAATAGCCGCTATTAAGTAATACTCTGATTTCTAACAATTAATAATATTAATCAATCTTATAATAATAAGGATGTTCCGTATTTATGCGATATCTTGCATCGTAAGCATTGGGCCTGGAGCCGTCAAACTTAAAGTTTATCCATCTTCCGCGATTCCAGTCTTCGGTATTAACACCAAAATCATTTATAAGTACTATCACTTGGCCGCCTCCGGTGGTATAAGTGGTTTTTCTATCGCTTGAAATAAGACTTTCTATGGTCCTGTCTCCAAGAGATTTGCTTTCACTTTCTACCGGCTTGTCTTCTATTGAAAAATACAAGGTAGAATCTCCATAGCTTGAGTTCATCGACAACTCAAGACTCTCGGTTCCAGCCGGAACATACATACTAAATTTAGAACCATCTATAACGTTAGAGCCAAGCTCCAAATAATAAGGCATAACTTTAACCGTCCCGGAGTTTTTTTCGGGAAATTCGTCGTGACGTCCTTGCAAAGGAGTATAAGGAGGATCAACTTCTTGATCGAGAGGAGGCTCCGGCTCCGGTTCCGGTTCGGAATCCGATCCGGAATTATCCGTTCTCTCCGCCGAACACTCGGCGTTTTCTCCCTCGTTTTCTCCCTGGCAACTCCAGCTCCAACCGTTTGAGGTTTCCGTTACTTCGGTTCTTGCGCCGGCAGCGCAAAGATCAAAAGAAGGTTGGGAAGTAAAGCTTCCGCCGTCGGCGGATCCGCATCTGCCGTCTGTGGGAGGGGGAGTAAAACCCTGATTCCAGTAGCTTTCTTCTTCTTGTTTAGTGATGCTTTTTATGCTTTCTCCGGGTTTTTGCAGAGTTCCTCCCACCAGATCCGGGTTAATAACATAAAGAATTAAAAAGGCCAGAAAAGCTAAAGCCAAGCCGAACAAGGCATTGGTGATAGTTTCTTTGGCGGATTGAACTTTGGAAGGATTGCCTACGGCGGTGACCAAATAAGAGAAGGCTCCCAGAGCAATCATAAAAACAGCCAGAATAGCCACGGCGGAGAGGCCGAACCTGTAGAGATTGTTTAGATATTCTATTAAGTTAGACGGTTCTTCTTCTTGGCCGGGGATTTTTTCCATAGTTTGGGCGTGGGCAGCAAGAGGAGTTACTGCAAAAAGCAACATCGGAAAAATTGAATAAAGATATTTTGTTTTAAAACGTTTTGCTTTTTTGTTGTTTAGATTCATTTTTGAGGTGGTGTAATTAATCTTTAAAATTGGATAATTTTGGCCAATTTTGATCTTTTTCTGATAAAATAGGCTTTTGAGTTGGCCAGTCGATAGATAAATCCGGATCATTCCAGATAATGCCTCCCTCTGATTCCGGCGCATAGATGTTATCTACTTTATAAACAAATTCCGTTTCCGGTTCCAGAGTGCAAAACCCATGAGCAAATCCCCGGGGAATGTAAAGCATCAAAAAGTTTTTATCCGACAACTCAAATCCTTCCCACTTGCCAAAGGTGGAAGAATCTTTACGCAAATCCACCACCGCGTCATAAACAGAGCCCTTAACAACCCTTACCAGCTTAGCCTGTTCATAAGGAGGCTTTTGAAAGTGCAGACCTCTTAAAACACCTTTTTTCTCAGATTTAGAATGATTATCCTGAACAAATTCAGCTTCGATCCCCGCCTCTTGAAATTTTTTCTTGGAATAAGTCTCCGTAAAAAAACCTCTTTGATCTCCAAAAACTTGAAGTTTTATTAACCTTACCCCCTCCAAATTAGTTTTTTTAAATTCCATAATTTTACCTTAATTTTAATCTTAGGATATTTTTTAAAATTTTACCATATAACGTAATAACGTAATATGGTAGTGTAACAATTTCGGCGATATAAGGGATTGGGGGCTTCTTTTTTTGGCTTTATTGGACTTTCTTTAAAAACTCCTCTTCATCGCAAACCTTCACTCCTAATTTTCGGGCTTTTTCCAGCTTACTGCCCGGATCTTGGCCGATTACTACACAGTCTGTATTTTTGCTGACCGAGGAAGATACTCTTCCCCCTTTTTTTCTTATTAAATTTTTAGCTTCTTCTCTGGTTAATTTTTCCAAGGAGCCGGTTAACACAAAGGATTTCCCGGTAAGCGGAAGTTTTTCTTTCTTGGATTGGACGGGCGGAGCAAATTCAACACCGGCCTTGCTGAGACTTGCCAACATTTTTTTATTTTGGGGACTTGAAAACCATTCCTTTACGCTTTTTGCCATTCTTTCGCCAAAGCCTTTAATAGAAGTCAAGTCTTCTTGAGATATTTCGTTAAAAAACCGCCCTACATCAGAAGGATTATCAAGAGGTTTGCCAAGATTCTTGTAAACCCGGCCCAAACGAGAATCGGGGCTTTCTATCTCTTTTTTTATCAAAACAATACTTTCCTCTCCCAAATGGCGAACTCCCAGGGCAAATAAAAATTTTTCCAGGGTGGTTTTTTTGCTTTTCTCAATTGATTTTATCAAATTCTGGGCCGACTTTTCGGCAAACCTCTCCAGGGGTTTCAAATCGCCTTCCTGTAGATTGTAAATATCGGCAATAGAAGAAATAAGCCCTTCATTCATTAACTGCTCGATGATTTTCTCTCCCAGGCCGTCGATATCCATCCCTTTACGGGAAACATAATGGATTATTTTTTCCTTATCTACCGCAAAACAATTTTTGTTCACACAATAATGGGCGGCGCTGAAGTTTTTCTTTTTGTCGCCTATTTGTTCTTTCACAACTTTACCTCCGCATATGGGACAAGTTTCGGGCATTTTAAATTTTTTTTCTTTACCATTGCGTAGTTTTTTAATAACTTCCACCACTTCAGGAATAACATCTCCGGCCTTGTGCAAAACCACCGTATCTCCTATGCGAATATCTTTTTTGATAATCTCGTCTTCGTTATGCAAAGTAGCTCTGGAAACAGTGCTTCCGGCCACCTTCACCGGATCCAGCAAAGCCACCGGAGTCAAAGCTCCCGTCCGGCCAATCTGGACTTTAATGTCTCGAATAACTGAAGTAGCCGTCTCCGGAGCAAACTTCCAAGCTATGGCAAATCGAGGATTTTTGCCGGTATAGCCCAGCGCTTCTTGAGTTGCTCGAGAGTTGATTTTGATCACCAGTCCATCCACTCCATAAACTTGCTCTGCTTTTTTCTTCTCCCACTCCTTGTAAAAAGCTTTAATCTCTTCCAAGTTTTTAAAAAGACCGTATTCTTTATTCACCTTAAATCCCAGTTCTTCCAAAAATTTTAATTCTTTTTTTTGGGTAGAAGTTTTCTCTTGAGCTAATTGCTCTTCTTCCGGATTGCGGGGCCTAATCTCGTCAATATCGTAAATATAAGAATCCAATCTTCTGGAAGCGGCTATTTTGGGATCAAGCTGGCGAATAGAACCGGCTCCGGCATTCCTGGAATTGGCAAAAGGCGGCAATCCCTTTTTTTCTCTTTCCTTATTTATCCTTTCAAGTTCTGTTTCCGGAAGCCAGCACTCTCCAACCACGGTTATGTTCAAGTTTTTTTTGATTCGCAAAGGCACACTTCCGATGGTTTTAATATTTTCAGTCACATCCTCTCCCACTACGCCATCTCCTCGAGTTGCTCCTCGAATCAAAACTCCCTCTTCATAGTCAAGAATGATCTTAAGTCCATCAATTTTCACCTCCACCAAGTATTCAAAATCCGATTTAATTCCCTTTTTATTCAAAATTCTAACGTTGCGGTCTTCCCAATCTTGAAGCTCTTCAAAAGAAAAAGCATCATCCAAAGACCATTGCCTTTTACGATGCTCCACTCTCTGAAATTCTTTCAACGGCTCACCGCCCACCCTCTGAGTAGGAGAGTCGGCTGTTTTAAGTTCCGGATATTTATTTTCCAGTTGTTTCAATTCGGCCATTAGCGAATCATAGACAGCATCCGAAACCTGAGGATCATCCAGCACATGGTAGCGATAACGATGCTCATCAATCACTTCTCTTAACTGACCGGCTCTCTTTTTTTCTGCCTCTGAGGGTTTTTTCATAAGTCGGTTTTTTATTTATTTTCTTGTTTAGAATTAGCAAGTTTATTAATAACTTCTTCCAGCTTTTCAGACTCATTAGCTATTTCCACTTCAATCCCAATGCTTTTAAGATTTTTTAACGCTCCTCTTCCTATATGTTTAACAATTGTTTTATCGGCGCTTACACTCCTGAGAAACCTAACTCCTCCCCCGGCGCCTTTTTGGAAATGAGGATTTTTAATAACTTCCCTGTTTTTAATCTCCTCGTTTTTCAAGTCCAAAATTAAAAAATATTCGCTTCCGAATTCTTCTGAATTAATTTCCCGAGCTTCTTGATTAGCCAAGGGAATCGCAACTCTTTTTCCGTTTTTCTTCGGACCTATTTTCTGAAAACCCCTTTTGTATCCATAACTGCCCCAAAATTTAGGCCTCAAAACGCTGGAAGACACTTTATGCGATTTTACAGAAACAGTTAAATAAGAAAGTTCCTCAATTTCTTTCAATAATTTGTTTTTCAGATTTGTGGTAATTTTATCCACTTCTTCCATGGGTAAATTGGAATCACAAAGCAGGAAGACTTCCGCAACATTGGTGCTGCCTATTTTGCGAGTTTTGACTTCCTCAAACTTAAAATTTTCCTTTTGTAAATATTCTTCTACTTTCTTCTCCAGCTCCGGATTAGCTTTGTCCACCAAGGAACTCACCGTTTCTCCGGTCATTTCAATCGCCTCCTTAATAATATAAATTCCCACAATCAAAGCAATTAAAATATCAGCCAACGGAAACCACTTGACCAAAACTAAACCAATCAAAACCCCAACTGATGCAATCACATCCGCCCTATCGTGCTGGCCATCGGCCACCAAAACGGATGAGCCGGCATTGCCTCCGACTCGAAACTTAATCTGAGCCATTATTTCGTTCAACACCACCGAAATTCCCATAATGGAAATATTCAACAAACTAAAGCCGGCCAACTGCTCATTGTTAATAAACGCGCTTCCGGCTTCAAATAAAATCCACAAAGCTCCCAAAAAAAGCAATACTACCACTACAAAAGTAGCCACAGCCTCATATTTGGCATATCCATACGGATGCTCTTTGTCCGGAGCTTGTTTTGACTTACGAATTCCCCACCAAGCCACTCCGGAAGAAAAAACATCCGCAGCGGAATGAATCCCCTCGGCCAAAACAGCTACTGAACCGGTAAACAAACCGGCTACAATCTTAAAAAGGGTTAAAATAAAATTAACCAAAAAACCCAGAATTGCAACAAAAGTAGTATTTTGAAACATAGGATTAAAATATTTCCTTATCTTCAAGCATTTACCACATTAATATCTAATGTTACGCATACATACCCATTATAGTTTAATATGAACGTATTTTCCAATTATGCAACAGTTTGAAGTTTGAATTCTGCAAATACTGAAGTCGAACTTCAGGGATTTTTTAAAAAAGACTACTTTAAGAAGTGCGTAACATCAGTTAATATTTTAGCACTCCGGCGAAAATTAAACAATATAAATAAAAATAACTATTCACTTTATTATACTTTCCAACGCCAATAATAAAAACTGGCGTAAATTTACAAAACCAGCTCATTAGTTTTATCACATTCTAAACCCATAGAAAGGGCTAATAGGACAACTCCGTCTTCAAGAAAATTTGCAATCAAAGGAATTCAAGAGAATTTTGGATTCTAAGCTTTGAAATTTGCGTTTTGAGCTCTTACGCCATCATTCGCCCTTGAAGCCTATCTGTTTTTCCGGCTCGCTGGCTTCTTCAATTTTTCCATGAACTTCTTCATACTTTTCCAGACTATTCTGCATCGCCTTAATCATTCTCTTATAATGGCCGGGGGAGACAATAACACGAGAATTCAAAGTTCCCGTAGGAGGGAAAACATTTAAAAAGTCTAAAACAAATTCTTCCTTATTGTGGATTATTTGCATCATATTGGAATATTCCCCTTTCAACTTCTCGTCCGAAGCCTTAATCTGAGTCTGCTTTTTGGGTTGATTTGGATTAATTTGGTTCATAATTTTATTTAAAGATAAATAAAGAGGGGCCCGAAGACCCCGCTAACCCTACTTACTTCTTACCTTTATCGTCCTTGTCTTCGTCTTTCTTGTCATCTTCTACTTCCGCTTCCTTTACATCCGGCTCATCTTTTGACTTGTCCTTGCTTTCGCCTCCTCCTTCTGCTTGTCCGTCTTGAGAGGATTGTTGCTGACTTTGCTGAGCAGCTTGGTAAAGCTCCTGTCCAATTTTTTGAGCTTCCTGAGAGAGTTCTTCGGTGGCTTTTTTGATAGCTTCCACATCATCTCCGTCTTTAACTTTTTTTAGAGCCTCCAACTTCTCCTCAACCGGCTTTTTCTTATCTTTGCTAATCTTGTCTCCGGCTTCTTTAAGAGATTTTTCAGTGGTAAAAATCATTGTTTCGGCGGTATTCTTAGCTTCTACCGCTTCTTTCTTTTTCTTGTCTTCTTCAGCGTGTTTTTCAGCTTCTTTCTTCATCTTCTCCACTTCTTCCTCGCTTAACCCGGAAGAGGCTTCAATTCTGATAGATTGCTCTTTTCCGCTGGCCTTATCTTTAGCGCTAACATTTAAAATTCCGTTAGCATCTAAATCAAAGGTTACTTCAATTTGAGGAACTCCTCTGGGAGAAGGCGGTATTCCATCCAGCACAAATCTTCCCAAGGATTTGTTGTCAGCCGCCATTTCTCTTTCTCCCTGCAATACATGAATTTCCACAGAAGTCTGATTATCTGCGGCCGTAGAGAAAATCTGGGACTTGCTGGCCGGAATGGTGGTATTTCTCTCAATCAAAGGAGTTCTCACTCCTCCCATGGTTTCAATTCCCAGAGTCAAGGGGGTTACATCCAAGAGCAACACGTCTTTGACATCACCTTGCAAAACTCCGCCTTGAATAGCGGCTCCCATTGCCACCACTTCATCAGGATTTACAGAAGCATTGGGTTTCTTGCCGAAGAACTGCTCTACCTTGCTTTGCACCAAAGGCATCCTGGTTTGGCCTCCTACCATAACCACTTCATTAATATCGCTTGCTTTAAGCCCGGCGTCTTCCAAGGCTTTTTTGCAAGGCTCCAATGTTCTTTCCACCAAGTCATTGGACAACTCTTCCAGTTTAGATCTTTTCAAGGTCAAAACCAAGTGTTTTGGACCTTCGGAGCCGGAAGTAATGAAGGGCTGATTAATCTCGGTTTCCTGAGCGGTGGAAAGCTCGATTTTGGCTTTTTCCGCAGCCTCTTTGATTCTTTGCAAAGAAAGATTGTCCTCGGAAAGATCAATGCCTTCTTGTTTTTTAAATTCTTCCAGAATCCAATCAATAATCACCTGATCAAAATCATCACCGCCCAAATAGGTATCTCCGGTGGTTGATTTAACTTCCACCGTGTCTTCTCCGACTTCCAAAATGGAAATATCGAAAGTTCCGCCGCCTAAGTCATAAACGGCAATTTTCTCATCTTGTTTCTTATTAAATCCGTAAGCCAAAGCGGCAGCCGTAGGTTCATTTATAATTCTCTTGACGTCTAAACCGGCAATCTCTCCGGCATCTTTAGTAGCCTTTCTTTGAGAATCGTCAAAATAAGCGGGCACCGTAATAACAGCCTCTTTCACTTCTTCTCCCAACTTTTCTTCGGCATCGGCTTTCAATTTCTGCAAAACCATAGCCGAAATCTCAGCCGGCCGATAGTCCTTATCTCCCATTACCAAATTAACCTCACCGCTTTTACCTTCCTTAATCTTGAAAGGCAGGGTTTTTTGGGCCTTCTTAACCTGGTCATCAGAAAACTTTCTTCCTATTAATCTTTTTGCCGAAAAAATAGTATTTTCCGGATTGGTTACAGCCTGCCTTTTGGCCAAAAGACCAACCAATCTTTCACCATTTTTATTAACAGCTACCATTGAAGGGGTAGTTCTATTGCCTTCCTTGTTTTCCAGAATTTCGGGCTTTCCACCCTCAACTACCGCCATCGCGGAGTTGGTGGTTCCCAAATCAATTCCGAGTATTTTTGCCATATCAAACTATTTATTTTACTCATTGTCCCTGCGAGGGCAATAAGCAAAATGTTATTTTTATAAAAATTATTTATTAAATTTAAATAATTATCTTTTTCTTCAATTGTCTCCACTTTTCCACTTTCCCTACTTGGCCTCACTTGGTCTCACTTTATCCACTTTCTCCACTTCCTTAACTTTTTCACCCGACCTGCCTGTTGCCAAATAGGCCTGGGCGGGCTCCACTTGCCTTCACTTTCTCTACTTTCCCTACTTTCACACTTTCTTAACTTTCTTTACTTTCTTTACCTGACCTCACTTTTTCTACTTTATTAACTTTCACAACTTTCCCGGAGGCGGGCCTGTTAAAAACAAACCCGCCTCTATTGCCTTATTACTTCTTGGGCTTGATTTTGATCTTCTTCGGCTTAGTCTCTTCAGCTTTAGGCAAAGTGATTTTCAACACTCCTTTTTCAAAGTCAGCTTCAGCTTTATCGCTCTTTACCTGCATCGGCAAGATAACCGACCTGGAAAAGGACCCGGACCTGGTTTCTTTTCTATAATAGTCCTCTCTTTTGACTTCCTTTTTATCTTCTCGACTTCCTTGAACAGTTAAGACATCATTTTCCACGCTTACATCAACTTTTTCAGGCTCCACGCCGGGAACATCCATTTCCACAATCACATTATTCTTGTCCTGGTAAACATTCGCGCTGGGAACAAAATCTCCGCCGAAGAAATCATCATCCCAAGATTTCATCAGATCCCTGAAAGGATCAAATGGCATCATCTCTCTTTTCATATTTTTTTAGCCTCCCGCAATCGTCAATTAGATCTGGCGATTACGTTCAGCGGTTAATTTATTAAATATTAATCACCTACTTTTAATTACGAAATTAACTTTTCCTTATAACAAGTCCACAAGGAGAACTTCCTTACCCCTCCCCCTTTTTCAAAGGGGGATTGAGGGGGATTTATACCTTGTTCTCCCTCTTTCCCAAAGAGGGACTGAGGGAGATTTATAAAATCATAAATCCCTCTCAACCTCCCTTTTCCAAAGGGAGGGGTCACCTCCCCCTTTTTTAAAAAAAGCAAGATTAAGGGAGATTTCCACTTTCACCTCCCCCTTTTTAAAAGGGGGATTAAGGGAGGTTTGTGAAACCAGAAAATCCTCTCCAACTCTCCTTTAAAAAAGGAGAGGGCATCCAAAAAACTAACTTCCCTCTTTCTCAAAGAGTGACCGGGCCTTTATTCTCCTTCCCTTCAAGAAAGAGAGATTTATAAATCCTCTCTAACTCTCCTTTAAAAAAGGAGAGGACTAAATCCCTCTCAACCTCCCTTTTTCAAAGGGAGGGACCGCCTCCCCCTTTTTTAAAAGGGGGATTGAGGGGGATTGCTACCTCCTTTTTTGCCAAAAGGGGTAACAAAAAAGCATTCCGTAATTCAAAGTACTTGAAAAAATTTAACCTAAAAACCTACTTAGCCTCCACCATAACCGGCCTGATAATCCTATCTTCCATTCTATAACCC
>CAZDHE010000008.1:0-38062 GCA_964505305.1 uncultured Bdellovibrionales bacterium
GCGGCTCTATATATTATTATACCCTACTTATTTGGGATTGTAATATACGAGAAAGTTTAGCCCGCCCAGGCCTGTTTGGCAACAGGCAGGTCGGGTAAAAAAGTGGAGAAAGTGTGGCTTGCTCAATCCCGTTTGGCGGCAGACAATGGCCGAATTTCTTAATTCTTGCTCTTCTAAACCCGACAAACACTGATTGTCGGGTTTAGAGAAGTGTTTCATACAGTGTGTGAAACATTTAAATTACCCGAACTACTCCCTCCCTCTCCCGAGCATTTGGGAATTACCCGTTTCTTAATCCTGCAAAGCCCGCAACGCAAAAAGTTCTTTACAAATATTTTTTTTCTATAATATAAAGTATAAGAGATTATTAAAAATAAATTTTTCAAACAAGGGAGGTTGGTGATGAGCTCTTTTCATCTAATTAAAATTGGGGTTTTATTTGAAAATCAAATTGCGGGAAAGCTTTTTTCCGGAGCGTTGAAAGAAAAAACAAAAGGTCAAAATGTGCTGGTAATTAATTGCAATTATGAAAATTGCTCTATCGACAAATCTTTTGATGCTGTAATTCTGGACAGAAATCCGCTTGAATTGGAAGTTGAAACAAGGTCCGTGCCGAGATTATTGGAAAAAATTGAAGGTTTCGGTTTTAATTTAAAAGAAATAAATCATATCTTCTACTTTTGCAGGCATTCAATGCACACAGAACCAATGCTTTATCAAATTCAAAAAGGGAGAAGAAAGTTTCCCCTTGAAAAATCCGTTCAAAAAACCGCGCAAGCTACTCCAACAATTCCAATTTAATCCAAAAACAACCAAAGGGACTGGCAAAGCCAGCCCCTTTTTGACTTGTTTTTTTAATATCTAAAATTAATTTTTCTTCTTCAAGACTGCGCCTTGAAAATTATCAGTATTTAAATTCCCTTTTAATTCAATTCCTCGAGAATTAACAGATTGCTCTTTCGGATAGCGCCAATAAGTCTCCATATTCTCCGGCAAGTTGATCTCGGATTGGAATCCTACTCCGACAGAGCCGGCTTGTTTTTGGGCGAGCAGTGAATAAAAATCAGTTTCTTCCTCGTTTTTATTTAAATTAATTTTAAAAGGCAGTTTATATTGATAAGTTACTTTTGTCTCCTCTCCGGGAGAAACATACGTCCAATTTCCAAAGACGGTCTTGTTTTTTTCTTTGTGAATACGGGTTCCCGTTTCCTTGTCTATTTCTGTAGAATTTTCTTGCTTTTCCACCAAGGAGTCCTTTTTAAAATTAAGCTTTTCATAATCAATCGGATCGGGAACAGTTTCTCTGGTATGACCGGAAGCCTTGATTAACTCACTTCCCTTAGGAACATAAACTCTCATATAATTAGCGTTAACCTCGTCCCAAAATTCATATCCGGTATTACCCCCGTTATGCCTCCTGGTGACAGTGACTGTGTCTACAATAGTTCCATCCGGCTGAATTTCGGCTTGATGCTTTATGTCTTGATCTATAACGCCATCCGTCTTAAATCCGTTTATATTTGAATTAACCACCATCAAATAATCTTTGGGGGTACCCAGAATCTCTCCGGACCATCCCAGCTCGGAAACCCGTTTTTGAATCTCCTCGTTTTGAGAGTGAATTAAGATGTGCTTTTCATTTAAGGCTCCTAGGAAAACTTTCATTACTTGGGAAGTATTTTTAAGACTTTTTTGATTAAAGACTTTTTCCATAAGTTTGGGGGTCATATCGGCAATAATTTTTTTGGGCTTATTCTCGCGTTTATCGTAATCAAACTCCACTTCATACTGAATTTTCTCCATAAAATTTTCCGCGCTAATGCTGGTTTCATATTCCGGCATATCTATCGGGCCTGTGACTTCAAGCAAATTTTTTATAACTTCCGGAGTTAATGTGATAATTCCGTCTATGGTAGGGCCTCCCGTTTTTTCATAAAACCAGGAAATTTTATCGGCTGAAGCGGGAAAATCGGGAAACCAATTAGCATCATGCGTCGACCAAGCCGCCGAAATTTTTTGTATCGGCTTAGGAGGAACTACATTGACATCCAGTTGGCCATCCGGATCATAGATCCCCTCTATAAAGAGATCTTTCACGTGGCCCTCATGAATCTTCAAAACTCCATAGCTTCCAATAAATCCGCCCGTCGCTCTCATTTCCTGGTTATTTTGGAATAAAAACAAATATTTCCTGGGCCCGTTGTAGCCAAGCATATCCTTAAAAACAAATTGGTTTTTATCTATTTCTCCCAAAATAGCTTTCAACTGGGGTAAAAGTTGTTTAATTTTTTCTATCTTGTCTCTGTGTTTTTCCGGCACATCTTCTGTTTTCACTCTTTCCATGTTTACCTGAGCTTCTTTAACGTGGTCTTCGGCTTCAGATAACTTCTTATTCATATTCATAAATACATCGCCCACGCTTTTATCTCCTGAAGAAGCCAATGGATTTTCCAACCTTTCCAATTCTTTCACTATATCACTTGCGCAAGAAACCGCCTCTAACAAGCTATCCCCGGCCTCCAATAAATTCTTCCCGCTGGAAGCCTTAGACAAAAAAGGCACGCCGGAAAAAAGACCAACCGCCTCTCCGCCTATTTTTTCCAAGTCCTGATTAGCTTGTTTAATCTCTTCCCGAGCTTGTTCCAGATTTTCAATAGCGCCCGGAATGTTTTTGTCTTCAAAATTAGCCTTCGCTTTGGAAACTAAATCTATGCTTTTGTTGCCTTTAACTTCCACGTCTTCTTTTATTTGGAAACCGTAAAAAGCAAACCTAGAGGCAAAGACAGAAAAAGAGGTTAAACAAACAATTAAAGTGAAAGATAAGGCTGCCGAGGCAAATTTAAAACGCGAAGGTTTCGCCCGAAAAATATTCAACAGAAATTCTTTGGTTTTTCTTGCCGTTTTTTCCCCTTTAATTCGCCGGTTCTCCCGCTCTTGCCTTTTTCTTAATTTTTCCCTCTCCTTTTCTTTTTCTCGTAAAATTAAGGCCTGTCTTTTTTGTTCTTCCCGTTTTTTTCGTTCTTCTTCTTTAATAAGCTCTCCTCGTCGCCGCTGCTCTTCTCTTTCTTTCTTGAGACGAATTTTTTCTTGTTTTTCAAGTTGCTTCTGCTCTTGTTTTAATCGAAACGCTTTCCGTTTCTCCTTCTCTTTCTCTTTTCTTAATTTTTCTTGCTTCCTCTCTTCGACAATTTTTTTCCAATAATCTTGCTCTTCTTTCTCTTTATCAAGATTAACCCTTCTTTGTTGCCGAGGGTCTTTCCAATTTCTCCTCTTCTCTTTTAGCCTCATCCCTTCTTCAATATGAGGATAAAAAAAGGTTTGCTTGCTAAGAATCCTCTCCCGCGGATCTTCTTTTATGGAAACAAAATCCCGCAACTCATCTTCCCCGAACTTCTGATTTAAACTAAGCCTGTTAATTTCCTTTATCCGATTGGAGAGACGGGCCGCCCTCTCCTTTATTTCTTTCTCTTTATTGATTTTGCGATATTGCTCTTCAAAAGATTGTTTATTTTTTTCAGTCAATGATTGACGGCTTTCCAGGCTTTCCCGGTCTATTGTTATTTTTGCACTTGTTGGTTCTTGCCTTTTGGTTGTCGCAAAAGAATTTTTTCTTTTTTCAGGAAAATCATCTTTTACTTGACCGGGTTTTTTAAAGTTAATATCTCTCAAGGAAATAAGCTCTTTTCTTGCAATCTTTTTCTTTTCTTTGATTTTAATCTCTTTGGGCAATCGAGAGTATTTTTCAACATCAAAACCGCCGCTTTCATCAACCGGTCTGACATCAAACATTTGGGGAATTACATTATTCCTTTGTTTTCTTTTTTTCATTACAAGGACTTTTTATAAACTTGCAGAGTTTTTCGTCCCGTTTCTTGCCAATTAAAATTTTTAATTCTCTCTTTTCCTTTGTTTAAAATTTCTTTTCTTCGCTTTGGATTATTTAAAACTTTCTCTGTTGCCTCCTTGATAAGTTCCGGCTTCTCCGGGTCAAAATATTCCGCCGCCTCTCCAAGCACTTCCGACATAGAAGTCTTACCCGAACTAACCACCGGACATTCGCAAGCCAAAGCCTCCAAGGGAGGCAAGCCAAAACCTTCATATAAAGAGGGAAACACCAAGCACTCGGCTTCTTTATAAACAGTTTTCAAATCAGCGTCCTCCACAAATCCGGTGAAACAAACTCCTTCTGTTTCTCTCTCCCCAACAAATCTTTTCAACCGACGGTAAAAATAGTCTTCTCCTCCAACCAAGATCAAATTCAAATTGGGATAAGCATTCCTTAACAAATCAAAAGCCAAAATCAATCTTTCTAAATTTTTGTGCGGGTAAGCATTACCCACGTACAACAAATACGGTTTCACTATACCATACTTTTTCAAAATTGTCTCGGGATCGCTACCTTGTTCTTTTTTTTCTATTTCATACCCTTCTTTCACAACCTCCACCTTGTCTTTTTCTATCTTAAAATTGTTCAGAACATCTCTCTTGGTAAAATCGGAAACCGCAATAACTTTCCGGGCTCTTTTAACGGAGGAGTTGATTATAAACCTGTAAGCAACCATTTTTACAAGATAATAAAACCTGCTTAAAGTAGAATTTTTAAAGGTCGGATAGTGAAATAAGATTAAATCGTGAATAGTCACTACAAACTTTTCTCTATACAGCCACGGGACATTAAAATGCCCAAAATGCATTAAGTCTAATTTGTGCTTATAGAGAAAAAACGGAAAAGCCAATTGTTCTTTCCAGCCATACCAGGAAAAATCCGCCAAAATTTTGTGAAAATTTTTGCTTTGAGGGTTATATCTTTCATAACCTTCTTTGGTGAGGAAAATATAAAATTCATTATTGGAATTTTTTTCCAAATTCTCTAAATTCTCTATAAGTTTTTGTAAGTATCTGCCCAGACCTTTGACTCGAGGGCCATAGAAGCGGGCATCAATTCCCACCTTCATTTTGTTTTATTTTAAATTAAATAAATTTCTTACAAAACAACCCCTTAATCCTATACTAAACACAAACATATGCATCCTTAAAAATTTTCCAATTCTATTTTCTCTTCATTAGCCTTCGAGAAAAGTTTAGCAACCCTATTCAAACCTTCTTCTTGATATTTATTATACATTTTTTTATCTTTTAACAAAATATTTATTGCCAAATAAATTTCGTAACTTCTGTAAGGATTTATTAAAATCGCCTCATCACCAAGCACCTCCGGAATAGAAGAATGATTAGAAGCAATAACCGGCACTCCCGAAGCCATAGCTTCCAAAGGAGGAAATCCAAATCCTTCAAATAAAGAAGGAAAAACAAATAACCAAGCTCCCGCATAAACAAAAGGTTTGTCTTCTTCTTCGATAAATTCAGTAAAAATAATCTCTTCTTTAAAGTCACTCTTATTGGCCTCTTGAAAAATTTTTTCATACAACCAACCCCTTTGCCCGGCAATCACCAGTTTTAAATCGTTGCTCTTGTGAGATTGCTTCCAATAATCAAAGGCTTGAATCAAGGCATTAATATTTTTTCTGGGCTCGATAGTTCCCAAAAATAAAATATAATTTCGAGGCAAGTTGTATTTGTTGCAAACCCTGGTGATATCCTTTTCTCTAAAATTATTCCTGTTGTATCTTTCCAAAAAAGCATTATCAAAAAAAGGCTGTTTTACTTCAATTTTTTGCAAGTTTATTCCATAAAGGCTTTTCAAATCTTGTTTAGTAGAATCCGATACGGCTAATATCCGGTCAAATCGCCGGCACATACGGCGAGGATTGACGAAAAAGTGCCAGAGCCTTCTTTTTAAAGAAAAGGTTTCCGGCATCCATTCAAAAGATAAATCGTGAACTGTAAGCACTTTTTTGCAATTCCGGCTCAGGGAAATGAAACAAAAATTAGGGACAAAAAAAACATCTGTTCCACCTATCATTTTGTCTACTCGAGGAAAATCAAACAGCCAAAAAGATAAATTCAGGAGTTTGTTGGGAATTTTAAAAGTTTTAATTTCTATATTATCCACTTCTCCAAGCCAACCAAAATCTTCTTTAACGGCTCCAAAAGAGTTAACAAATAAAATAAGCTGATCTTTTGGATAAGAAGCCGCCAAGCGCTTTATTAATCCCCTGGCATATTCTTCCACGCCGGTGTTTCTTCCCTCCTGCAAGCAACGCGCATCAATTCCTATTCTCATATACAATCAATCTTTCAAATAATGTTTAAATAAAACTAAGAATACTCCGAATAATAAACCCGCTCCCAAAGAAGATACAAGATAGATAATTAAATTAGGCTCAACCGGGTAAACATTCAGTCTGCCATAATTTAATTTGAACCAAGTTGGGTCTGAATTTTCATAATCCAGACTCCGAGTTTTTTGAGTCAAGTTCTTCTTTAAAACTTGATAAGCCGGATTCAGTGATTCTTTATTCCGGCTTTTATATTCCACTCTAACATAATTAGGCGAGAGCTGACTTGCTCCCAGGGATTCAACCTCCCCAAAAGATCCCTTCTTAGAAAAATCGGAAAAATCTTGCCCCACCCCGGCCAAAAAACCGGCATCCTGAAGCCAAAAAACAACATTTTCGGCAAATTTATCGTCCGCTTGAAGGCGGTAAAATTGATCATGGCGATAATCTTGCGTGTCTTGAAATTCGCCTCTGTCAATATTGACGGCAAAAGAAGCTCCAAAAAAATTTGTTTGATAATTCCAAAGAAGAAAACCGCCCGCCAAGAAAACCGCCGCCGCCGGAAGCATTAAATTAAAATTGCGTCTAATTAATTGAATAAATTCTTTAAATTCCATAAAAAAGCTTAACTTTTACTCATTGTAATGCTAAATCAATTCAAAATCAAGAAAAGCTCTTCCTTGGGGAAGAGCTTTAAAAATATTTTTTCATAAAAAAAACTTCACAGTTTCCAGAAAAACTTTGTAATCACTATTTTTACTAAGAAACTCTCTTCCAAGTGACTCAGCCTCTTCTTGATAAAAAGGCAGCCCGCTCATAAAAATCAACGGCACCTCTAAGTTCCTGCATAAGCTGTCCAGTTGAAATCCTTTTTCTCCTGGCAGCTCCACGTCAGACAATACAAGGAAGATGTTTTTGTTTGTTTCCAAAGCCCTTCTTGCCTCCTTTAAATTACAGGCGGTTTCAATCAAAAAACCTTCCTCGAAAAAAACCCAACTCAACATTTCCGAAAAAGCTTCATCGTCCTCAACAATTAGAATAAAATTTTGGGAATCACTCATAACAGACTCCTTTTCAAAGGGCAATCCAACACCCGGGCTTAATTAATCCGTTTCTTCTCCTCAACAAAGTTTAACTTTAAATCTTTTTTAAGAACTTCTTCTCGATTGTAATCTCCTTGTTCGGTTATTACTCTAACCTTAACCGGCACATCCCCCACCCCGGACTGCTTTTGAATTAAAAGCTTGTAATTATCCTTGATATTTTCGGGTAGGGAGTATTTTATTGTAGCAGTAGTTTGGCGATTCATCAAGGCATGAAAAACAAATCCGAAATATTTGCGCCCATGATTTTCCTTGATGTTGGGATAACTAACCATTTTTCTTTCCAACAATTCAGACTCTTTGGGTGTGTAGATTCTTAAATAAGAATGATAATCGGTAGTCCGCCAATCTCCGGTAACAGCATTGTGGGTGTAAGTTATTTTCAAGGTAGCCTCCGGTTTTTCTTTGGTTAAATCAACTGTGTAGTCCATACTTCTATCTATATAATAATCCGATTTCAAGGCTCCTAAATTGGCATCTACCGCCATCAAATAATCTCCTTGCCAACTTTGGTCAACTTTTCCGGCCCAATTAACCTCCTCGGCCGTTTTTTGCAATTCTGAATCTTCAAAATAGAGCTGGATGTTTTTGTTCCTTAATTCTTCCAAGGCCAAATCCGCCAACTTGGGAATATTGCCTACGGTCACTAATTTATCCGCCAAAATAGCCGCCATTTTTTTTAAGATTAGCTTTCTATCTTGAACACTGATTCCTTGATATTTAAAATTGCGCTCCACCTGTTCTTCCAACTTTAAAACCGCATTTTCGCTATTGTATTCACCCGGATAGCCCGGAACAACAATGGGACCGGTTAGCTCCAAAGCATCGTTTAAAACCGAGGCGTTTACAGCCAAAACTCCGTCAAAATCATCATTACCCCCTGCCAATTTATAAAAATACTTAATTTTTTCCACGCTACTTGAATAATCCGGGTAAAAATTAGAGTCTCTAAATTTCCATCTTTTGATTTGCATCATCTTTTCAAAAGGATAAGGAGTATCAACATCAGCCTTGATTCTTTGATCTAACAAGTTAGCATCTTCCACAAAAAGAGAGGTTATCTCTCCATTTTTGACCCTAACCACCGCATATTGGCCCAGAAATCCTCCCGTCGGCCTTAACTCCATATTATTTTGCAATAACACCAAAAACCGCCTCTCCACATTATCCCGAGAAGTGAGCTCCTTCACAAATTGATCAATGGCTTGGATTTCTTTTTTGGCATTCTCCTTCATCGGCAAAAAACGGGTGGCTTTTTCAAAAGCGGACAACGAACCCACTAATAACCGACTTTTATCAGCCCTTCCAAACAAAAAAATCCCCCCGAAAATCAAACCCGCTAAAATAATAAACATCAAGACAAAAAAAGTTTTTTTCATTTTTATATTTTCATAATTCGCTAATAATAACTTATTCAATATAGCATAATTTTAAAAAAAGGACACTACATTCTTGAATCTTTACTGTTTTAAAATAAAGAAGCTTCATCGCAAGCCATTTTTGTAAAAAACGGCGCTGTTTAATAAACAACGCCGGGGATAATGATTTTTTAACAAGGCTTGGGCAAAAACTATTCATCAATCCTCTTACCGCATTTGGGACAAGTGGCACTTTTTTCTTCTTTATTTTTCCGAAAAGCGTGCCCGCAAAAACAAACCACCAACCTATTCCCTTTGACCGGATGATAAAAAGGCGCCATAATGCAATCCTCCTTGTTTTGTTTTTTGAAAGAACCCAAGAACCAAAAAAACCGGCGGATGGCCGGTTTTAAACTTTGTTGATTTTGTAAAATTTATTCAAAGTAAAAACCGGCTCTACGAGGAGAGATAATAATCAAAATACCGCCGGTTATCAACTTAAATATATTCATAAAATCAACCTTACTGCCAATGGACAGATTACTAAAAAACACTAAAAATATTATACAAAATTTAAACCAGCTGTCAAATCTCCGTTTGTTTTCAAGCAGGCCAATCAAAATAAACAGCGAACCTTACCCCGCAATTATCTCCGTTAACACCGTCAACCCCTCTTAAAGCTGCTCCTTGGTGGCCACTTCTTTTAGTTTAAACAAAAATTCGTTTTTATCCCCTTCATTAATAATTGTATAGTCGGCTATTGCTATGGGACCTCCTTTTTGAGTGCCTTCTATTTCACTCCAATCTCTTTTAATAAATTCTTCCTTGTCTCTTACCGGCCTGTGATCTCTTTTTTGCAAACGCTTAAACCTGGTCTCCGGAGAAGCGTTGACGGCAATGACTATAAAATTGGCTCCGAACTTCTTTTTCATTATCTTGTATTCATCCCAACTATACAAACTCTCCACCAAAACAATGCTCGTTTCCTCCAAAAATTTTTCCACCTTAGGCAAAGACAATTCGGCGTAAGCCCCCATTCCATGTTTTTTTCTCAGATCTTCACGAACCTTTCTCTCATTTTCATAATTCAAGGGAAGGCCTCTCCTTTCCAATTCTTCAAAAGTGACTTCGCCAAAATAAACTTTGGGAATATAATAGTTTTCCTGCAGAAAATTTATGGCTTCGGTTTTGCCGGCTCCGGCCATTCCGACCACAGCCACCACTCTTTTATTTCTGTTCATAATAATTTTATTAGTTATTCAATTAAAAATCACTTGCTTATCTTAATACATTTAAAGAATTACATCAAGATAAAATACTTGCCTTATTTAAAAATGGAAATTATAATGAAAGTATGAACACAAAAGAAGAAACGACATTAAAATTGAACATATTTGAGATTTTTTCCTTGTGGTGGATAGTTACCGCGGTTTTTGGTTTGGTTTTGGCAATGCTGGGATTTTTTTCCCATTTGCTAACTTGGGGTTTTTCTCTTCTTATTGCGGCACTAATAATTGCAAACATTCGTTTTCGCCAAAAAGGCACAACAGAACGAGTCAAGAAAAATAAATTGGCCATAGAAAAACTTTCTCGCTTCTCTTATTTTGCAGCCGGAGTCTTTTTATCTTTGGCAATATTATTGTCAGTCACTACGCAGCCGACTATCTTTGGCGGAAGAGATGAGGGATCTTATTCCAATTCAGCTGTTTTAATCTCCCAGGAAGGAGGTCTGGTCTATCAATCAAATTTAATTGAGGAATTTTTTGAAATTTACGGGCCGGGTAAAGCCCTAAATTTCCCCGGCTTTCAGTACACCTCGGAAGGAGAATTAAAAAGCCAATTTTTGCCCGGATACCCATCTTGGATTTCTAATTTTTATGGATTATTCGGATTTGAAGGTTTTAAGATGGCTAATTTTTTTCCATTTTTAACCCTTCTTCTCTCTTTTTATTTAATTTTAAATACCTTTTTAAAATCCAACCGTTTTTCTTCTGAATTACTGAACAGCTCTCAAACAGAGGTTGGCCGGGAGCGACTGGCTTTTTTAGGAACTCTTCTTTTGGCGACCATTTTTCCGCTGCTTGTTTTTTATAAATTTACTTTATCGGAGATATTTTTCGCCTCCCTTCTGTGGTTTGCCATTCATTTAATTGTTAGATATCTTCAAACTAAAAAATTCTCTCTTTTCAAATTGCTTTTTATTCCCCTTATCCTAATGCTGTTTGTTAGAATTGAAACTTTTATTTTCATTTTCCTGCTTTTGCTAATAATGATCTTGAAAGACTTCAATCACTTAAGACAAGCTCGTTATCAGCTATTTTTTGTTCTAACCGGCATAGCTTTTTTTGTATCTGTCGCTATAATGCCGAATTTTTTCATTGATTCCTTTAAGAGCCTGGCCGAGGTTTCTTTAAATCCTCTCAGTCAAGAAGACCTGCCCGCAGAAAAAGACTCTTCCGAAAAATCCTTCCTGCCCGATGACTGGCAAAATTTGTACTTACTCAAAGTCCTTTACAATTACAATTTTATTCCTTTAGCGTTGATGTTTTTTTTCGCCTCATTTCTGTTGGTAAAAGAAAGGAAATTTCTCTCCAACAAAGAAAGTAAAAAAAACAACGCTCTTCTTCTGGTGCCCATTTTAATTTGCTCTCCCTCTTTTATTTATTTAATAGATGCCAACATTTCCCTGGATCACCCTTGGATGTTGAGAAGATTTGTTTTTGCCATCATTCCTCTGTTTGTTCTATATTCAGTTTTATTTTTACAGAGAGTTCAAGTTAGAAACAAGATCTTTTTTAATTTAATTTGGATTTTCATTCTCCTGGGGAATTTTACACTCTTAATGCCCGCTCCTTCGCAAAATCAAGCCGATAGCAAAGCAAAAACCGAGAACTTCCTAACCTTTTCTCAAAATAAAAATCTTTTGCAACAGATCAAGGAAATCTCGAAAAATTTTAGCCGGGATGACTTAATTCTAATCTCTAGAAAATCTTCCGGGTCGGGCTGGTCATTAATGTCCGAGCCTATGCGAAACCTTTTTGATTTAAAAGCCGTTTATTTTTTCAATCCTCAAGACCTGGAAGAAATAGATCAAGACGATTTTAATAATGTTTATTTAATTGTCTCCGAAGAGGAAGAAGTCCTTTATGAAGATTTAAACAAAACAAAAACAGAAGAATACACTACCCAAACTTCTATCATCAACCCTTCTCGAAATCCTCTTGAAAAACCGGCTATTGAAAGTTTGGAAACAAGAGGGGTAATTTATAAATTAAACTTTTAGTCATTAAACAAAACTCTAAAATGTTGCAATATTTAATCGGCTTCTCCGTTATTTCCGAGATTGGACCTCGAAGTTTTCAAAAATTGGAAAATTTTTTCGACAGCATGGAAGAAGCATGGAAGGCCGGCAAAAAAGACCTTGAAAAGGCCGGTTTGAAACCTAAAATAGCCGAAAAGATAATTCAAAAAAGGAATGCTCTTGATTTAAAAGAAGAGTTAGCTAAAATTAGAAAAGAGAAAATCATCCCCATCAGTAGGAAGTTAAATTTCCGGGATTTTACCGGTTTTAATCGGAAATGGTACCCCGAGGCGTTAAGCCAAATCCCGGACCCTCCTTTTTTGATTTTTTGCAAAGGCAACTTAAATTTGCTTAATAAGGCTCAAATAGCAGTAGTAGGCTCTCGAAAACCGACTCACTACGGAGAGCAAGTAGTGGAAAAAATTGTCGCCGATTTAGCGCATTCGGGTTTGGTTATAACCAGCGGAATGGCAATGGGAGTAGACAGTTTAGCCCACAAAGCCGTTCTGGAAATCTCTTCTCCCACCATCGCCGTCTTGGGAAACGGATTGGCGCAAATTGTAATGCAAAAAAGCGTTAATTTCAGATTGTCGGAAAAAATAATAAATCAAAATGGGCTGCTTATTTCGGAATATCCCCCGGAAATACCGGCAAATAAATTTACTTTTCCGGCTAGGAACAGAATTATCAGCGGATTGTCCAAGGGAGTTTTGGTGGTGGAAGCCGGCAACGGAAGCGGAACTTTAATCACAGCCTCCCACGCCTTGGACCAAAACAGAGAAATTTTTGCGGTTCCGGGAAATATCTTCTCCCCTCAGTCTGCGGGAACTAACCAACTTATTCAAGAAGGCGCCCACCCTGTGGTTTCCGCTGAAGATATTTTGCAACAGCTGGGCTGGCAAAAACAACCGGCAGGGGAAAGCGAGGTAAATATTTCTTTTCAAGATAAAGCCGAAGAAAAAATTTACCAAGCGCTCAACCACGAACCCCAGCCGGTTGACAAAATCGCTTTAAGATGTAAACTGGACATTTCAGAAGTTTCAGTTAAACTGTCTATGATGGAGATTAAAGGAATAGCCCAAAATAAGAACGGGGGGTTTGCCCGGAGGATTCAATAACCCCGCCCGGACTTAAAAAACAGCAAACCTTAAAAAGGTGTCAACGGGTTGTTTTTAAATAAATCTCCTTTAGTCAAACTTTTTAAAACTTTTAAACTTAAGCCGTCTAATGAAATTATTAATAGTAGAGTCGCCCACCAAGGCTAAAACCATATCCCGCTTTCTCGGAAAAGACTACAAAGTCCGATCCTCCTACGGCCACGTGATGGATTTGCCTAAAAACAAACTGGGAATAGACGTGGAAAACAATTTCCAGCCCGAATACACTGTCACTCCTCAAGCCAAAAAAAATCTCCGGGAGCTTAAAAAATTTTCCCCCAAAGCAGAAGAAATTATTCTCGCTACAGATGAAGACCGAGAAGGAGAGGCTATTTCTTGGCATCTTACCAAAGCTCTCAAAATTACTCCCTCAAAAACCAAAAGAATTGTTTTTCACGAAATTACTCCGGAGGCTATTAAAAAAGCTCTTCAAAATCCCCGTGAAATAGATATGAATTTAGTCGACGCCCAGCAAGCCCGGCGAACCCTGGATCGCTTGGTCGGCTATAACTTATCTCCTCTTTTGTGGAAAAAAATTCGCAAAGGACTCAGTGCCGGAAGAGTTCAATCGGTAGCGGTTAGGCTTTTGGTGGAAAGGGAGCGAGAGCGAGAAAAATTTCAGTCCCAAGAATACTGGGAGCTTTCCGCTGAACTTCAAAAGGATCAAACTCCCTTTATTGCCAAGCTCTGGAAAAAAAACCAAAAAGCCTATAAAAAGACTGATATTTCCAATAAAAACCAAGCCGAGGAGATTAAAAAAGCCATAGAAAACTCTCAACTGGCAGTAGAAAATATTTCCAAAAAAGAGTTAACCAAAAATCCGCCGCCGCCTTTCACTACATCCACTTTGCAACAGGCTGCCAACAGCGCTTTCGGTTTTTCCACCAAAAGAACTATGACCGTAGCTCAACAGCTTTATGAAGGAATTGCCCTAAGCGGGAAAAACCCGACCGGACTCATAACTTATATGAGAACTGATTCTCTCAATATATCCCGCCAGGCTCAAAATCAGGCCCGCCAAGTTATTCAAAAACTTTTTGGTGAAAAATATTTACCGGATAAACCTAGTTTTTATAAAAATAAATCCAAGGGCGCTCAAGAAGCTCACGAAGCTATTCGCCCCACTTTGCTTGATAAAAATCCGGATTCAATTAAAGATTTTTTGAGCTCCGATCAATATAAATTATATAAACTAATATGGGAAAGAACCTTGGCCAGCCAAACAGCTTCGGCCAAAATAGACTCTACCACAGCCGTCATTAAAGCTTCACAAAAGAACAGCCGGGATATTTACAGGCTCAAAGCCACCGGTTCAATAGTTAGATTCGAAGGCTATATGAAATTTTTCTCCGGCAGAAAAAAAGATCAGGATAACTTCTTGCCTGAATTAAAAGAAGGAGACATTCCGAAATTAAAAAAAATTATTGCCGAACAAAAATTCACTCAGCCTCCGGCTCGCTACAGCGAAGCTTCCTTGGTGAAAGCCTTGGAGGAAAAAGGCATCGGCCGTCCTTCTACTTATGCGCCCACCATCTCCACCATCCAAACCCGTGGATACGCCGAGAAAGACGAAAATAAAAATCTTTTTCCCACCGAAATAGGAACTTTGGTAAACGACTTATTAGTAAAACATTTCCCCAAAATAGTAGATTACCAATTCACGGCCGAGATGGAAACAATATTAGACCAAATAGCGGCCGGCAAAAAAGAATGGGCTGCTCCAATAAAACAATTTTATAATCCGTTTAAAAAAAATATAGAAATGAAAAACGAAGAAATCAAAAAGGGGGATTTTCAAAAAAAGTTAGACCGCAAGTGCCCCCAATGCGGCGGTGAGCTGGTGGAAAAATTCGGCAAGTTCGGTAAATTTATTGCTTGCTCCGGTTATCCGGAATGCCGCTATACTGAAAAAAGCGAGGAGGAAAAAAAGGTGGAGAAAGACGTCCTTAAGCAAGAAGGAAACGAGAAAGGAGAAATTATATGCGAAAAATGCGGAGGAAAAATGGAAGTTAGAAAAGGCCCTTATGGACCCTTCCTGGGTTGCACCAATTATCCTCAATGCAGAAACATCAAAAAGGTGGAAAATAAAATAGGAGTTAAGTGCCCCAATTGCGGAAAAGATTTAGTCGAAAAAAAATCCAAGAAAGGCAAAACTTTTTACGGCTGCTCCGGCTACCCCAAATGCAAAACTATGTTTTGGAACAAGCCCACCGGAGAAAAATGTCCAAAATGTAAAAATCTTCTCTTGGAAAAACCCAAAAAAATTGTTTGCTCCAACAAAGAATGCTCTTATGAATCTCCCAAATAAAATCCCACTAATTTATTTTCAGAAAATTTCCAAAATTAGGTGTTAGAATTAAGAACGTTATTTACACCTCACAAGAGCGAGGAGCATAAAATTTGAAGATAAAATCGTCTGTTTGAACGGTTCGGAATTTTCTCTAAATTTTCTAAAGCTTTGGAAGAAAATTTAGATAGAAAATTAGAAAGTGAGTCCAGTCGTTCGCGAACGACGGGGCGAAATAGATTCTTCTTTCAAATTTTATACTCCTGAGCGAATTAAAATTGTAAATAACGCTGGCAAATCTTGCAAGTTTAGGAGTAGAATTAAAATGTAATTAAAAATGAAACAAAAGCTAAAAAAAGGAGTTCAGCGAACAATCAACGCAAAATACCGGGTAACTTTTTTTACTCTGTTTATTTTAACTGTTTACGGGGTCGGTTTTTGGCACTTCAATCGCCCTCAAGAAATCGCTCTGATTGAAGGACTTCAAATATCCAATCAAACCAAAATACAATTGGAAGAAAAAATTCAAACCATGACAAAAGATCACCCTATAGAAAAAATGATACCCTACATCATAGAAAAAGATAATCAAGTAGCCGCTTTTTTAGTTAGCATTGCCAAAAAAGAAAGCAACTGGGGGAAAAGAGTCCCGGTTTTAAACGGAGAAGACTGTTTTAATTATTGGGGTTATCGAGGCGGAGGCACTACCACAAAAGGGGGATACACCTGCTTTGAATCCAGAGAGGAAGCTATCGATGTTGTCGGAGGTAGAATTAGCGAATTAATAAGCAAAAGCAACTTGCAAACTCCCAAAGATATGATCATCTGGAAGTGTGGCTCCTCTTGTGCCGGCCACAGCGATTTCGGGGTTCGCAAATGGATTTCCGATGTGGCTTATTATTTTGAAAAAGTTTACGATAAAGACAAATAAGAAAAATAAAGGCGGATTTTGAATTTTAGATTAATTTTAATATTTTATTTTTTAGCAAATTGGGGTTGATTGCTGATTATTAAGTTACTAACTATAACAAAAAAATCTCTATTATTTTTCCGGTTTTCACAGCTTAGCTTGCGGTTTTGTTTTTGCAATTTCACTTTTTTAAATCCGAAAGATTACCCGGGTAGTCAACATTGTCTAAAAAATATTTGTCCATTTTACATAATAATCTTTTTGTTATATTCTAAAAGTAGTTTTGAAAAAATTGCTTTTATTAAAATTAAAAATGAAAAATGAAAAAATATTTATTTACACTTCTTGCCTTTTTCTTGTTCACAAATTCAACCTCCGCCCAAACCTTGGAAAAAATCCCCGGCCAAGAAAAGGAGTCTTCCAACTTAATAGAATATCTCAACAATCTCTACAGGTTCGGCCTCTCCGCCGTGGCCATTTTAGCTGTTTTTATGATTGCGCTGGGAGCTTTTTCATACTTAGTCACCGCCGTTGGTAATCCCTCCAAAGTTCAATCCGCCAAAGAAACTATCAGCAATGCTTTGTTTGGCTTGGCTTTGGCTTTTCTGGCTTATCTAATTTTATATGTTATTAATCCCGATTTAGTAAGCGGAACTCTTAACCAGCCTTCAGAGATAATAAATGAAATTTATCAAGAAAACTAAATCACTTTCTTTTCAGAACAATCATCTTTCCAGGAAAATATATTTTTTGTATTTAAGTAGTTCAAATATTTAAGATTTTAAAGAGAGCTTTTTAACATCTTCTACATTTATGCTACTGCTTATATCATAACTTCCCACCCTGGTTCTTATTAAACTTTTGAGATATCCTCCTGTTTTTAAAGACTCGCCAATATCCTCAGCCAGAGAGCGAATATACACTCCGGTTCCGGTAATGGTTTGAATTTTAATCTCCGGCCAATTATAATTTATCAGTTTTATTTTTTTAATCAATACTCTTCTGGATTTTAAATCAAATTTTTCACCTTTTCTTGCCCTCTTATAGGCCTCTTTGCCATTAACTTTTACCGCGCTAAAAAGAGGAGGGGTTTGCTCGATTTCTCCTATAAATTTTTTCAAAACTTTTTCAATTTGCTCTTGAGATGGTTTTTGATCAAAATCAATTTTAGTTTTTTCTCCTTCTTGATCGCCGGTAGTGCTAACCTCTCCCAATTTTATCACCGCTTCATATTCTTTTTCTTTGCGCACTTCTTTAAAAAGTTTCCTGGTAGCCTCCCTGCCTACTCCCACTACCAAAATCCCCTCTGACAAAGGGTCAAGCGTTCCGGCATGACCTACTTTTTTTTCGCCGGTAATTTTCTTAATTTTCATTACAACATCATTCGACGTTGGACCCTTAGGTTTATAAAGGGCAAAAATTCCTTCCATAATAAAAATAAATATTAATCTGATAGCTTTTTGCTTGTTTACAACTACGCCTATAATTTAATATTTCTTGGCTTCACAAAAGTTTCTATTTCCATGTCATTAGGAGCTTGCTCTTCGGTAATATTAGCCCTTATAAAAATTTTAATCAAACCGACAGCTTCCACGGAAGCGGGAGTCGTTAAAGGATTATTCTCCTGATCAATGGGATACTCTTTATTATAGTAATAAAATAAAGGTTCCTCGGAGGTGTTGATTATTCCGCCGGCAACCGTTTTGATTTGTTCATCCCCTTCCGGATATTCCAAAGGAAATCCTGAAGGTTTGGAAACACCTCTTTTTAAATACTCATCCTCTAAAAAATAATGCACTTTTTCCGTAATTCCATCATTATCCAAGTCAGCATAAAAAACCATATCAAAATCCCCCGCTTTTTTTAGAAGATAAGCCCCGGAATCTGATTGCCTGGCCTCTCTTATGCTCTTGGATAAATTTCTTAAAGACGATTGCAAAGCGCTATTATTAATTCCCTGCTCTATGGTATATTTATTTACATAAAAAGTTCTCAAAATGGTTATAGACAAAATCCCGCTAACTAAAACCAAAATAAGCGAAACCGTTATCAATTCCACCAGAGTCATTCCTTTTTGATCTTTTTTTATTCCCGGAAACATTTATTTCTTAATTAAATTAGCTTGATACATTGTCAAGTCATCAACTGAAACACTCTCGCTAAAATCTTCGTAGCCTTCAATTGAAACATCCAGCTGATACTCCACATTCTCCATTTCCGTGGCAGGATCTGTTCTGGCCGGAAAATAAACCCGTCCGGAAGAGCCCACGGTTAATTCTTGGTCAAAATCTTCAGCTGTTAAAACCGCTGAAGCTCCCTCTACCGGCTCCCCGGTGTCATTGTCTAAAACATCCAAAACTAGCGAGGGAACATCTTTTTGAGCAAATAAAAGCGCTATTTCTTTTTCTTCTTGGGAAGCTACGGAAAATTCCAATTCTTCTTCCGTACCCACATATTGATACTGAGAATTTTCCATTTCATCTGAATTGACAACCGAATACTCTCCGGGGCCAACCTCTCCGTAGTCAATTTCTCCGGAAGAATCGGTGGTGTTAGCTTCATCTAAATTATAAGTCTCCGGATTGCTCCCTATTTTTTTTCCTCCCTTTAACTCCACCTCCATTCCTTCTACTGCGGACTCATCAAAGATATCTTTGGTCGAAATTTTCAAAGAACCTGTTTTATTAATAGTAGAATCTTTGGTGTAAAAATCTCCCTCGCTAATAACTATATCAGCATCTACGGGATTAAAGTCAGATTCGGGAGGATTGGGATAAGTTCTAACATCTTCATAACCGTCTTTGGATAAACTAAGCCGATAAGATTGAGCCGGAACACCTTGCAAAGTTAAACCTCCTTCACTATCCGTAGAAGTGGTATAATAAATCTCCGGAGAATCATCTATACTTTCAAGAACAACTTCTACCTCTGACACTATTTCCCCGGCGGCATTGGTGGTGTTAACCGCCAAAGTCCCTCCTCCCACATCGCTCTCCACTCCTTCGGGGACGAAAATGGAAAAAAATTGGACAGACTTTGTTTCACCCCCAACACTCCAGCCAACTTCAACTTGGGCTTTTTTGTAATCGGCACTAACCGGGTCATCCTCGCCTGTTCCGTCAAATGGATCGTCTACATATCTAACTTCTGTATCAACTTCATAGGTAAAACCGTTTTTGGAAACGGTTTCCTCAGCAGGTACGGGACCGGGAACCACACCCCCTTCAACTCCCACTTTCTCATAAGGAAGATTGCGAAAAACCTCCATCTTTTCTCCGGCTAAGGCGATTGCTCCGGTGCGCTGTTTGGCTTCGCCCATATTTCGAACCGCCCCTGATAAAGCAAAATAAATAGAGGTGGTTACAAATGCAATCACCGCTATGGAAATCAAGGCTTCCATTAAAGCGATTCCTCTTTTATCTGAAGCAGTTTTTTTAATAAGCATTAAAAAAATAAATAAGTAATTTATTAGACTATCTCGAATTAAACAAGTTCCATCATAGAATAAATCGGCTGGATAATAGCTATGGCAAAAAAACCGACCGCCGCCCCGATCACTACCATTAAAATAGGCTCTATAACAGAGGAAAGGTTTTGAGTGGTCTGCTCCACCTCATCTTCGTAAAACTCCGCCAGTTTAAACAATATTTCGGGAGTTTGCCCGGTGTCTTCCCCTACTTGCACCATCTGAATAACCAAATAAGGAAAAACCTTTTCATAATCAGATAAAACGTCCGACAGAGAAACACCTTTTTGAACTTTTTTAGAAGCCTCTAAAACCGCTTCTTTGAAATAAAGATTGCCCAAAGTGTCCGCCGTGATATCGAGAGCTTCAACCAAAGAAACGCCGCTTTCCAACAAAGAACTTAAAATTCTGGCAAAGCGAGCACTATTAACTTTGGTAATCAATTCTCCAACAACGGGCGCTTTTAAAAATATTTTATGAAAAACTTTTTTACCGGGATTACTCCTGTAAAATCCAAACAATATTGCAACCGCTCCAAACAAAAGACCAAAGGTTAATAAGATATTTTCCGCCATAAAATCGCTTATGCCAATCACTATTCTGGTCATCAGGGGGAGCTCGGCTCCGAACTCCTCAAAAACCGTAGTAATTTTGGGGATAACAAACATCATCATTAAAATGGCTATGATAATCATAACCACCACGATGATAGCCGGATACATTAAAGCGCCTCTAATTTTGGAAATAAGCTTATGATCTTTTTCTAATTGATCGGCCAGAATTTTTAATATATTTTCCAAAGAACCGCCCTTCTCTCCCACCCTAACCATGGAAACAAAAATTTTATTAAACACTCGCGGATATTTAGCCATAGCATCAGCCAAAGCAACTCCCCTCTTAACATCATCAACAATGGTTAAAATAATTTTTTTAAAAACCTTGTTCTTCTCCTGATTTCCCAATATTTCAAGCGCTCTGGAGATAGACAGGCCGGAGGCCGACATTACCGCCAAATGGCGGCAAAAGATCATTTTATTCTTCAAAGGAACTCCCAGTAGATAATCAAAAGATGAATTCTTTTTCTTTTCCTTATTTGCCTGTTTTTTAATGTAAACAACCCAGAAGCCCTTGCTCTTTATTTCTTCCACGGCTGACTTTTCATCATCAGCTTCCAAAAAGTCTTTCCATTCTTGACCATTTTCATTTTTGGCATAAAATTTAAACTTCGGCATAAAATTTTTATATTAAAAAAACGAGAAATTAGAAGCGAAAATTGAAGAGACGAGAGTTTAAAACAAGGGAATAAATTTTCTATAATTCTTATGCTCTCTCCCTTGATTCTTATCCGCCTGTTTGACAATCAGGAGTTTTTATTCTTTTACTTCTATTTTAAACTTTTACTTTTTTAAAATATTTATTCCTTGGTTACTCTTAAAACTTCTTCGATGGTGGTTTCTCCTCTTATTGCTTTAACTATTCCATCCATTAACATAGTGTTCATACCCTCTCCTATAGCTTTTTCTTCTATTTGATGAGCAGTAGCATTTTCACTTATAACTTTTTTTATTTCTTCGGATGCCTCCAAAGACTCATAAACACCCAACCTGCCTTTATAACCTTCTTGCTTACAGTTTTTGCAACCATCTCCTCTATAAAAATCAACATCTTTTAAGCTTTTAATTTTTTCAAATTTTTTCAAAGAAGGATCAGAAGAATTTTTTATAGCCTTCAAAATCTTATCAAAATTGATTGTTTTTTCAATCTCCTCGGTTTGTTTTTTGTTTAATTTAAAACTTTTCTTGCAATCTGGACAAATTTTGCGCACCAACCTCTGAGCCATTATGTTATTAACAGTGGATGAGATTAAAAACGGCTCCGCATCCATATCAATCATTCTGGGAACAGCAGCGGCGGCGGAATTAGTATGCAAGGTAGAAAGCACCAAATGACCTGTCATAGCAGCATTAAGAGCAATTTGCATTGTTTCCTTATCTCGGATTTCTCCCACCATTATAATATCAGGATCTTGCCTTAAAAGAGCTCTCAGACCGGTAGCAAAAGTCATTCCCACTTTCGACTTTACTTGGGTTTGGTTTATACGAGGCATTTGATATTCTATCGGATCTTCCACAGTGGAGATATTTACTTCTGAAGTGTTTAAAATATCTAAAATAGTATAAAGAGTGGTGGTTTTACCGCTTCCGGTGGGCCCGGTAACCAAAAAAATTCCATTGGGTTGCTTAATAGCTCTATGAACTCTTTCCAGAGACTCCCCCCAGAGTCCCAATTTTTCCAAAGTCAAACCCTTAGAAGATTCATCCAAGACTCTCATAACAATTTTCTCTCCTTGAAAAACCGGCATAATGGAAACTCGAAAAGAAATCTTTTTCCCTTCCTTTTCGGTTTTGAATCTTCCATCCTGAGGAACTCTATGTTCATCGAGCTTCAAATTCGATAGAACTTTTATTCTGGCCACAATTCCCGACATCACCCTCTTGGGCAAAGTCATAGCATCGTGCAAAACTCCATCGATTCGATAACGAACCCGAACCTCTTTCTCATCCGGCTCTATATGAATATCGGAGGCCGACTGCAAGATGGCATGTTCCAAAAGGGTGTCCACTATTTTAATAATGGGCAAGTCTTGAGCCATCTTCTCCAAATCTTCTTCTTTTTGAGAACCCTTTTCTCCTGTTTCAATAATATCCCCAAACTCAGCCTTTAAACTTTTTTTGTATTGCTTTAGGGCGCTTTCAAGGCCTTCTTGAGTGGTTAAACAAGGAGAAATTTTGAGACCTGTTTTTTTTTCTAAATAATCAATGACTTGAATATCTCCGGGATTCAGCATAGCAACCCTTATTTCTTCACTATTTTTGTCAAAAGCTACCAGCTTGTTTTTTTTAGCCACATCCTCGGAAAAAGTATTCAAAACATCCTTGGGGATTTCTTTTTTCTCTAGGTCTATGAAAGGAACTCCCTGAATGTAAGCATACATTTTCTTCAAATCCTTTTCTGAAATCAGCTTTTTCTCTAACAACAAATCGCCAAAATTTTTGTCTTTTTCTTGAGATTCTTGAAAAGCTTTTTTTAATTCATTTTCTTCAATTAGCTCTGAATCTTCCAAAAAACTTTTTAATTGTTCCGCATTTACTTTCATTTTTATTTTAGTTAACTTTTTTTAAATCTTGAATAATCCAGATTTGTGTATTTTGCGTAAATTTTTTATTTAGAACCAGACCAAAAGAGTTTACAAAGCAGTAAAAAATTTTCTGTTTTGTGTGTTTTTCAACCTTTATTGAAATGATACCAGCTTGAAACAAAAATAGCAACCCTTCTATATATCTATTCTTTTTTCCAAATTATATTCCAAGGTCAATTTAATAATTTTTTCCACTTCTTTAGACGATTTTACTGAAAGACTGATTTTAGAAACCGTTTTCGTGGAATTAATAAGGGAGGATTTTAAAAAATTCAAAGCACTTTTCGATATTACAGTTTTCTGAAAATTTTGCCTCTCTTGAATCGAATAATCGGCGCGGTTTCCTTTATTGAAACAAGAGCAAGAAATTCCATAAGGAATAAAAAAAGAGTATTCTTCTTCCTCAGCAAGAGGTTTACCGCAATTGAAACATCTAAAAATTCCAGGCTGGTAGCCAAGCCAATAAATAAGCTTCCAGAGTATGGCAAGTTTAATTTGAAAATTAGACACCTCTATTAATCCTTCCTCTTCAAGGCATTTTAAATAATAAAAAACTCCTTTGTAAATTTTCTGATTAATTTCATTGTCCAAAGCCTTATCTGCCAAGGATTTATTTAAAATATTAAAAAATTTTTTAGCTTCAATCAATTTATCGAGATTTTTTTTTGTTTCAGAAAATTGTTCTTGAATAATTACTCCAGCTACTCTATCAAAACCCCTCCCTTCAACCAAGAAAACTTCCGAAGCAGTTATCGGCTCCAATCCGCCCGCAAGTTTAGCCTTGGGTTTTCTAACCCCTTTGGCGATAATTGTTTTCTTGCCAAAGTTTTTAGAAAAAACTTCATACAGCCTGTCATATTCCTTGCAGTCAAAAGATCTTAATACTAATATTTCATCTTTGTAAGTCATTGGTTTAAAAATTCAATAAAAAAACCCCATTGAAACTCTCTTGTCTAAAAAATAAACAAGCTTTTCAATAGGATTTTAACACAAAAAAAGCCTTTATAAAATTTAAAATGGCAATTCCCGGCACTGACCTACTCTAATCCCGAGTTCTCGAGACTACCATCGGCGCAGGCGGGCTTAACTTCTGAATTCGGGAAGGAATCAGGTGTGGCCCCGCCGCCATAAGCACCGGGAATTGCAACTTCAAATTTTTAAAAGGCTTGGATGACCGGAGAAGAAAAAACAAAAACTAAAGCACAAAAAGCTACTATTCCAAAAACCATTAAAGCTAATTCCAAAGAGTATTTTTTCATCATATTTTTCTTCCTTTTAAATAAAAAAGATAATTTTCCAACAAAAAAACAACTTGTTCCAAAAAGTGGCTTTACTTTCCGTTGGAAAAATAACACTATAACATATTTGAGTCAATAAAATCATTTCAATCCCTGATATTTGCCAGTCGATGTTCTTAAAAATCATCGCATAAAATACGAAGATATTAAAGAACAAAAGCAATGGTACTCCTTAGTTTATTAGTACTTCTTGGCTAAACACGTTACCGCGCTTACACCTGAAGCCTATCAACCCGGTCTTCTTCCGGGAAACTATCCGATGCGAACATCGGGGTTGCCTTATCTTGAGGTGGGCTTCCCGCTTAGATGCTTTCAGCGGTTATCCCGAATGAACATAGCTACCCAGCCGTGCCCTTGGCAGGAACAACTGGTACACCAGAGGTTGCACTCTTTCCGGTCCTCTCGTACTAGGAAAGAATCCTCTCAAGCAACAACGCCTACGGCAGATAGAGACCGACCTGTCTTACGACGGTCTGAACCCAGCTCGCGTACCTCTTTAATTGGCGAACAGCCAAACCCTTGGGACCTGCTGCAGCCCCAGGATGAGATGAGCCGACATCGAGGTGCCAAACAGCGCCGTCTATATGAACTATTGGGCGCTATTAGCCTGTTATCCCCGGGGTAACTTTTATCTGCTGATCTTCTGCGCTACTATAAGCGACAGTCGGTTCACTAAATCCTGCTTTCGCAACTGATTGACGGATGAGTCTTTCAGTAAAGCCGGCTTATGGTTTTGTCCTATCGCTCCGATTTCCATCCGGAGCTAGCCGACCTTTGTGAGCACCTCCGTTACATTTTAGGAGGTATCCGCCCCAGATAAACTACCTACCAGGCACTGTCCCCGGACTGGTAAAAATTCAAAAATCAATCCCGAGTACTCGGGACAAAACTCAAAATTTAGGTGTCCCGAATGCTCGGGACAGATTTAATATATAATAATCATCCCGAAGGGATACCTTCATTTTGACTTTTGACTTTTACGTTTTGAACTTTTAACAGCCCAGGGTTAGCATTCAAAATTATGCAGGGTGGTATTCCACTGTTGACTCCATCCCGACCGGAATCGGGACTTCAAAGTCTCCCACCTATGCTCGGCAGCATAATCTCGAACGCAATGCCAAGTTATAGTAAAGCTCCACGGGGTCTTTTCGTCTTGCCGTAGGTAGAGGGCATCTTTACCCCCATTGCAATTTCACCGGGTCCTTCGTTGAGACAGTTGCCTAGTCGTTACGCCTTTCATGCGGGTCAGTAATTAGCTGACAAGGAATTTCGCTACCTTAGAACGATTATAGTTATCGCTGACGTTCACCGGCGCTTCGGGGATTGGCTTGCACCGCTCCCGTTAACGTTCCGGCACTGGTCAGGCGTCAGCCCCTATACATCCCCTTGCGGGTTTGCAGAGACCTGTGTTTTTGATAAACAGTCGCCAGGCATCTTTAGCTGTGGCCGATCGCTTCGCATCGCGCTCCGCGCGATGACTCGCTAAAATCAAAAATAAAATCTCAAATCTCAAAATTTAGGTGTCCCGAGTACTCGGGACGGATTTAAATATAAAATCATCCCGAAGGGATACCTTCATTTTGAGTTTTGAATTTTGCATTTTGAATTTAAATGAGCATCACACGCAGGGTGATGCGAACGACCGGCGGTCCTTATCCCGAAGTTACGGACGCTGTTTTGCCGAGTTCCTTAACGAAGGTTCTCCCGTTCACCTTAGGCTACTCGCCCTGTCTACCTGTGTCGGTTTGCGGTACGGTTGCTATGCTATTAACCTTAGAAGCTTTTCCCGGCACTCCGCTCGCCTTTGTTCGCCCGAGAAACTCGGGTTTCCAGACATTTCTTGGTGTATTGCTAAACGGATTTACCTGTTTAACCACCTCAAAATGCCTACCGGAATCCAATAACCGGCAAAGACTACTGAAATGCGTCACTCCATCGGATAACATAGCAGTACAGGAATATTAACCTGTTGTCCATCGACTACCCCCCAGCATTCGCTTCGCGAACTTTAATTTCGAATTATGAATTTTAAATTCAAAATTCAAAATTCAAAATTGCTCACAAAGCAAACGCCAGGGGCTTGCCTTAGGACCGACTAACCCCGGGGTGATTGACATCGCCCGGGAAACCTTAGACTTTCGGTGTACGGGGATCTTACCCGTATTGCGGTTACTCATGCCAACATTCTCACTTCTGTTCGCTCCACCCCGGCTCACGCCGTAAGCTTCACTGCAAACAGAACGCTTCTCTACCCCCAGCACCTTTTAAGCGCTACTATTAGCAATAAAAAATCCAACAAGACAACATCGTCATCTTGATAAAACTTAAATAACCAATAATAACCTGCGCCTTTGGCGCAAGCGCTTAAAAGGTGCTGGGCCGCATCTTCGGTGCTATACTTAGCCCCGTTACATCTTCGACGCAAAACCACTAAACTAGTGAGCTATTACGCACTCTTTTAAGGGTGGCTGCTTCTAAGCCAACCTCCTAGTTGTCTCAGTAGTTTCACTTTCTTTCCCACTTAGTATAGACTTAGGGACCTTAGATGGCGGTCTGGGCTGTTTCCCTTTTGAGCCTGAACCTTAGTGCCCAGGTTCTGACTGCCAGGATAAACTAACAGGCATTCGGAGTTTGATTGAATAGCCTAGGCAAAGCCCGACTACTCATTCAGTAGCTCTACCTCCCATTAGCAATAACCTGACGCTAGCCCTAGAGCTATTTCGAGAAGAACCAGCTATCGCCGAGCTCGATTGGAATTTCTCCTCTATGCACAAGTCATCCCCGCGAATTGAACGACGCGTGGGTGCGGGCCTCCTGCTGATTTTACTCAGCATTCACCCTGCTCATACATAGCTCGCCCGGATTCGGGTCTAATTCATACGACAATCGCTCGTATCTCGCTTCGCTCGACACTTCGCTCAAACTCAAAGTTTAGAACTCAAAGCGCAAATCCAATGGTATCCCGAATTCTCGGGATGAATTATAAAATAATCGTCCCGTAGGGACACCAACGTTTTGACTTTTGAGATTTGACTTTTGAGATTGAGTTTGTATCGAATGAAATGAGATACGAACGAACGGCGGTTAAGCCTCGCTTTCACTATGCCTATTCCGCAAAGCGGCTTAGGCAAGCCGTATAAATTAACTCGTTGGCTCGTTCTGCAAAAAGCACGCAGTCACTCGTGTCTCGCTATCACTCGCCACGTATGTAATTGGTAATTAGCAATTTGTAATTTGGATATTTATTTAACCAATTACAGTCCGCAAAGCGGACGAAATTGCCAATTCACTAATTACACGAGTGTCGAACGCTAGTGAGACACGAGCTCCTACTCTTTGTGAGCATATGGTTTCAAGTTCTATTTCACTCCCCTTTCGGGGTTCTTTTCACCTTTCCTTCACAGTACTGGTTCACTATCGATCTGAAGCAATATTTAGCCTTGGAAGTATAGGGCTCCCGGATTCAGACAGAGTTTCACCGGCTCCGTCCTACTTGAGAATAATTACAACAAAGATTTATTTTTTTCGCGTACGGGACTGTTACCCTCTATGGTTTCTCTTTCCAAAGATATTCCGCTAAAAATAAATTTTAAACTTTGCTCCCCGAAGGGACATAATTACCTCGCAACCCCGGCCATACCTCGCTACGCTCGGATGGAATTTCGATTTATGAATTTCGAATTTCGAATAAAACTCTAATGTTTAAATCATTAATGACTTAAACATTTAAAATTGAATCGAAATTAAAAATTTTAAATTAAAAATTCGTACCGAACACAGTGAGGTACGGCCGGTTTAGGCTATTCCCCTTTCGCTCGCCACTACTGAGGGAATCTCTTCGATTTCTTTTCCTCCGAGTACTAAGATGTTTCAGTTCCTCGGGTAAGCCCTCGTGTCTCGCTATCACTCGCCACGTATGTAATTGGTAATTAGCAATTTGTAATTTGGATATTTATTTAACCAATTACAGTCCGCAAAGCGGACGAAATTGCCAATTCACTAATTACACGAGTGTCGAACGCTAGTGAGACACGAGTAGCGTTGGTTTGCAACGCTGCGTTGCCGCATTCGGAAATCCCCGGATCAAAGGTTACTTGTCACCTCCCCGAGGCTTATCGCAGACTGTCGCGTCCTTCATCGCTTGCTTCAGTCAAGGTATCCACCATATGCCTTGATTGAGTACCGCTGCTTTTGACTGGCAAATAACAAAGATTGAACTTGTTATTTAAATCAAAAGCTTTGATAATAATTTTACCTACTCAAATATTCTGTTTTCAATGTCCTGTCCTTTTAAGCAAGGACTCAAGAGAAAATAACGCAACTAAAATTAATCAACATCATTCTCTTTTGAATTCTCGCTCCCTTTGTTTATTCCCCTTGCTTTTGTTTATTCCCTTTGTTCACCTTAAACCCTGTTTATTTTTTAAAAAATAATACGAAAATGGCCAACAAAAAAACCGCTCTTTGCGGTTTTGTGCTCAAAAAAGAAACAAAACCGGCAACTTTAAGTTTGTAAATTGATTTTTTTGTTCTGCATTAAATTTAAACGGGACTAAAAATAAACAGGTTTTCCTTTGAATAATTTTAAAACCTAAATTACTTATCTTCAACCTCAATGAGAAATATAACAATCAATAAAATTCCTGTCAAGACTTTCTTTAAAAAAGTGCAACTTTTTCCTAAACAGTTTTAAATTAATCTCTTCCTAAACAGGCTATATGGCAGTGCAGTATATTCAGAAAAACAATAAACCGGAAACAAAAAACAATAATCGAAACTCAAGAAGCAAGAGATTGAAAGGGCAAGCGTTAATCCCGCGAACTCAGAACAAGATTCACTTCCATAGCTGGCTTCGCTTCAAAAAATTAACTCCTCTTGAGAATCAATTTCACAAAATAAGCTTCCTACGCTTTTTTATCAATCTTTCTTCTCTTTTTCTGGAACTCGATGGCAAAACGATGCGCCTCCGCATCAGCTAATAAAATTTCCTCTTTATATTTTTCTCTAACGCTTAAATCTCCTATAATTTCCTTGGGCTTGTGGTGATTATCTTTAACTACTCCCACCGCGGGGATATTTAAGTTCATTTTTTCCAAAACAAATAAAATACTATTTCTTTGAGCCGTTCCTCCGTCCGCTACAATCAAATCAGGCAGTTGCCATTCTTTATGCCTCAATCTTCTTCTCAGCATTTCCCTTAAGCAGGCGTTATCGTCTCCGGCTGGAGCTTGGCGAATTTTAAACTTACGATATTCATCCTTCTTCGGAAGGCTTTCTTGAATAACCACCATCGCTCCCACCGCCTCCGTTTGGCTTAAATGAGAAATATCATAGCCTTCTATTCTGAAATCCTCCCCTTTTTCGCTTGTTTCTTTTTTCATTAAAGAAATATCCGAAATATGCTCCAAGGCAAATATAGTTTGTTTTATTTTGCCGGCCTTTTCAAATTCTTCCTTTTGAGCATATTCGCGCATTTGCCTTTTCAATTTTTGTAATAAATCCTTTTTTCTACCTTGAAAAAAAAGTCTAATGTGGTTAACAATGCGATTGTATTCTTTTCTGTCCACCAAGCCGCAGCAGACACCGGGGCAAAGCCCTATCTGGCAATTAAAGCAGGGCCGGGCTTGAGAATTATCCTTTAATTCCGAAAGCGGAACGCATCTATCTCTATAAGGAAAAATCTTGCGAACTATCTTCATCGCCTCTTTTAATAGACCTCCCTGCGGAAAAGGACCGAACTTGTATTTGATATCTTTTGCGGAAAAATTTTTTTCCAATTCCCTGCCTCTGACCGTTAAAATTCTTGGAAAATCTTCCTTGGTAATAACCACAAAATTAAAGCTTTTATCGTCTTTTTCTTTGACATTATACAAAGGGCGGTATTTTTTAATCATTTCCGCTTCCAAAATCACCGCTTCCAAAACCGAATCCGTTTCTCTAAAATCAACCTTGTAAGAATGTCTTACCATCTCGGCAATACTCTCGCTTCGCTTATCAGCTATATCAGAAGAAAAATAGCTTCTCACTCTGTTTTTTAAAGAAGTAGCTCTGCCAATATACAAAATCTTTTTCCGCTTATCCAGAAAAAAATAAACACCGGGAGAATCTGGCAATTGTTTTTGATTCAAATCATTACTTTTCATAAAAACTCTTTAAACTAAAAACCTTGAGTTGTAAAAACACCTTTTTAGAAGCTAGACCTCTCTTTTCTAAACCCGACAATCAGTGTTTGTCGGGTTTAGCTATAAAAGAGTCGGGAAGCAAGAATTAAGAGGCAAGGGTTTAAAATATCAAAACTCAAAAGTCAAAAGTCGAACCTCAAAGCCACAGCTCAAAGCTAAAATTTACGGTTAAAAACTTAAACCTTAAACCTAAAATTTATCTAAATTAAAAATGACTGATAATAAAACTAAGCCCAATAATTTAAAGCACCAAGCCTATTGCCTCTCTTTGGAAACAGCCCCTGAAAAACGGAACCGATAAAGGAAAAACCAACCGATCAAGAATCCAAAAAGATTTGAAAGAAATTAAAGAAAATTCCAATATGCTAGCCTCAAGTATCTTAACTATGAAAAAAAGGGGAAACATTAAAACGTAAAAGTTTTGACTTTTAAGTTGTAGCTTTGACTTTTGTCCCGAGTACTCGGGATTGACTTTTGAGTTTCCATCCCTTGCTTCTTGCTCCTTGTTGCTTCTTGCTTCTTTTTTCTTACTTCTATTTAAACTTTAAGCTTTGAGTTGTAGTTTTGACTTTTGAGCTTTGATTTTTGACATTTTAGCGGGTTTATCATTTAACATTTCAAGATCTTGCTTCTTATCCGCCCGGCCTTGGGCGAATTTTGCTCTCACACTTTCCTATCCGCCCCTCACTGCTTTACCAATGGCAAAAACAACTTTCTTATCCAAAACCGCCGGCAAAATTCTTTTTGGGTTCGGTTTTTTAACTACATTTGCAATCGCTTCGGCGGTTTTTATCTTCATTTCTTGACTAACTTTCTTTTTTCCATTGTCCAGCAAGCCTCTGAATATTCCCGGGAAAACCAACGCGTTATTAATTTGATTGGGAAAATCAGATCTGCCGGTTCCCACTACGGCGGCTCCAACTTTTAAGGCCTCTTGGGGATGAATTTCCGAATCCGGATTTGCCATAGCAAAAATAATCGAATCTTTGTTCATTTTTTGAACCATTTCTTTTTTTAGCAATCCAGCCAAAGAAACACCGATAAAAACATCCGCCCCGGCAACGCTTTTCTTTAAACTCCTGCTATTTCCTTTTAAATCAAGCAATTCGACTGTTTTAGCTTTAAAATTATTCAAATCGGTTCTTTCTGATGTAATCTCTCCTTTACTATCTATTAAAGAAATGCGTTTTACTCCATACCCTTTTAAAAGCCGCGCTATAGATATTCCCGCCGCTCCCGCGCCGTTGATTACCACTTTTATCTCCTGCTTCTTTTTTCCAACAATTTTCAAAGAGTTTATCAAAGCGGCCAAAGTTACAATAGCGGTTCCATCTTGATCATCATGAAAAACCGGAATGAAAAGCTCTTTTTCCAGCTTCTCCAAAACCTCAAAACACCGGGGAGCGGAAATGTCCTCCAAGTTTATGCCGGCAAAGCTGGGTTGAATTTGCCGGCAAAAATTCACTATTTCCTCTACGGTAGCCGCCTTGACGCACAAAGGAACCGCATCAATTCCGGCAAAGTTTTTGAAAATGGCCGCTTTGCCTTCCATAACCGGCAATCCCGCTTCGGGACCAACATCGCCAAGTCCCAAAACGGCTGTTCCGTCAGAAACAATGGCCACCTGATTGGCTCTATTAGTGTACTCGTTTACCCTTTTCTTGTCTTGAGCGATTTGCCTGGAAACCTCAGCCACTCCGGGAGTATAAGCCAAAGCCAATTTTTCTTTGGAATTTAAAGCAAACTTAGTTTTAATCTCTATCTTTCCTCTATGCTTGGAGTGCAACTGTAAAGCTCTTTTTTTGAAATCCATATATTTCTTTTTAATTTAAAAACTATCCTTGAAAAATAAACTTAAGCGATGATTTTCTTAAAACAATTTTAAAACAATTTTTCTTACAAAAATAAACTTCCTTTTCTTTTATAATAAGATTTCTTTAACTTAATTGCAAACAAAAACCGCCCCGCGTAAAGCGGGACGGTTTAAATAACTCAATCTCGTCCTATTTATTTGGAAGAATCTATTTTGGCTTTTACAGTTCTAACACCCCAGTTTAAAGCTTCTCCTCTGGACTCAAACCACATATCGAAGTGGTTTCCTTTAATAGCTCCGCCCCTGTCTTCACAAACATAGGTCCCCATTCCTTCGATTTCAATCTTAGTTCCAAAAGGATATTCCGGCGGGCAAGCCATGGTTCCCTTATGAACCCTGGCTCCGCTGGCGGTGATAAAAGGATTTCCCGAGCATTGATCCGGCGTAGAGGAGTATCCGGTAACTGTAATATCGGTTTCTTTGCCATCAACAGACTCTTCAGCGGTAATAGAGGTAGAATAACCTTTAACACTTCTGTCCTCACCGTCTTCTCGAACACTTGCCGTATTTTTTAGGATAAAATCCGACATAGTAAATATTTTAGTTTGTTTTTGAGATTCCGTTAAAGCATTTTGTTTTTCATCTTTTTCCGGATTGTCATTCTCATAAGCCATTACCTCTACCGGAAAAACAATCATCAACAATAATCGCATAGCAATCAAAATGCTTGCTAATCTCATTAAACTTTCAAAGATGTAATGCCGCTTTACAGCGACCCGCCTACATGCCAAATCCGACAAGATAAGGCTTAATAGACGGATTTGCTTTAACTTTTAAAAAACAGCTTTAGCTTTTTAAAGAGGTTAAAACAAAAATCATCCTTCAAAAGGACGACGTTTGATACTAGCATATTTTTAGAAAAATGTCAATAGGTTTATTGCTTCTTTCTTTTTATATTAATATTTACTAAAATTAAGCTTTTAATTTATTGATAAGTTATAATCTTTTCAATATCCTATTTTAGTTGTAAGATTAATATATCTTTAAAGAAAATTCTTTATGAAAATAACCTTTCAAAAATTTTAATATTTTTATCCCTCTAAAAATAATTCCGCTTATGTTTAATTTTAGAAAAAACTCAAATAATCGACTATTTTTAAAAAGGCTTTTTTCCAAAATCAAATATCCCAAAATGCTGCTTTTGGCTACATCAATTTTTTTCGGATATTTAATCTACAAGGATGACAACAATTTCCACTTTCACGCTATTTTACAGCAACTGGGTTATCTGGGAACTTTTCTGGCGGGAGTATTCTTTGTTTACGGCTTTACCACCGGCCCTTCGGTGGCCTCTCTTCTAATTATTGCAAATATGCAAAATTTTTGGATAGCCGGAATTGTCGCCACAGCGGGAGTTATTGTGGGAAATTTTTTGGTTTTTAGAGCCTTAAAAATTTCTATTGCTACAGAATTGGATGAATTATCTCGCAATAAACTCCTCCAGTGGACTATTCAAAAAGTAAAAAAATATATACCTTCTTTTGCCAGAATTTATATTTTACCGGCCTTTGCCGGATTTATCTCCGCCACTCCTTTGCCGGATGAATTGGCTGTTGCTCTTTTGTCTTGGTCAAAAAATATGTCTCTTCTGGCCTTCTCCACAGTAGCCTTTACCTTTAACGCTTTCGGAATTTTTATTATTCTGTGGATAGGCAGAGTGATTTAGCGCAAACTTCCCACAAATAAACCGTTTCCGGAAAAGTTTTCAATAAAAAACCGGCCCTTAAGAGGCCGGTTTTAATAAATTCTAAATTCTTTTGAGAAAAAACCTACTTCAACTCTACGCCTGCTCCGGCTTCTTCCAATTTCTTTTTCAATTCTTCCGCCTCTTCTTTGGGAGCTTTTTCCTTTATAACCGCAGGCGCCACATCTACCAAAGCCTTAGCGTCTTTCAAGCCCTTTCCGGTAATTTCTTTCACAATCTTAATAACGCCAATTTTTTGATTTCCGGCAGAAGTCAACTCCACATCAAATTCAGACTTTTCTTCAGTAGTTGCCTCTTCTCCTTCACCTGCTCCGCCGGCGGCGGGAGCGGCGGCCACGGGAGCGGCGGCGCTAACTCCGAATTTATCCTCCAACACCTTAACAAGTTCGGAAAGATCCAAAACACTCATTTTCTCAATTTCTTCCACAATTCCCTTAAACTTCTCAGGAACTTCCACTTGTTCTTCTTGAGCTTCAGCGGAATCTTGCTTTTTTTCCTCCGCCTCAGCTGTCTTTTTTTCTTCAGTCATAATAACTAAAATTAATTACTTAATTTATTAAAAAATAAACTTTTTAGGCTTGAGCCTCCTTGTTTTCCTTGATAGCATTCAAAACCCCCGCCAATCCTCTTAAATTGCCGGACAAAACACTCACAAATCCGGAAATCGGGGCTTGCAAAGTTCCCACGGTTTTTGCCAAAAGTTCTTCTCTGGTGGGCAGTTTGGAAAGCTGAATCATTTTATCTCCGGAAATTACGACTCCCTCTAAAGTACCCCCCAAAACCCTTTCCGGCGTATCTTTGCTTTTGGCAAATTCCACCAATGCCTTTGGAATAGAAATTTCATTTTCACCTCCCAAAGCAATTGCTGCTTGGCCTTGATATTCTCTTACATTAACATCTATCCCCGCCTTCTTGAAAGCTAAGGTGGCCAGAGACTTTTTAGTAATCAGCATTTCCGCTCCGTTTTCTCTCAATTTTCCCCTGGCTTCAGCCATATCGGAAACACTCAATCCCTTATAATCAAAAACGGCGGTAGCTTTGCTCTCCTTAATCTGATCGGCTAATTGAGAAACAAACTCTTCTTTTTGCTTCCTGGTAAACATAATTTAATATTATTCTTTAAACAAAAAAATCCGCTTATCAAAGCAGACTCTTGAGGAATCAAGCAATTCAAACGGGAAAACCCTTCTAATTAAACTGCTTAAAACAATTATTAAAGACAAAAAGCCGCTAAGCTATCTAATCCTTAATAAATGCTTTTCCTCGTCGGGACTTATTAAACGCCCGATGTCTGCGGAAGATAAATTAATAAAGTTCAGACAAATAATTCTGCAAAACATTTTTATTGTAGCACAAGCTCAAAAAAAGTCAAGCCGCTGCTATCCGTTCTTTTTCTCCTTGGCATCTTTATCCTTGGGGCCAACAGCTTTTTCTTCGTTTCCTTCTTTTTCAAGCTCTTTCTCTTCTTTTTCTTTAACCTCCTCTTTTTGCTCTTGAGAGGATTGCGCTTCTTGTTTTTCCACTTGCTCCTTAGAGACTGCTTCTTCAGTTGCGCCTTCTTCCTTTTTAGGAATATTCACCTTTCTCTTTGAGGTTTTTAAAATTCCCTGAGAAACCAATAGATTATGAACGGAATCAGAACATTGAGCTCCCTTTTCCAGCCAATGCTTTACTCTTTCTTTCTTGAGAATAACCTCTTTGCTGTGAGGATTATAACTCCCCAAAGATTCCACAAATTTACCCTGCACCGGAGAAGAATTCTCAGCAACAACAACTTTGTACTGAGGCGCATTTCTTTTACCTGCTCTTCGGTATCTAATAATCAGCATAATAAAATATTTTATTAAATTAAACTCTAACTTTAAGACCTTGCCAACAAATCAAACTTTAAACAGTCTACCCAATCTTGCTCCAAAAGTCAAGAAAATCTTGGCGCCCTATTCGTCTTTTCCCAAAACTCCCCTGCCAAAACAAGCCTTTCTCCAATAACCAACCTTAAAAAATCTCGAAATAGCCGAAATAGCCATTTTATGTTTCACACCTTGCGCGAAATACTCTTCTAAACCCGACAATCACTGTTTGTCGGGTTTAGTTATAAAAAGGGACAAGAATTAAGAAGCAAGGGGTTGAAATGACAAATGTCAATCCCGAGTACTCGGGACAAATGTCAAATCAAATCCAAATTTCAAAGGCTAAAATGTTAAATAAAGCTCAGATACCAAAATTTGACATTTGTCATTGATTTGCAATTTAAGCTTTGGGCTTTCTCGCTCTTACTTCTTAACTAATCCTTGAGGCAACGGACAGAAAAACCGAATGCCTTATCGTTGTCATCGCGGTGGACCGTAGAATAACTGTCACGCAGGTTTCGTCTCCAGGCATAACCACCACTCTCAGACGAAGACCAAAAGTTGGCGTCGCTGGAACGATCGTCGTAACCGCCATTAGTGACACGGTAACCGGAAGGAGAGGCATTGAAACCGGAGGAGTCGAAGTCGGAGTGATTAGTGAGAGTGCCGGAATTCCAATCCTCGTCCTCGGCATCGTTGCCGGCTAATTTGGAGCCGGCCGGGTCGCAGTCCCAGTCTCCGTCTCTGGTGGAGTCGCAAGTGTTGCCGTCGGCAGTGAGGTAATCTTCTAAGGCGTGCCATTCATCGTCGGTCGGCACGTGCCAGCCGTCCGGGCAGATGCCTTGTGTGCCTTCGGTGGTGGAGCCTGTCATGGCGGCAGACCATTGGTAAAGCATGCCTAAGGAGTCGGCGGCGGCGCAGTCTTCGCCGTCGTTTGAGGAGTTGGGTGGACAGGAGTAGTAGCCCTCGTCGGTGTCCCAGCCGGAGGCGCCGTCTGAGGAGGGGCCTTTGGTGATGGAGGTTCCGTCGGGATAAGTAGTGGTTCGCATATTTTCCGCCATCCAGCATTGGTCATTGATTTGAACGGTTTCATAGGAATTACCGTCGGCATCTTGAATTGTACTGGTTCCGCAGGTAAAATCGCTTTGTTTTAAGACAATAGAGTCTCCGGAGACTTCTGTGTTACTCAACGTCCAGTTTTCAAAGTCGGTGCCGGTATCGGAGGTATGTTGGTGAGTAGTATTTTGCAAGGTTACTTCTCCGGTATTAGAAACATTAACTCCCTCTTCTTTGTTAGAGAATTCACTCCAGCCGGTCTGGTCGTTTTCGTGAGTAGCGGTGTTTTCGCTGTTGCCTCCGGACCAGTCTTCCTGAATCCAGCCGAAAGTGGCGGATCTGGTTTGGGGATCGGCAAAGTAGACAAAAATTCCCAAAGCGGTTGAAAGGGTTATGATGGTTAAAAAAAATAAAAGGAATTTTTTAGATTGGAAATTGGAAAGTTTCCGCGCTTTTTTTTCTTCCTTTCTTTTGTTTTTCAAAAAGGGTTTTGGCTTAATTTTCATATCTATGTTGAATTGGTTTTAAAAGTGGGTGTTAAGTTGAAAGTGTGAAAGTTAAGGCAAGTAAAGAAAGTAAATTGGTTGATTGGTAATTGGTAATTGGTTTTGAGTTATCAGTCACTGGTTATTAGTCACTGGTCACTGGTCAATCTCCGCCTATTTTCCATTATTGCACAATCCTGATTTTTTTAAAATAGTTATTTGATTACCGCTTGGGTTTGTTTTCTAAAATGGCTAAAGCCTTTCTTTCAGAGTTTCTCTTCGGATTTATTCTTCGGTTGCCTGTTCTCTATGTTCTTATTTTAAATCAATGAAGTTGTTTGTCAAGGTTTCGAGGAAGAAACAAGAGATTGAAAATTCAATCCCGAGTACTCGGGACAAAAATCATGAAAGAAGCAAGAATTAAGAAGCAAGGGGAGGGAGAAACTCAAATTCCCACTTGTTTCCACTTTCTTTACTTTCTCTACTTGCCTTCACTTTCTCCACTTTCTCCACTTTCTCCACTTTCTCTACTTTCACACTTTCTCCACTTTTTTTACTTTCTCCACTTTCTCCACTTTCTCCACTTTCTTCACTTTCTAAACCTTCAACTTCTCCACTATCGAAGACCTCTTCTTGAGGTTAATTTCTTTTTC